>JAGFJE010000700.1 GCA_024103175.1 Phaeodactylibacter sp.
GTAATGAGCCTTTCATACCCTACAATGGCATTGGCATTCAGGCGGCGGTAGTTCAGGCCGTTGAGGTTGTCCATGGCCATGCCGGAGAGGAAGTAATTGCCCGTACTGCCCTTTACGCCCATGAGGAAGCGCGAACTGTTCGTGAGTTTCTTGATCGCCAGTATTTTGGCGGGGAGCAGGAGGTCCAGTTCCCAGTTTCGGGGAAGCTCCCGCTGGTAAAGGAGGAGGGGCATAATGCTCAGCCTTCCCAGAAAGCCCAGCCCGCAGGAAGCGCCCAGGCCGTATTTGCCATTAGCGTTCTCCTTCTGCAGCAAAACGGAATTATTCCACGTGATGGCGTTGTGGTCAGAATTCAGGAAGTGGTCGGAGCTGTTGCCGAGGCCGAACTTGCCGAGCAGGCTGTAACCGTTGTTGAATTTATGGGATAGAATGAAGGAAAGGCTGGATTCATGCAGTTTTAGAGGATCTACCCCATCTTCATCGATAGGGGCGTGAATGCCGTAAATATACTCATTATTGTACTGGAGCTCGCCGAAGATCCTGGTCTTGCCCTTCAACTTAACCGGAAATTTCAGCTCTGCTTTGATGAGGTGGTTGGGTTCATAAGCGCTGGACGGAACAAAGCCTCCCTGCCGGGGCACCAACTGGTTGGGAGCCCCCAATGTCTGGTAATCGATCGTAAAAAAGCGCGTCGCAGAAATATCCTGGCATTTCAGCCGTTTCGAGCCGAAAATCAAAAGAGAGAACAGGCAGAAAAGGCATACCTTACCCCCTGCCCGAGCCGGCTGTACCGCCAGTTTTTTCCATACTGTTTTCAACCCCATAGATCCGTGTTAATTTTTTCCTTTGAATTTGTCCAGCCGTCAAAAAGATACCCCAAACAAATTCAATAAGGCCAAACCCATTCAACAAAACAGTTTAGACGGCTGGAATATTATTTCAGGGTATTAATATTTTGTTAAAACCTCCCTCATTCGTATAAAAAATTGGGTTTAAACCAGGCTGAAGCTTTTTAAATGTTAAAGTACGACAATTATCGTACGTTAAACTTGCAAACTACGGCAAGTGTCGTATATATTTGCAATACGACAGCCATCGTAGTTTAGAATAAAAAGTTATGCATAAAGAAAGAAAGCCCACGGATGCCGAACTGGAAGTCCTGCAGGTATTGTGGGAGCACGGCCCGTCCAGCGTTCGTTTCGTCAACATGGAGTTGAGCAAAAACCGGGAGGTCGTTTATACCACCACGCTGAAGATGATGCAGGTGATGGTGGATAAGGAGTTCCTGCGGCGGGACACCTCGCGGCGCACCCACCTTTACGAAGCGGCCATTGAAGAGCAGGCCGTCCAGGAGAACATTGTCGACAAGCTGGTCGACACGGTTTTCCGGGGTTCCCCATTGAAGCTGGCCATGCAGGCCCTGGGCCATGAGAAGGCCAGCGCCCGCGACCTGGCGGAGATCAAAAAAATTATTGAAGAACTGGAAAAAGATAAAAAATGAGTACCATCACCCACTGGATTGACGACAGCCTGGCCGAGGCGCTGGGCTGGGCGCTTTTGCATTCACTCTGGCAGGGAGCGGCCATTGCGCTGCTGCTGGCCGTAGGGCTGATCCTGGCGCGCGGCCTGTCTGCCAAAGTTCGGTACCGGCTTGCCCTCTCGGCCATGCTGGTTTTGTTGCTGGCCTGCATCAGCACTTTTGCCTGGATCTACGAACCCGGCCCGGCCCCAAACGAAGAGGTAACACTTTTATTTTCCGCAACGCAGGGGGCGCCCTCTGGCATTCCGGCATCGGCGGCGGGAGAAGCTGCCCATGATCACCCGGCTGTTTATCTGAGCTATTTTGAACAGCACCTGCCCCTGTTGGTAACCGGCTGGCTGCTGGGCGTCCTCCTGCTTGGCTTGCGGATGTTGGGCGAGATCGCCTATATACAGCACCTGCGGCATTACCGCAGCCGCCGGCCCGAACCCATCTGGCTGGAAAAGCTGGCGCGGATAAAAGAACGGATGGGCATCCGCCGGGAGGTAGAGCTTCGGGAAACCCACCGCATCCATAGCCCCATGGTGGTAGGCGCCCTCCGACAGATAATCCTCTTGCCGGCCGGTTTGCTTGCCGGCCTTCCTCCGGAGCAGGTGGAAGCTGTGCTGGCCCACGAGCTGGCGCACGTCCGCCGAAATGATTATCTGATCAATCTCTTTATATCGCTGGTGGAGATCCTGCTGTTCTTCAACCCCATGATGTGGTGGATCAGTAAAAAGATCAGGGTGGAACGGGAGCATGCCTGCGACGACCTGGCCGTGGAGATGACCGGCGACACGCTTTCGCTCGTTCGCTCCCTGGCGCTGATGGAAGAATGGCGCCTTCACGGCCCCACTCCCGCCATGGCATTCCTGGGCAAAGACGGCAGTGTGCTGAGCCGCATTCAGCGCCTGCTGCAGCGCAACGACAAACGACAGGTGGCCGCCAAAGCCTTCTGGTCCATTTCTACCGTTTGCATCTGCCTGGCGCTGCTGGCCTTTCAGGGCGCCCCCTCTACGGCTACTCTTCCGGCCGAAACCCAACCGGAAATAACAGAGCCGCTGGAAGAGGCCCAATCGGTGGAAGAAGCTCCGCCTGCAGAGGCCCGGCCTGAACCCGCTCCCTATCTTGAAGAAGCTCCTGCCCCGGCAATTATTCCTGAACCGGAGGCCATCCGGGCCGACACGATACCTCCCGATGCCCGCCGGATCGAAGAGGAAGCCCGCCAACTCCAGGAACAGATGCGGGCCCACGAAATAGAACTGCGCAAAAAAGCGCAGGCCATTCAACGCAAGGAACTGGAGTTGCGCAAGGAAACCCAGGAAAAAATGCAGGCCACCCAAAAGGCCATGCTGGAGCTGGAAATGCAACTGCGCAATAAAGAACATGAAAGAGAAATGCAGGAAAGCGAATTTGAGCTGGCCCAACACGAGCTGGATGCCGCCCGTATGGAAATAGAGGAGAAACAGCACGCCCTGGAACTGAAGGCCGAAGCCCTCGAAGAGGCCGAAGGGCCGGAACGGCAACAAAAACTCAAGGAATTCCAGCAGGCTCAGCGGGAACTGCTGGAACAGCAAAAAACGTTGGAACTGCGCATGTTCGAAGCCCGGAAAAACCAGCGCCAGCAGGAATTCGAAAAGCAAAAGGCCGTACAGGAGCTCCAAAACCGGCGCTTCGAACTGGAGCAACAACTCGAAATGAAAGAGCAGGAAATGGAGTTGAAAATGATGGGCCTGCAGCACGAAATGCAACAGCTGGAGATGGAGGAGCAGATACTGGAGCAGGAGATCGAGGCCAAGGCGCGGGAGTTGGAAATGAGGATGAGGAAGTTGAAGGAAGGCGAAGAGTAAAACTGTTACCGGCTGTCGGCGGGGAGGAAAGACTTATGCGCTGTATCAAATAATGCAATCCATAGTTGCCAACCAGGTGCCTGCTGACCAGAGCCATTCCCATCAATAATCCAGCCCCGCCTGTATCATCATGAACTCGTTGATGTTCTCCATATCGATGGTGCCGGCCAGTTCGCCGTTTTCCATGACCGGGAAGAATTTCTGCCGCCGGCCCTGCACCGTGCGGTAGATCTGGCTGAGCTCCTCATCGGGGCTTACCGTCTTGTAGTCCTTGTCCATCATATCCGACACGGAAAGGCCGGTGCGCTTATTCTGAAAGGCCTCCTTGATCTTCTCATTGTAGAGGACCCCCGCCACACCGGAACCGTTGTTCGCGACGACAAAGTGGCGTTCCGTCCCCGAGAGCAGCACCTCGCCCACTTTTTCCAGGTTGTCATCCGGGCTGAGAGTAGTGAAGTCCGACATCATGGCCTCGCGCACCTTATGTCCTTTGAGGATCGACATCTGCTGGATCATCATATATTCGCCCGAAGCGCCAAAGAAGACGAACAGGCCGATGAAAATAAGAATGGGGTTGGAGACAAAGCCGATGAAGAAAAAGAATACGGCGATCACCTGGCCCAGGTTGGAGGCAATCTGGGTGGCGCGCACCCGGTCCATACGGAAGGAAAGCAAGGCGCGCAGCACCCGCCCCCCATCCATTGGAAAGGCAGGAATGGCATTGAAGACGACCAGTACGATGTTGGTACTGAACAGGTAGATGAGGAAATTCTCTGCAGTCACCGTTTTTAAAAACTGTTGCGCCTCTTCCGGATTTTGCAACACATCCAGTTGAGAACGGACGAAGAAGTACAAAATTCCCGCAATGACGACATTGACCGCCGGCCCCATCACGGCGACCAGCAATTCCTGCTTGGGGTCTTCCGGCATGCGCGCCAGGCTGGCCACCCCGCCGATTGGCAGCAGGGTGATCTTTCGGGTAGTGATGCCGTATTGCCGGGCGGTCAGGGAATGGCCCAGCTCATGCAGCACCACACAAACGAAAATGGCCAGCACAAGGGCTACCGTCCACAGTACCGCCTCCGTGGTGCCTCCCTGGCTCCAGCCGATGTATATGGCCCAGGCTATGATCAGTACAAAGGTCCAGTGAACCTGAAGGCGAATGCCGAATATTCTTCCAAGACTAAGTGATCCTCTCATTATTCTGTTCTGGTTTGAAAAAAAGGACAGCCTTTTTTTGAACCGGGGCCGGGCGGCAGATGTTCGATGCCCTTTTTTGGCTGCCTTTTAAAACGAACATAGGCCATAGCGCATCGTTCTATCAGAGAACACCGACAAGAAAAATCCGCCTATGGAACTAATGGTTCAGTTAAGGATATTACTCGACATCGTCATCGCTATGGCGCTGGGCAGTATCATCGGCCTTGAGCGGGAACAGCGGGAAAAGCCGGCCGGCTTCCGCACCAATATGCTCATTGCCGGCGCCTCCGCCCTGTTCCTGGTGCTGGGGCGGTCTATCGTCAGGTACGTTGGCAGCGATACCACAGCCGAAGCGCTGGGGGTTGACCCTACGCGTATCCTGCACGCCATTATTGTCGGAGTAAGTTTTGTCGGCGCCGGCACCATCATCAAGAGCCGGGAGGATGAAACCATACACTACCTGACCACAGCTGCTACCATACTGATGTCGTCTGCCGCCGGCATCTGCGTAGCGCTTCGCTTTTATTACCTGGCGGCAGGAGTTACCCTGCTCACTTTACTCATCAATGCCCTGATCAAAAAGATCTATGGTTGAAATTACAATAGTGGGATAACCTGCCGCTCCTGAACACAAAAACTTCTGGATCCGTTTGAATGGCGCCAGCTTTGCTTCTAAATGCCGTCAAACTGCCTGACAACTCTTTCCCGGACAACAATAATTCCGATCATGAAAAGATAACTATAAACAAACAACAACCTCCACTATGAAACTTCAGATCATCTCCAACCGGCTACCTGTAAAAATAAAGAAAGAAGAAGGAAAGATCTCCGTTGAAGAGACGAGCGGCGGGTTGGCCACCGGGCTATCCGGCCTTCGGCAGGACTACGACATGGTGTGGACGGGCTGGCCTGGAATGTATACGCCTTCCAAAAAAGAAAGAACCGAAATAGAAGCTTTCATGGAGGAAAGAAGCCTTTTCCCCATCTGGATCACCCCGGAAGGCCACGAGGGTTATTACCGCGGCTTCAGCAATAAAGTCCTTTGGCCCTTGTTCCATTACTTCTGCCAGTACGCGCAATTTGAAGACGAGTACTGGCAATCTTACGTAGATGTCAACCGGGCCTTTTGCCGCCGGCTGCTGGACAATGCTTCGGAAGAAGACGTCTTCTGGATACACGACTACCACCTCATGCTGCTCCCGCAGATGATCAGGAAAGAAATACCGGATGCCAGGATCGGCTTTTTCCTGCATATTCCCTTTCCCCACTACGAGGTCTTTCGGCTGCTGCCCTGGCGAAAGGAGATCCTCGAAGGCCTTGCCGGCGCCGACCTGGTCGGCTTCCACACGCCCCAATACGCCGATTATTTCATCCATTCGGCTAATCAGATACTTGGGTTGGAAACCTTCGTTAACGTATTCAGGATGGATGGCCGGGAAATAAAGGCCGGTAGTTTCCCCATGGGCATCGATTACCGGAAATTCTCCGAATGCGCGGAGGAACCCAATGTGATCGAAAAGGTATCGGAATACCGGGAGGAATACGAAGGGAAAAAGATCATATTATCCGTTGACCGGCTCGATTACTCGAAGGGCATCATTCAGCGCCTGAAAGGTTTCGACCGCTTTCTGGAGAAAAACCCCGAATACCGGAAGAAGGTAGCGCTGCTGGAATTGATCGTTCCGTCCAGGGTAGGAGTGGAACACTATCAGCAGCTCAAGAAAGAGATCGACGAGTTCAGCGGAAAGATCAACGGGAAATACGGCACGCCGTTCTGGACTCCGGTGCGGTACTTCTACCGCTCGGTCGATTTCGCCATTCTCTGCGGCCTGTACTACAGCGCCGATATCGCACTGATCACACCCCGGCGGGACGGGATGAACCTCGTCGCCAAAGAATACGTGGCGGCCCATCAGTCCCGGCCAGGCGTTCTGATCCTCAGCGAGTTTGCCGGCGCCGCCCAGCAACTCCGGGAAAGCATCATCGTCAACCCCAACAACGTGAGCGAAATTGCGCAGGCCATCGAACTGGCCTTAGCCATGCCGGTGGAAGAACAGGAAGCCCGCCTCAGGGCCATGCAGGAGGTTCTCCGGAAAACGGATGTCAAGCAATGGGCGGAGGGATTTATTGAACAATTGAGTGTTGGAGAACAACAGGCTGAATATCCCGTAAATTTCAAAAAGTGAGCCGGTAAAAGGTAAGTTACGTTACCTTTTTTTCTCTTTTGCCAGGCGCAGAAACCGGAGGCCCCAACGGGCCGTTCCGCCCCGGAAAGCCAAAGTTTTACCAACCATAACAGCAGACGCGGATCTTGCGTGGTTTTCACCGATATGCAACAAATCCAGCATCCTCGAAAACCATGCAAAACCCGCGTCATTTGTGTTCAAAAAACGGTCAGGCCGCTTTTATCCCACAGCCGACCGCCTTGGTTTCCGCCGGCTTCGGCTCCTCCCCCTTCTCTATTGCCTGAATAGCGTTTTCCAGGAACTTCTCTTTCACGTTATCCGCATCGCGCACATTGTCATCGATGGCGCCGTGATAACGGATGATCAGGCTTTTGTCCACAAGGTATACTTCCGGCGTACGAGTGGCGCCGTATTTGGGAAACACTTCCTGGCTTTCATCGAAGAGGTAAAGGAAAGGATATTCCATTTCCTGGGCGCGCTTCTGCATAGCCTCAAAGCTGTCGCCCGGCTGAATGGCCGGGTCGTTGGGCTGAATGGCCACTACCGGGTAGCCCATGGGGGCATACTTATTATGCAGGTCAATAATGCGCTGCTCGCTGGCAACCGCATAGGGGCAGGTGTTGCAGGTGAAAATGACGATGTATCCTTTCGGCGTATTGCCGTTGGCATCCTTGATGTTGTGGAAGGAATATTCCTTACCATCCACATTTTTCAATTTGAAGTCCGGCGCTTTATCCCCAATTCCGGCCCCATCGGGCTTGAGGGCCACGGTTTTAGCCGGCGCTTCGCTTTCCTTGGTTTGTTGCTCAATGTTGGCGTCTCCCTTGCAGGCAAAAGAAACCAGGGCCAACGCCAGGGTGAAGATCAGATTAAGGTGCTTCATGCTTATGACGGTTTTTGTTGGAAAATTTACTACAAAAGCTTAACTGCCGCTTCCAGCTCGGCCATACTGGCGACCGAAGTGCCGATAAATCGGGATTTGTCTCTTTTATAAATATAGGTAGCCGGTATTGCCCCCGTCCACTCCGGAGACACCTTGTCGATCCAGTCATTGTAGCGGCCATCCGCCAGGGCGATGACAACAGACTGCAGGTTCCGCTCTTCGACAAAAGGCGCCAGCTTACGCTCGAATTGCCGCGGAAAATCCAGGCTGATCAGAATGACCCGGACTTTTTCTCCGGAATAGGCGCGGGTGAACTCTTCAAAATACGGAAGTTCTTCCACGCAGGGTTTGCACCAGGTCGCCCAGAAATTGATGATGTAGGTAGTATCGTTGTCGAAATGTAAAAAAGGCTCCACCTGGCCGAATTCCTCATAAACGGGAATTCCTTTGACGTAGGCTGCCGGTTCTGGCCAGCGGGTTTCCCTGGTTTCCGTAACCGGCTGTTCCTGGCCGGAAGCTGGAGAAGCGTTACAGCTTAGCAAGCAGAACACCAATCCGTACAGGAAGGGTATGGATCGAAAGACGCTATTCATACAACGGTATTTTTATCCCCATAAGTGGTAATAGAACCTGCCAGTTGGGCTTTGGTTCAAAATGAAAACGCAGCGCCGCAGATTAAATTATCATTTTTCCCCGATGATGAGGGAGACAGAGTTGCGAAAAAGGAGAATTACCCCAATAAACCAGCCTCTTCCAGTATTTCCTTTACTTCCGCCTTTTGTTGCTCATTCAGTTCCGGCAGTGGGCTTCTGACGAAACCACCCTGATAGCCACGCAGGGTGCAAGCGTACTTCAATCCGGCGATGCCGTAGGTGGCCGTCACGGCCTGGTTGACGGGAAACAGGCGGCGGTACAGCTCCTCGGCATCTTTCTTTTGCCCCTGGCCGAATAGTTGTTGAACGCGTACGCACTCCCGGGGAGCGCAGTTGGCCAGGGCCATGACAGCCCCATCCACCCCCAGTGTAAGGGCGGGGTACCAGGCGGATGCCGTGCCTACGAGAATGGTAAAATTTTCCCCGGCTGTGGCCTGCTGATACTGCACCAGTTGCGGGATGCTGCCGGAGCTGTCCTTCATCCCGATGATGTTCGGGTGGCGGCTCAGTCGCCCCACCGCCCGGGGCGAAAGGTTGATGCCGGTATATTTGGTTACGTTATACATCAGCACGGGGATGGGCGCAGCATCGGCAATGGCAAGGAAATGGCGGGCCTGGGCCTCGTCTTTCATCTGCTCCTGATAGAAGGATGGGGTGATAATAAGGGCGGCGTGGGCGCCGGCTCTGGCTGCTTCTTTCGTCAGATGGATGGTTTCCCGGGTAGATTCCATACCGGTTCCCGCCAGGATGAGGTGGCCGGGGCCGGCGTTCTCCCGCGTCTGTTCGATCAGGTGAAGCTTCTCCCTTTCGTTGAGGTAAACGGCTTCACTATTGGACCCCAAAACAAGGTAGCCGCGCAGGCCGGCCTCATTCCATCGCTTCACATTGGCGGCATGGGCATCGAAATCGGCCGCCCCATCGCGGGTGAAAGGGGTGATCATCGGGGGGATCACGCCGGTGAGGGTAAGGTTGTCCATAAATTTCCAGATTAGATGAGGCGGTAAATTATCAAATCTATGTGATCCGGAAAAGGAACTTCCCGGTTGAAAATGAAGCCGTCATTTTTACCCTCGGCTAACAGTCTAGTGTTGGACAAAGTCGGAAGTCGGAAAGCGGAAGTCGGAATGACTTTGGGCGTTCCGCAACTCTTTGGCTATCAATAGTGTCCAACATTAGACTAGTAGCCTTACCCTCTGTTCAATTGCGCTGAAAGCAAGGCGGAGGGAGCCGGTTTTTTTCTCTATTTCATGATTACGGGCCACTTAAAAGCAGCCCGTCCGAAGAAAAGGGGGCTATTTCCGTTATGGAGGAAATAGCCCCTTACAAGACAACGAACTTGCTTAGTCGAAATAGGAAATTTATCTTCTCAGGCCGGTATTACTGGGCATCGGCTCTTCTCCTGCCGGCCCGAGCAGCACCGGGAGGTCTCCGTCTGAAATGATGACCTTGGTGTTGGGCGATTTGGCCAGTTCCAGGAACGCTTCGATCGACTTGAACTGCAGTACCTGCGGGTCCAGCCCCTGGCTGATGATATTCTGGGCGTCGCGTACCCCTTCGGCCTGAATGCGTTTGCGCTCGGCTTCGCGCCGTTCTTCCTGGAGGACGAACTCCATACGCAGGGCGCGCTGCTCGGCTTCCAGCTTTTCTTCAATGGCGCGGGCCAGGTTGGGCGGCAGCTGTATGCTCTTGATGAGCACGGCCTCGATCACGATCCCTTTGCCGTCGAGGAGCTTGGTCATCTGTTGTTGAATGGCCGATTCGATCGTACCCCGTTCGCCGGTATGCATGTCTTTGGCATAGAAACGGGCGGACACATCGGCTACTGCCGAGCGGAAGACCGGCAGGATCACATTGTTCTCGTACTCATTCCCGATAGAACGCAATATGTCGGGCGCTTTGTTGGATTGAATGTTGTACAGTATGGAGATCTCCGCCCGGATATTGAGGCCTTCTTTGGACGGCAGGTTCAGGCCCACCTCCATGTTCTCGGTTTGAACGGGCACTTTCACAATCGTGGTGGTGAACGGGTTATATACTTTCAATCCTTCCGTGTAGGGGCGGTCGGCATATTTACCGAAAGTCCTTTTCACGCCAACCTCACCCTGGCGCACGACGGTGCAGCTGCTAAGCAGGAAAGCAAAGGCAGCCACTGCTAACATTACTTTTTTCATAGCACATTGATTTACATGGTTAAAAGGAGGATGTTGTTGCCTTGCGGCACCAGGACGAGGCCCGGGCTGCTGACTGTCCGGTCAGGGCTGATCTCAGCATTGCACATAATTTGTTTCCCCGGGCCCTGTGCCTGGTATTTTTATGGAATGAATGAATGAATGAATGATTGAATGAATGAATGATTGATTGATTAACAGGGGCCACTGCCTGTTTCCCAGGTATCAGTAAGAGCACAGATACTGGAGTTGTTCTTCTCCCCTGTCGTAACCCAGTTGGGCGCTCTCCCGGAAATCCAGGCAGGCGTCGGGCCGGTTGTACCCCAGTATTCTGGCGATACCGCGGTTGTAATAAGCTTCGGCAAAGCCCGGGTCCAGCTCGATGGAGCGCGTGTAGTCCAATTCTGCCGCCAGATAGTTGCCCAGCAGCAGGAAGATATTCCCGCGCAATTTGTACAACACGGCATTGTCTTCGGGCGCCAGCTTTATGGCCTGCTCGATATCGGCCAGAGCGCCCATAATGTCTCCCGACATTTTTCTGGTAATACCCCGGTTGAGCCATACTTTGGCCCCGGGCTCGCCATCCTGCCCCAGCAGGTGGCCATAGTCCCGCAGGGCCGCATCTACATTCCCCATAGCCTTGTAGGCAAGCGCCCGGTTGAAGTAGGCCATTTCCAGGCCGACATCCAGCTCAATGGCTCTGTCAAAAAGGGCAATCGCTTCCTGGTAGCGCATTTGCTGCTGGCGGATCACCCCCAGGTTATAGGCCGCGGTAGCGAGGGAGGGGTCCAGCTCGATAGCCTCTTCAAAGGCTTCCTCGGCGGCTTCCGGAGAATCCGCCTCCAGGTAGGCTATCCCCAGGAGGTCGTGCGCCAGGGCATTTTCGGGCTCCATGGCCAGCACCATGTTGAGGTCATCGGCGGCCCTTCTGTGTTCCGTCCGGCCCAGGTATACCAGAGCCCGCTGCAGATAGTATGCCGGAGCTGCCGGGAACTGCTCGATGAGCGCGGACAAAGTTCCGAGGCGGGCGGAAGCGTCAATTTCCGCCTCCTCTCCCTGCACCGGGCCCAGCAAAGCCTGATAGTATTCCAAACGGCGCTCCATCTCGAGGCGGCCCGACAGTTCATCAGGCTCAAAGGCCAGTACTTTTAATTTGCGAAGGTTGTTTCCATAGCCGTACATATCCGCCACATAAGGGTTGATCCGGGTGGCGAAAGTATAATCCTGCTGGGCTTCCGCCAGCCTGCCCAGCCGGTATTTGGCAATGGCGCGCTTAATGTAGGCCTCAGCGAAATAGGGGTTTTGCGCTACGGCATTATCATAGGATAAGATGGCATTCTCGAACTTGCCCTGCGCCATCAGGTTGTCTCCCATGATCAGATGGCGGGTGATGCCCTCTCCGGCGATCACCGGATTGTCGCTCACTCGCGACTGAAAGGCGCCAAGCTGAGGCTGCTGGGCCGAAAGCCCAGCAGCTGCGAAAGTAAAACAGATTAGAATGAAAATATCTTGAACTCGAAAGTTACCCATAGTTCCAGGTTGTTTGAAAAAAGAAAAACTATACTAAATAATAGTTTTACTATCAAAACAAAACATACGCTTTACGGTTCGCAAAATTTGGATATTTTAGAAAAAATAATTAAGGCCTTTTTCCCGGTGAGCGCCCGCATGAGAGAATCGGGACGGCGAAACAGATAGTCTTACTATCATTTTTTTATTCCAGCAAGCGCCCTTTCAGCAGGGCCCTGCGCACCGCTTCCGCGTTCTGGCGGCTGACGGGAATGTGGTGTTGGCCGATATGCAGGAGGTTTCCTTCCAGGGCCCGGACATGCTGCAGGTTAGCCAGGTAGGAACGATGAACGCGGTAGAAGGGAGGAGTGGGCAATTCTTCCGCCAGGTTTTTCAAGGCGAGCAAGGTGGTGAGCCGCCCTTCCTTCGTATAGAGATGAACGTAATTTTCCATGGATTCGGCAAACAGGAGCTCCGAGAGGGCGACCCTTTCGATCCGGCCCTCGCATCTCACGAAAATGTAGCCGGGGCCATCGGGCCGCCCGTCGGCTTCCTGGAGGAGGCGTAGTTGCCGCCGGGCTTTGAGAGCGGCTTTCAGGAAGCGCTGAAAAGTAATGGGTTTAACAAGGTAATCCAGCACCTCCAGCTCGTAGCCGTCGAGGGCGAAGCTGGGGTAGGCGGTGGTGATGACGGTCAGTGGGGGCTTATCCAGGGTGCGGAGGAAGTCCAGGCCGTTCATACCCGGCATCTGAATGTCGAGAAAAAGCAGGTCGATCCGGCCTGATTCCAAAGCCGGCAATGCTTCCAGCGGATCCTCGGCGGCAGCTTCCAGAGAAAGGAAATCGATCTTTTCCACATACGCGGCCAGCCCTTCGCGCGCCAGGGGTTCGTCATCGACGATCATGCATCTCATGAGAGGTTCAGTTTTAGATGAACTTCAAACCAGCGGCCTTCGTCCCGGACATCCAGGTTGTGCTTCTGCGGATAAGCCAGTTTCAGCCGCCGCCGGACGTTCTGAAGGCCGATGCCGCCGTTGTCCGCCTCCGTCCGCCGCTGAAGCCCAGTGTTATTCCGGATGTAAAAACGGAGTTCTTCTCCTTCCACAGAGGCTTCAATACAGATCTCTCCGTCTTTGCGGGCCACGTGTTTGAAAGCGTTTTCCACCAAGGGTAACAGCAACAAGGGGGGTATCTGTTCACCGTTGAGCTGCCGGGGCAGGGCGAGCGTGAGGTTCAGCCCGGCAGGCTGGCGCAACCGGGCCAGCTGAATGTACTGCTCCAGGTAGTCCAGCTCCTGCCGTAGCGGAATGCGTTCGGCATCCGCCAGGTAGAGCTGGTAGCGAAGCAGGTTGGAAAAGCCGGCCAGCGCTTCGGCGGCGGCATCGGGGTCTTTTTTGATCAGAAAATAGATGCTGTTCAGGGCGTTGAACAGGAAATGGGGGTTGAGCTGGTTTTTCAGCACATTCAGCTCCGCCTGCAGCTTTTCTTCCCGAAGTTGGCGGTTGTGCCTTTCTACCCGTATCCATTCGATGATGAGATAAACCCCGAGTGCCGGAAAAGTGGCGGTGAGCGTACTCCCAATAACTGCTTTCACCGCCAGGTTGCCGGGGTAAAAGAACATCTCCAGCAGGGCGGGCTCCACCAGGCTGAACCAGCCGTACAAGGCCCCGGCAAGCAGGGCCGAGGCCAGGGCCAGCAACAAGGCCAGCGCCAGGGCGAACTGCCAGTACCGCCGCTTTTTCAACAGCCGGGGAACCAACACCAGCAACAAGGTATATACCGCCGCTGCATTAAACAGCGTGAAAATAGCGCTGGTGGCCACCGAAAGCAGTGTGAGCGGCCGGGGAGAAGACACGGCGGCCCAGAATAAGGTGTATAATACCCACCCGGCCAACTGAGCTGTGATGTTTATGGCGCGTTTTGTCATAGCCTTTAAGGATTCGCCCCATAAAATGCGGAAAATCCGGCATTCGACAAAGCGTCTTTTATGAATAGCAGAAGTTGTGTGGCCAATAGCGCCTACAGGCTGGCCAACGGTACAAAAGCCGCGGAAATGGTCAGGCACAGGCGCCGCCGCCCCGTAAAAAACCACTCGTCAAGCCAACGGCGCAGGCCGTCAATCAAACTGGCGCACCCTGGTTTTTCTTCCCTTCTTTGTAGCGAACCAAAACAATAACCCGCTATGAAAAAGTATCTCATCCTTTTGATCGGTATTACAGCCTTTGCCACGCTCCATGCCCAAATGGACAGCCCGCAAGCCCGTTATTACGACGCTTACCAGGCCAACGGCCTGGAACAACTGAAAACCGTTATCCGGGAAATGGAGGCCGAATACGCCGAATCGCCAACGGCCGCCAACGCCCTTGCTGTCGCCCGGGCAAAGTACGGGGCCGTCGGCGCCTGCTTCGCCCACCAGGATGAAGAAAGCGCCAAGCAACTGCTGGCAGAGGCCGCCAAACTCACCAAAAAGCTCCTGAAGGAAGACGGCGGCGCCGAAGCGCACGCGCTCCATGCCGGCATCCTGGGCATGAAGATCGCCTTGTCGCCGGTAAAAGGGCCCTTCCTCGGGCCTCAGGCCGGCAAGCAGGCCGCCCGGGCCATGGAGCTGGAACCTGATAACCCTTTCGTGCGCCTGCAGCACAGCAACAACCTGTTCTACACCCCGCCCGCTTTCGGCGGCGACCTTCAGCTGGCCATTCAGGGTTTCCAGGCAGCGGCCCTGGGCTTTGAAGCACAAGGCACGGAAAACAACTGGCCCTACCTGCAATGCCTCGCCATGCTCGGCCAGGCCCAGCAGGCCGACGGGCAGCGGGAAGCCGCCCGATCCACCTACCAGAAAGCGCTGGCCACTGCGCCCGGTTTTCGCTGGGTGAGGGAGGAGCTGCTGCCGGCATTGGAACAGTAGCGCTACGGCGGCGCCAGAGTGTAAAAGTGTAAAGGTGTAAATGGTCCGGCAGCCTGGTTTCTTTTACACCTTTACACTTCCTCATCCTTACTAATTTCCAGCAGCCACCCCGAATAAAAAAAGAACATGCATAACATGATACAGCTACTCGAAGAATACCACCTCATTCACAGCCACCTGGGGCTTATCCATACCCTTTTCGCCCTGCTGGCCATGGCTACCGGAACGGCCGTGATTCTCGGCAAGAAAGGGACGGCCGGGCACAAGCGCACCGGCTATGCTTACGCCGCCGCCATGCTTGGCCTCAACGGCACCGCCCTGGGCATTTACAATTTTGGCAGTTTCAACCTGTTCCACATCTTCGCCATCGTCAGCCTGCTCACCCTGCTGGGCGGCCTCGTTCCGGCCTGGCGGCGCAGCCAAGGCTGGCTCGGCCGGCACTATTACTTCATGAGCTGGTCGGTAGTGGGCCTGTACTGCGCCTTCTGGGCGGAAGTGGGCGTCCGATTCTTCGACATGCGCTAAAAAAAATACCCCACCCTCAGGCTCCCCATAATGTGAGAAGAGCTTTCTTCCTCTTTCAGCTGGGCCGTGTTCCTGGAAAAGCCCAGGACGCCGTTCCCGTATTCGAAGTAAGCCTCCAGGTTCAGCATATTGCCTGATCTGCCGAGGGCAAAGAGCACGTTGGCGCCGCCGCAGACGCCTCCCTGGAAGTTATCGATGAACTCGGGAAGGATATCACGGTAGCGGAATTCATCTGTCACGATCTTCTGCCCGAACAGGAAGGTTCCCGCCACCCCGGCAAATACTTCCGGCCGGATCTTCTCCGAAGAACCGATCTGGTAGTGGGCCTTGACCGGGATGAGCAGGCCGAGGTGTTCGTACTGGCCGCCGCCGGCATCGAGCACGTATTGGCCGATGTGGGCTTCCGGTTGCAGCGTCAGGCGCCCCGACTTCCGGAGGATGATGTTCTGTATCCGGAAAGCGATGCCGACAGTAGCAAAAGACTGGTTATTATAGGAGAGGGAATCTCCGAAAAAGGCATAGGGCCGCAGGCCGAAACGCATAGGATAATCGTAAGAATAGCTTTTGAAATGCAGGCCCGCCACCGGCCCCAGGCTGATGGTGACCGGCAGGGGGAGCGGCTTGGGGTTTTGATATGCCGTCCCCTGAGAAGTATCGTACTCCTGCAAAAATCGGGCGATGAGGGCCCAGTTGAATTTCACATCGCCCGCTTTCGCCTGCAGCTCCGGCGCATCACTGGTGAGCCAGCGCAGAATGCCGTCATAATTGCGCCGGGTGAGCTCGGTAAAGAAATCCTCTCCGGAGTGCTCCAGAAACAGCCGCCGCTCGGCAGCGGACTTGCTCTTGGATTCGAGTAGAATGGCCTCGCCCAGGTGCACTACTTCCAGGAATACGGGAACGGTATCCCCCTCTACGGCTATCGGCCGGCTGAGGAAGAGGCTGCCGTCGGCAAAGCCGAAGCCGGCTATTTCCGAGGGGGAATAGGTGCGGGAACCGGAAGACTCATCCGGCTTGAAAACACATTCGCCGGTAGCGCGGGCCGCCGACAGTTTAGCCACGCCCCGGAGGGTGTCTTTCTCCGGAGTGATCAGGTATGCCGGCCGAAAGGACTGGCTCTGCAGGTTCAATACTGCCAAAAAGAAAAAGAGAGACAGAGTGAGTGTTGACCCTCGCATTGGAACGATAGATTAAAATTGGTAAAGAGCGCGCTACCTGCCGCAAAGGTGGGCAATGCAGCTTTATCGGCGGCAAGATAGTGCGAGGGATTCGAAATACAAAGGGCCGGGTATTGTTTTTTTACACTCCTACAATGGCAGGGAGGAAAGAGGATGTGTGATATGGCCGGAGGGCCGGCGCGCTGCTTGCAGAGCCGGCCAGGCCGAATTAACGGGCGATATGCTACTGAACATTTCATTAGCCTTTTTGATGCTCCATGGAACGATACTCTATGTAAACCATAAAAAATTTTCGCATGAAAAAGCACTTTCAGAAAATGGCGATGTACTTATCGTCGGGGGCGTATACAATTTACACATGGGAATGGTGGAGTTTATCGAAGAGACGATTTCCAGCCTTCCAAAATTTGCGGATAAGTAAAAAATCCGTTTATTAAACGCACTTTTAGCGAGCCGGCTCCGGCCGGCTCGCTTTAAAAAACACGAAAAATGAAGAAAATACTCCTGATAGTGGCCCTGAGTTTTTCTCTGCATCCCGCCTACGGACAAAATAGCCCTGAAGAAGGCCAGTTAGGCGCCTGGTATATGTACTTTTTCAACAAGCAGTTTGGTGAAGGGCCATTTGGAATACAAGGCGATTACCAGTTTCGGTTCTGGGACATGGGCAGTGACCTGGAGCAGATCCTGCTTCGCACAGGAGCCACCTACCGGCCGCAAAATGCAGACATTCTGTTCACGCTTGGGTATGCCCATATTACCACCGGCACGTTTGGGGAGAGTAGGGTGACTTCCGCAGAAAACAGAATATATCAGGAAGCTCTTTTCCCGCAGAAGATCGGCCAACGTTTTCTACTAACCCACCGGATCCGCTTTGAGCAGCGGTGGGTAGAAGGCCAGGACTTCCGGACCCGCTTTCGTTATAATCTGTTTCTGAACGTACCGATAAATAATACGAAACTGGATAAGGGGGTTATCTACGCCGCGCTGTATAATGAAATATTCATCAATGGCCAGAAAAATATCGGAGACAACAGAACTGTGGAATACTTCGACAGAAACCGAACGTATCTGGGAGTGGGCTACGGCCTGTCAAAAAAATTGAGAATTCAAGCCGGATGGATGCGGCAAACTACGGCTAACTGGTCCAAAGGCCAAAGCCAACTTAGCTTGCATCATAATCTGTAAAAAGAATGGCCGATAACCTTGCTGTCAAGAGGTATTTCCAAACACTGGGATCAGCAAAAACTAATTGCTTCACAAAAATGAGACGATCCTGAACATTTATGTGAAATCCATGTTGATCCATTTTATAAAACAACAGACGTGAAGCTACTTCGATATATCATATTGTTGGCAATTATACTCCTTGCGGGAGGCAACGAGATGATCGTTGACCATTTCTCTCAGAAGGAATTGGTTTGCGTTTCGTTGGAAATGGAATGTGAAGAGAAAACTGGATCCGAAACCGAGGAAAAGCCGGATGAATATTCCAGCAGCGAGCCATCCTTAACAATTTGGTTGTCGCCGATCCAATATATTCCAAACCGGCAGTTGTCCTACCGCGCTCCTGTGCTGCTCAATTTTGATATCCCACCGGAAGCATAGTCAGCTTCTTGCCGGCCCCATCTAATGCTGACTCGGTTCGCCAAAATTTTTTGGCGTCGAAGACGATAAACCCGCGTCCCCTCAAGTTGATTAGTGTAACGTCTCCGGGGGGTTGTTAAAAAAGGTCAAAAGTAGACAGGATTAACAGGATTTACAAGATGTAGTGGCTTGCGCCACAGGGGGGTACATATCCTTAAGGGCATCCGTCTAAGGCTGGACGGAAAGCTCCGGGGGCGTGTACGATGTTCGGGTCAATGGCAGCCTACAGGCGTGTACGGTGTACGGGCCTGTCCAACGTTAGACGGGTAGCCTCCTGAAAATCTTGTCAATCCCTGCCGGCCATGCTGGCACAGCAGGCGGGCTGTCTAACTGTACTTTTTTAACAACCCTGATCCGGGTTCACGTCCTCAGGGCAGCTACGTAAACCGTTACAATCAGGAATCTTATTAAAATGGAATGTCCCGAAGGCAAAAAGCCGGAGGCACAGGCCTGTCATTCTGATCACCACCAAGCCGAACACCAATCAAAAAGTAGGCAGTAAAATTTTAAAACGATGACAAAGCAAAATTTATCATTTGTTGCTTTAGCTACTCTGCTATTGGTAGCATGCAACAATCAACCGACATCAGACACATCCAACGAAGTATCATCGCCGGCGCCGGAGATACAACCGCTGGTAGAAGAAGTGCTGACTAAAGAACAAAGGGATGCGCTAACCCCCGACGAAGTGCTGCAGTTATTTGAGAGAGGCAACCTGCGATTCATGAACAGCGACCTGACGGCAAGAGACCATTCCGCACAAGTAAGAAAAAGCGCAAGCGGGCAATTTCCCAAAGCAGTGGTCTTATCCTGTCTGGATAGCAGGGTTCCGGTAGAGGACGTATTCGACCGGGGAATCGGGGATATTTTCGTAGGCAGGGTTGCCGGAAACTTTGTTAATGAAGATTTACTGGGTAGCATGGAGTTTGGATGTAAGGTAGCGGGAGCTAAACTCATTTTAGTGTTGGGCCACGAATACTGTGGCGCCGTAAAAGCCGCCATCGATAATGTGCAATTAGGCAACATTACAGCCCTGGTGAGTAAGATCCGTCCTGCTGTCGAAAAAGTAGAATATGAAGGAGACCGGTCCTCCAATAATGAAGAATTTGTCCATCTGGTTTGTGAAAGCAACGTAAAACATACCATCGAACAAATAAGGCTGAACAGCCCTATACTGAAAGAAATGGAAGACAATGGACAAATAAAAATTGTCGGAGCGGTTTATGACATGGAAACAGGGGTGGTCACTTTTATGGATTAGTAAATGGGTGGTGGGTTAAATCCGTTGATGGTTCTGAACTAAAGTTGCCTAAAGCCCTTATATGCAAGTGTTCTCAGATGTTGAGCCTAAGCAGATCAACGGATTTAACCCGCTACCCATTTTCTATTATTCAGTTTTCATGAAGTCGATCAACTCAGGTTTTGTAAAGATAGTGAAACCATAGAGCAGATAAAATTACTTCCAGAACAAACCGCATCAATGAAAAGTGCCAAAAGCCAAGGAATTGTACCCCCTCTCCCCCTCTCCCAGTCTCCCCATCTCCCCCTCTCCCACTCTCCCCATCTCCCACTCTCCCACTCTCCCCATCTCCCACTCTCCCCCTCTCAACTCACCTGATACTCCACCCCCAACTTCTCCAGCTCTACAATAAACCCATTCGTAGCATTCACCCTCCTGTCCTTGGCCGCCATGGCCAGGCGCAGGCGCTTGGAGCGGTCCAGCAGTTCCATGCGCAGCTTGTGGGGGCCGGCGTGTTGCTTGCAGAGCTCGTCGATGCGGTCAATGAGCTCGGGCGTGATGGCCTCGAGCGGCAATTTGAGGGTGATGGCGTCCGCCAGGTTCTCGGCGACCCCTTCCAGCAATTTGACGTCCTTGACCTTGAACTCCATGCCGTCGCCGCGCCAGCTGCGCTGCCAGCCGCCTTTGACGAACAGGGCCTTGCCCTCCTCGAAGAGGTGCTTGTGCTTCTGATAGTCCTCCCCGAACAGCTTGAACTCGTAGGAGCCGTTGTAGTCGCTCAGTTCGAAGATACCCCAGCCGTTGCCGTTGCGGCTGACCAGGTGGCGCGCCGTCGTCACCATGCCCGCCAGGTTGAGGGCCGGGCGGTTCTGGTTGTCGTCCACTTCGCTCAGGGGACAGGTGGTGAAGTTGTCGACTTCCAGGCGGTAGTCGTCCAGCGGATGGCCGCTGATGTAGATGCCGGTCACCTCCTTCTCGTTGTTGAGCTTCTCGATCAACGGCCAGGGCGGGCATTGGGGGATTTCCGGCTCGGGGATCATCACCTCGTCCGTTTCGCCGAACAGGGAATTGACGGCCTGTGCCTTCTGCGCCTGGTAGGCGTTGCCGTAGCGCAGCGCATGTTCGAGCAGGGTATCGTACTTTTCGGAAGGCGCGAAATAGCGGGAGCGGGTGACGCCTTCGAAACAGTCGAAGCCGCCGCCCAGGGCAAGGCTTTCCAGCACCTTCTTGTTTACGGCGCGCAGGCTGAGGCGCCGCATCATATCGAAGAGGCTCTCGAAGGGGCCGTTTTCCTCGCGCTCCTTGAGGATCTCCTCCACCGGCCCCTCTCCTACCCCTTTCAGGGCCGACAGGCCGAAGCGGATGTGGCCGTCCTTGTTCACCGAGAAATCGGACGCAGATTCATTCACGCTGGGCCCGAGCACCATCAGCCCCATGCGCTTGCACTCCTGCAGGAAGAAGGTGATCTTGGAGATGTCGTTCTTGTTGTGCGTCAGCACGCTGGCCATGAATTCGGCCGGATAGTGGGCCTTGAGGTAAGCCGTCTGGAAGGCCACAAAGGCGTAGCAGGTCGAATGCGACTTGTTGAAGGCGTAGGAAGCGAAGGCTTCCCAGTCTTTCCAGACCTTGTCGAGCACGTCCTTGGGGTGGCCGTTGCTCGTGCCGCCCTCGATAAAGAGCGGGTAGAGGGCGTCGATCTCCTTCTTTTTCTTCTTGCCCATGCCCTTTCGGAGGCGGTCGGCCTGGCCCTTGGTGAAATTGGCCAGCTTTTGGGAGAGGAGCATTACTTGCTCCTGATAGACGCAGTTATGAACGATTATATTGTTGGCAACAAAGTTATGGATGCCTTCGACGGTGATGTCGTATACCAATTCTTCTCCCGCCGGTTCGATGGCGGTGATCTCGTCCCAGCGGACGCCTGTCATTCCCCCCCCGCCAGCGGGGGAGAATTTGCTCCGAATTGACGGGGCATCGTTAGGCATTATCCCCCGCTGGCGGGGGTTAGGGGGTGGATTAAAACTAAGGTATGGCTCACTTTTGCCTGTATATTCGGAAAACGCTTCAACAGAAGAAGGAACTATTCTATCCAGGAATACATAAGAAGCATTTATTCTGACTTCAAAACCATCCTTGCAGGCGGGCTCAATGGTGGTAGATCCGGCTCCCAGCCTCAGCAGCAAAGTATGTACATCAAATGCAAGGCGGCTGGAATAAACTCTGATGCAGAGAGAATCTTCTTCCAAAATCCCACATTGGTTCCAGAGAACTGACAGGAAAAACGAGATGTCTTCTTCCCCTAGTGCAAATACGAAATCCGGGACAGACTGCCTGTCCAAAGCCAGGCTCGCCAAAACACTCAATTGTTCCCGAGTGCAGTTTTCTTCTCTTGCCACCTCCAGCTTCCTGGGTGTTGCAATATAATCGCCCACACCGAGCTGGCCAATCTCCCGCCACCCTTCCTCGGTCAATACCTCATGATTAGAGGTCATTTTAATGCTGGCGCCGCTTCGGAGCTTCACTTTATAAACCGGCTTGCGGCCGTTGCATACCCAATGGGTCATTTTCGCACGGCAGGTATTCAATTGTTCATCCACTCCCTGGACGTAAAATTCACCTACCTTATCCTGGAGGGAATCGATACGTACGGGTTTCCCGGTTGTCGCATCATGAACGAGGGCGTCTCCCGTCAGGCAGATACCGTAAGTCTCGTGAAGGTATTCCGACATCGCCTCCAGGTCATACGTCACCGGCTTGCGCCCATGCTTGCGGTCGATGAACTCCGGGATGTATTCCAGCGGCCCCGGCCGGTACAAGGCGTTCATGGCGATCAGGTCCTCGAAGGTGGTCGGCTTCAGCTCCTTCATGTACTTCTGCATCCCGTGGGATTCATACTGGAAGATGCCGACCGTATCGCCGCGCTGGAAGAGCTCGTAGGTCTTTTCATCGTCCAGGGGCACCTCGTCCGCATCCAGTTTGATGCCGTGGTTTTCTTCCACCATGCGCACGGCGTCCTTGATGATGGTCAGCGTTTTGAGGCCAAGGAAGTCCATCTTCAGCAGGCCGGCGGCCTCGGCCACGCTGTTGTCGAACTGGGAAACGAGCATGCCGGTCTCCTTGTCCGCCTTGACGGGCACGTACCTGGTGATCTCGTCCGGCGTGATCACCACCCCGCAGGCGTGGATGCCGGTATTGCGTACGGAGCCCTCCAGCTTCTGGGCAGTGCGGATCATCTCCCCGATGGTGTCCTGCCCTTCGGCCAGCTGGCGGAACTGGTAGGCCTTTTCGAGCTCTTCCGAGTTGAGCACGTCTTTGAGCTTGGAATCTACGTCGCCCGGGGCCAGTACGCCCCGTAAAGAGGCTTTCAGGTGAGCCGGGAAGGTCTTCGCCACCTTGTCTACTTCCGGCAGGGGCACGTTGAGCACGCGGCCGACATCGCGCAGCGACATCTTGGCGGCCATGGTGCCGTAGGTGACGATCTGCGCCACCTGGTTGCGTCCGTACTTTTCGATCACGTAGTCGATCACTTTCTGGCGCCCCTCGTCGTCGAAGTCGATATCGATATCCGGCATGGAAACGCGCTCGGGGTTGAGGAAGCGCTCGAACAGGAGGTCGTACTTGATGGGGTCTACGTTGGTGATGCCAATGCAATAGGCCACTGCCGAGCCGGCCGCCGAACCCCGCCCCGGCCCCACCGATACGCCCATCTGCCGGGCGGTGGTGGTAAAGTCCTGAACGATGAGGAAGTAGCCGGGATAGCCGGAGTTCTTAATGACCGACAGCTCGAAGTCCAGGCGCTCTTTGATCTCAGGCGTGATCGTACCGTAGCGGCGCTTGGCGCCCTCGTAGGTGAGGTGGCGCAGGTAGTCGTCCTGGTCCTTGAAGCCCTGGGGCAGGGGGAAAGCGGGCAGCAGAATGTCGCGCGCCAGGGTCAGCTTGTCGATCTTGTCGAAGATCTCGATGGTGGTGTCCACCGACTCCGGCACGTCGTGAAAAAGCCGGTTCATCTCCTGCTGCGACTTGAAGTAGAAGTCGGAGCTGGGGAATTTGAAGCGGTCCATTTCCTCCACCAGGCTGTTGGTGTTGATGCACAGCAGGATATCGTGGGGCAGGTAGTCGTCCTCTTCCAGGTAGTGGGAGTCGTTGGTGCAGATGACCTTGACGTTATACTGGCGGGCGAATTTCAGGAGCTGCTGGTTCACATCCTCCTGGCTGACGCCCAGGCCGTCGATATTTTCCAGGCCGCGGTGGCGCTGTAGTTCTATGTAGAAGTCTTCGCCGAACAGGTCGAGCCACCAGCGGAGTTTCTTCTCGGCCTCTTCCAGCTTGCCGTGCAGGATGGCCTGCGGGATCTCCGCCCCGATGCAGCAGCTGGTGGCGATGAGCCCTTCGTGGTATTTTTCGATCAGTTCCTTGTCGATGCGGGGGAATTTGCCGTACAGCCCTTCGATGAAGCCCAGGGAGCACAGTTTGGAGAGGTTTTCGTACCCCTTCTGGTTCTTGGCCAGCAGCAACTGGTGGTAGCGGTTGTCCTGCTCGCCGGCGGCGCGGGAGAAGGACTGCTTGTGGCGGTCTTCCACCAGGTAGAACTCGCAGCCGACAATGGGCTTGAGCCCCCGGTTCTCCGCTTCGGAGACGAATTTGAAAGCGCCGAACATGTTGCCATGGTCGGTCAGGGCGACGCCTTTCTGCCCGTCTCTGGCGGCTTTGTCCATCATCGCTCCGATATCCGCCGCTCCGTCCAGCAGGGAATATTGGGTGTGGCAGTGAAGGTGTACGAACTCTGGCATGTTTAGGGAATGAATGAATGAATGAATGATTGATTGATTGATTGATTGAATTTTACCCGGAAGAGCCTATGACGAAGACGGGGAGTGATTGATTGCTTCGCCTTCGCTCAAAGCACCAGGCTACGGATACACGAATACACGCCCGTCCTCGTTCCTCGGCCGGGTAAAAATCCACGAATCAGCTTTCCGTTTTGCAAGAAGGGCTTCTAATTTAACCCCGAAGTTACCGTTTTGGATGCGGTTCTTAAAACAAAAATGTTCCAAGTTTTCCACAAATTGTTGGTAAGGGCTGGAGCAGCCCGAAACAACAATGCAGCCCATCTAACCATTCAACCATCTCCCCTACCCCCTCCTCATCGCCTCCATTCCATTGCGCACGGCCACTTCCCAGGCCTGGTCCAGTTCCTCGGGATTGCCCCAGTTTTCCTCATCGAAAGTATAGATGGCTTCTTTGAGGCATTCCAGGAAGAGGGTGTAATCTTCGGGCTGAACGCCGACGGCGGCGTGCTGTTTGGCCAGGCTCTGTAGGCGCTTGCCCATAGCGGTGGTCACGGAGGGGAACTGCAGCAGGCGCTCCATGGCCAGGTCCAGCATTTGGTGCTGGTATTTCCAGAGATCCTCTTCGGAGTAATTATCGCGGGCCATGCGGGCGGTGAAGGCGCGGTCGAAAATGTCGCGGGCATTGGGCGACTTGTCGAGGAAAAAATCGTAAAAGGCCTTGTAGAAGCCGTCGATGCGGCGCACCCGGGAATAGCTGTTGCGCAGTTTTTTCAGCAACTGGTACTCGGGATGCTTTTCCACCGCCTGGCTTCCGGAGGGCAGTTGTTCGATCTCTTCGAGCACTTCCTCCATATCCAGGAAACGCTCCGCGGGCTCCGGGTTGAGCATGCGCTTCAGGGCCTGAGCGAAGGCGGGCGGACAGAGGGTATCTTTGAGTTCCTGAAGGAGCAGGCCGGGGTTTTCATCAAAGGCCATCCTTCGGCGCAGGATCTCCATGATGGTGGCGCCCCGGAAAAAAGGCTGCCCGGTAAACAGCTCCACGGCAATAAGCGCGAAGGAATATTGGTCGGAAAGGGGGGTGGCGGTGTCGCTGTTGACCTGTTCGGGGCTCCAGTACATAGAAAAGAGCCGGATGCGCTCGAAGCTGTGTTTGTAATACGAGGCTTTGACGACCTGGAAGGGAGAGAGCTTTGCCCCTTTTTTCTTGTCGACCAGGATATTGGAAGGCCAGAGGTTGTTGTGCACCAGGCCATCCTGATGGCCCTGATACAGCGCCTTTCCCATAGCGAGGAGCATTTCCCGGATCTCTTTGAGCTGGTAGGGCCAGCCCTTCTCCAGGCATTCCGACAGGCGCATGCCGTCGATGTACTCGGTTACGATGTAGCGAGGCGGGGCATCCAGCCCCTCATCGATGATGCTGATGATGCCATCCAGGCCCGACAATTGCTTCGCCTTGCCGAGGTCTTCCCGGATATTCTCCAGGTTTTCATCATCGATGACCGAAAGCGGTTTGATCACCTTGATGGCCACCCGCTGGTGGGTGTTGGTAATGTTATCTGCCTTTTCCGCCCTGTAGATGATCGCGGTATCGCCGGAGGAGATCTTCTCCAGGTTGACGTAGCGCTTGGCCAGTTTCTGTTCCAGCAGGCGTTGAAACTCCCCTTCATTCCTGGCCAGAGTGATCTGCATGATCTCTCCGTTGCCTTCTTCTACTACGCCTTCTTCCGTTTTGTCGATGTGCCGGAGCAACTGAAGCAAAGACTTTTTGATCTGGATCAGGCGGACCCGTTCTTCTTCAGTGGTAATGGCCTTGCTGAGGGCCTCCTGCCGGATCTCGTTGAAATCACTCAGCAACAAAGAAACGGCAATACTGTATTCGGTGTATTTCACCATTGGCTTCAGCTCACTGAAAACCTCCTCCAGCTGATTGTTCTCGATGAGCGCCTGCAGGCGCTCGATGTTGTCTTTTAATGCTTTCATACCCTCCTTCTGATGCGGGGCCAGATACAATAAAGGGAACATAATCGGTTTTTTTAGGGCCGGAACCCGGCTATCTGTCCTGAAATCACGCTTTCCCCGATAATGACGAAAACAGTCCCTCTGATGTCGCTTTGAAAAAAGTATTTAACAAAAGTTTATTTGTTCCTTAACGTGTGGCCGTTCAGGGCGGCCCTTCCGACAGGAGAAGCTGATGGACCTGCATCCCCTTGCGGTAAAAGTCGACGATCTGGGAAGGCAGCAGGAGGCGGTTCTTGCGGTACAGGACGAGGTAATAGTTGAGGCCCTCCATCGACCAGTCCTTTTCGATGGTAAAAAACTGCAGGACTTCCTCCTTAAAGCTGGCGCGAATATAGTCTTCATCATCGCCTTTCAGGAGATACTGGCTGGAAAACTTGGGATAGCGTTCGAAATCGATATCCTCCAGGCCCAACCATGCCCCGATCTTGTGAAAGAACCTTTCCGGTTTCATCAGGAACTGAGGCAGGCCCAGTTTTTTGGATTGAACGTAGAAGACGGTCTGCTTGAAATCCCGGGAACTTTTACCCGTACTAATGGTATACCGGTAATCAAAAATGCGCACATCCAGCTGCAGCATGCCGTCCCGGCGATAGAGCATATTGGTGATCCTGCGGTGGTGGCCCCGGCTGAAGAGCCTGAAGTCTTTGAGCATAGTATGCAGACCCCATTCATCTTCAGCTTTGTATTCCATCCCCAGTTGATAGGCAATATTTTTTAATTGAGCGGATCTGCTGTATGACATAGTAAAAAGATGAACGTCAGGCCGGAAAACTACGGAAAGATAATGATTTTATGGGCAATGCGGAGGCAAAAAAGGCGGCGACTGAGGAGGAGGGCTGTCAGGAAGGCGGCAAAAAAGGGCATAAATATCTCCCCCCGCGCCAACGGAGCGCCGGCCCCGGCGGCGCGGCATTTACTCAGGCAGCGTGCTTCTGGATAAAAAAGCTGGCATCCTGGACCGTTTCTATGGCCTCTGCCTCCTCCGGGGTCAGGTACACATTGAAGCGGCTCTCCAGCTCTGCGATCAGAAGCAGGAGGTCTATAGCGTCGAGGTGAAGGTCATCCTGCAGGTGGGTATACGGATGGATGTGCTTCACCGGTACATTGAGCCTCCAGCTGATCAGGTCAATAATACGTTCTTGCATGTCAGTAAGTGTTGAGTATGAAATAGCTTGGTCTGTCATAGCGAATATTTGCTTTCATTGATCCGATGTTTAGAACGTACACCTCCCCCTATTGGTTGCCTGGCTTTTTTGTATTTCGACAAAAAAGCCAGGCTTCTGTATTTACAGCTCATAATTGG
This sequence comes from Phaeodactylibacter sp., assembly GCA_024103175.1. Lineage (GTDB taxonomy): Bacteria > Bacteroidota > Bacteroidia > Chitinophagales > Saprospiraceae > JACJXW01. Next base: position 27,566 of record JAGFJE010000700.1, read on the forward strand.
GCCCCAATTCTTCGCCTTTTTCGGTATAGAAGCTATTGATGATCTGCACCACTTCCTCCGGGTCGTCGGTTATGGGCATGAGGCCCAGGTCATCGGGGTTAATATTATGGTGTTGCCCGAGCATCACTTCCTGTATCCACTTTTTCAGGCCGGACCAGAAGTCGCTTCCGACCAGGATGATCGGCATTTTGGTGACCTTATTGGTCTGCACCAGAGTGAGCACCTCAAAGAGTTCATCCATTGTGCCAAAGCCGCCGGGCAGGGCAACCAGAGCCTGGGCATACTTCACGAACATGACTTTACGCACAAAGAAGTAGCGAAAATCCAGGTTGCAATCCGTGTCGATATATTGGTTGTGGCCCTGCTCGAAAGGCAGGTTTATGTTGAGGCCAACCGACCGGCCACCGTAGATATGGGCGCCCTTATTACCGGCTTCCATAATGCCCGGGCCGCCGCCGGTGATGACGCCGTAGCCCGCCTCGGTAAGCAGCCGGGCAATATCCACTGCTTTCTTGTAATAGGGGTTGTCGGGCTTGGTCCGCGCCGAGCCGAAGATGGAGACGCAAGGGCCTATTTCATTCAGGGTTTCAAAACCATCTACGAATTCGGAGATCACTTTGAACATGGTCCAGGAGTTTTCGCCTTTGAGCTGGCGCCCCCACGGTTTCATTTGTTGTCTTTTGACATGGTTCTCGGTCATGGTATTTTTATTCATTGGTTAAGCTGTTAGGCATGCCGGGTACAGTTTTTCAACCTTACCGGCGTAAAAAAGCCCGCCCGTTTCATTTTGGGCAGGCCTAACTAGTTAAGTCTTTTCAGGCTAAATTACAAGGGCTTATTAGCCTTTATAGTTCATGTATTCTTCCTCGATAAACTGGTATAAGGCTTCTTTATTGCTGAATTGGTCAAATACCTCCCGCAGCGGGGCCGGAGGGGCCGCCATCGAGGGCATCACATAACGAATGACATCTTCTTCGCCGATCTCGTTGCCGCTCAGTATGATCAGCCGTTCTACCACATTGCGCAACTCCCGGATATTGCCGGTCCAGTTGACGGACTTCAGCCGCTCCAGGGCCTTATCGCTGATGGATTTGGGGCTGACGCCATATTCACTACAGATTTGCCCGATAAAATGTTTGACAAGCAGTGGAATATCCCCTTTTCTTTCGTTGAGTGACGGCACCTGTATGATAATAACGGCCAATCGGTGATAAAGGTCTTCGCGGAAACGGCCGGCGGCAATTTCCTTGCGCAGGTCTTTATTGGTAGCGGCTACCACCCGGACATCGACCTTGATCTCCTTATCTCCTCCCACCCGGGTAATTTTACTTTCCTGCAGGGCGCGCAATACTTTGGCCTGGGCCGAAAGGCTCATATCACCGACCTCATCGAGGAAGAGGGTTCCGCCATTGGCCTGCTCAAACTTGCCGATGCGCTGCTTGATGGCCGAGGTAAAGGCCCCTTTTTCGTGCCCGAAGAGCTCGCTTTCGATCAGCTCGGCAGGTATAGCCGCACAATTCACTTCAACAATGGGTTGCTCGGCACGGGCGCTTTTTTCGTGCAGCCACCGGGCCACCAGTTCCTTGCCGCTGCCGTTAGGCCCCAGTACCAGCACGCGGGCATCGGTAGGGCCTACGCGGCCAATGGTTTCCTTTACCAGGGTAATGCGTTCGGATTCGCCGATGATGCCCTGGACTTTGCTTTTGGAGACCGCCCGCTTCAGGGTTTTCGTTTCCGTCACCAGGTTCGACTTGTCCAATGCGTTGCGAATGGTGATCAGCAGCCGGTTCAGGTCAGGCGGCTTGGCAATGAAGTCGAAGGCGCCTTTCTTGACCGCCTCCACCGCCGTATCAATGGTGGCATGCCCGGAGATCATCACCACCGGCGTGTCGGGCGTCAGGGCCTGAATGCGTTCCAGGGCCTCCATGCCGTCCATTTTGGGCATCTTGATGTCCAGGATAATGACATCGTATTTCTGCTTTTTCAGCTTCGCCAGGCAGTCCAGGCCGTCAGTAGCCTCATCCACCTGGTACTTTTCGAATTCGAGTATCTCGCGAAGGGTTCTTCGGATGCTTCTTTCGTCATCCACGATCAGGACTGTAGACATAGGAGGTAATAGTTTTGATGTAGTACATCCCATCTTTTACGATCGGGGAAAAAGAAGGTTTCAAGAAAATGGAATTTTTAATATATGTAAAAACCCCTAACAGCTCCGGCTAAAATACCAGGATCAACGCCCCGGCCGTAAACAGGGCTAGCAGAACCCAGGCCAGCCGCCGGTCCGTCCGTTTGATGGCCGGAATATCTGCTTTTTTCTTCAGCTGCCCTACCTTATTGCCCACCAGGATAGCCCGCAACATAATGCAGACTATGAGCGCGTAGCCCAGCAGGTAGATTTTGTCCATAAGCACCATATAACCCACATCGGGCAGGGCGGAGTTGTAAGACTGCTGAAGGAAGACAGAGGTCAGCAGCCCGCCGATGGGCAGGGAGATGCGGGCGTCGAGCAGAGCGGGATGGATAAACAAGGCGCCCAGGCTGGCAATGATGACGATAAGCAGAGGCAACATCAGCTTGAGCAGGAAGTAATTGAGCGGGCGGGAGATGGACAGCTCAAAGGTGAAATTGCTGAAAGACACCGAGGCTTTCCGGCTTTCGCCGAAGTTGCTCTGGTAGCGGTTGGTGCGGTTTCCCATGGTGCAGCCCTCAACCGTCCAACCAGGCATCTGAAAGCCGTCGCGGATGAAAGCGCCGGTGCTGTCCGGCAGATACACGAGTGAATCCTGGGGGTAGTCGACATTCTCGATGTGAATCCGCAGTTGGTGGCGGTCCAGCGGAAAGTCGTAGAGGGCGAAAGGGTGATAGAAACGCCCCTCGATGCGCATGCCGTTGTACCAGTAGCCGTCCGGCAGCAATTCCGGTTCTTCGCTGAAATCTGCCTGGGTGAAGCCCCACTTCTCTACAGAATTGACGAACTCAATGTTCATCGGGCTACGCTCTCCCTTCCACTTGAACCACAGGTAAAAGTCGGCGTTGAAGGAATGCTCGTTGATGTTCAGGTCGTAGAGGTTCATGAGGTAGATGCCGGCGTATACTTTCTGGGCGCCGGCATCGGGAGCCGGCTGAGCAGGCAAGTACAGAGGCAATAAGGCGGCCAGCAGCAGGAGTATTCTTTGCGGTAAGCCCATCGTTTTGATTTGTCGGGGAAAATTAACAAGAAGTTTTGAGATGTAAATTTTTTATTCCCAATTACCGACGTACTCCCGAAATCATATCTCAAACGCCACCGTTCTTACCGCCTGGGCACTAAAAAAGCCCAGCCCTCCATTGCTGACATTGCCCTTCACTTCTCCGGGGACACTGTCGAAGAGCGTGCCCCGCCATTCTGTTTCCAGAAACATGGCGCGCAGGTATCGATAATAAGAAAGAGAAAGGCTAAACCGTTTCTGGGTTACCGTCCTTCCCAGCTTGAAACCATAGAAGTGAGCCTCCTCAAAGTTCATCAGGCCGCTCACTTCAATATTGGGATGGGTGTAAAAATTGAACGTATAGGCTCCGGTAGTATCCACATCTACGCCGATTTGCTGCCCAAGGGAAGAAGTAAAGACAGGCTGTAAGAGTGTATCCTGCGGCCCGACGATAACCTGCCAGCGGTTGGCTTCCGGGAAGCCGAATTGGTGGCGGCGGTATTCCATGGTGGGAAACCCTCTGTCGTTGACGACAAATTCCACAGGAGTGAAAGGCGGCGGCACCTCTCCCATTGTATCGGAAGCTTCGAACAGTTCTCCCTCCCATTGTATGCTCAGGGTATAAACATTGCCGGGCGTGCCCGCCAGGCTGTCCGTCAGGTACAGCCCGGTTTCCACTTCCTCCAGATGAAAAGTGGTTTGGCCGTCAGTGATCGTCATAAAGGCGCCCGTTACTTTTTCGTATGGCGCTCCGCCCCGGTAACTACCGCTGAGGCTCAGGCGGACGGAATGACGCTGGAATTCACTGGTAATCTGGCCCTCCACTACCAGCCGGGGTTCAGGCGGGTGGCCATCCAGTACAATCTCTTCCCGACAGGAAGCCAGGGACAACAGGAAGAAAAAGCCGAGCCGTATTTTGAAGCTGTTCATGAGGTTAGAATTTAAAGTTGTAAGAAATGGACGGTATCAACCCGAAAATGTAGGTCTTGGTGGCACGGACATCGGTAGGGTCCGGCACATTTCCCGTTGTCTTATCGCGAACAGGCAGCAGGTCGATGCTCAGGGCGTTCTTGCGGTAATACACGTTATAAAGGGAGAATACCCAGTAGGAGTCATTGCGCCGGTTAGCTTTGGGCCTGGCCTTTAAGGTGGCGCTGATATCCAGCCGGTGGTAATCGGGAAGGCGCCTGCTATTGCGCTCGCCGTAGACAGGCACAATGGTTTTGCCTTGCTGAAAGCTGCCAATAGGCAAGTTGACAGGCTTACCCGTCATATACTGCCAGTTGGCCGACAATAACCACCGGTGAGACGCTTCGTACTGCAATACGGCCGTCACCTCATGAGGAATATCAAAATAGGCAGGGTATTCCTTGCCCTCGTTCACCCCGGAAATGGTGCGAAAAGTGCGGCTGTAAGTATAACTCAGCCAGCCCTGCAGGCGCCCCTTGCGCCTGGCCAGCATCAGTTCGGCGCCATAAGCCCGCCCGTCGCCGCTGCGCACTTCCCCCTCCAGGTAAGGATTCTGAATGAGGGCGGCGTGGTCCGCAAAATCCACCTGCCCGCTCAGCTTCTTGTAGTAGGCTTCCAGGGAAAGCTCGTAGGTATTGTCTTTGAAATTGCGAAAGTAGCCCAGAGCAACCTGGCCGGCGGCCTGCATGGGAATATTGGGCCCGCTGGGCATCCAGATGTAAAAAGCGCTGAAAGAATTGACGGCATTGCGCAATTCCTGCTGGTACTGCACCGTCCGGCTGTAACTGGCCTTCAGCGAAGACCGCTCTGTAAGCCGGAACCGCAGGTTGATCCGGGGAGAAAGCCCCGAAAGGTGATGATAAAAACGTCCATCCTGCAACGTAGAATCCATAAGCCGGTAGTTATCATCGAAATGATAGACTGCTGTCTGCCCAAAATTGTTATACAGGCTGAGCCGCAGGCCATATTCCAGCAACAGGCGTTGGTTGGGTTCCCATTCATGCCCCAGGTAAACTGCAGTTTCCAGAGCCTTCCGCTCCGGAACGGCCGCCAGGCGGCCTTCGGTTTCCCGGCCTGGTTCAAACCGGTGAACGATGGCATTGGCGCCGAACTTCAGGCGGCTTCCCGGCCGCAGGTACCAGTTAAAGTCAGCTTTGGCATTGATATCCTGCACCCCGCTTTCCCAATTGAAGGTGGCCACCCCTTCGATAAAATTATCGATGTAATAATCGTAACGGCTGTAGATAAGCGAAAAATTGGCAAAGAGGTTGGCGTCGAAGATATGGTTCCAGCGCAGGGTGCCGGTGGTATTGCCCCAATTGTTTTCGTACTGGCCGAAGAAGCGGAATATATCACGCCCAAAGTATCCGGAGAGGAAGAGGTGGTTATTCTCGTTTAACCGGAAATTCAGTTTCGCATTGGCGTCGTAGAAGTTTACCCGGTTTCCGCCGTCATCGGCGGCCAGTAAAAAATAGATATCCGGATAGGTGCGCCGCCCCGATATCATGAAGGAGCTATTATCCTTTTGTATAGGCCCTTCCGCATGCAGGCGGGCGGCCAGCAGGCCGATGCCGCCTTCGAGAGCAAATTTTTCTTTGTTGCCTTCCTTCATGCGCATATCGACAACGGAAGACAGGCGGCCGCCATATTCTACCGGGAAGCCTCCCTTGTACAATTCTATGTGGTGAATGGCATCTGTATTAAAGGCAGAAAAGAAGCCCAGTAAGTGCGCAGGGTTGTATACGGGCGCCTCGTCCAGCAGGATGAGGTTTTGATCAATATTGCCTCCGCGCACGTACAGGCCAGAGGAACCTTCCCCAACTGATTTTACGCCTGGCAGCAGTTGAGCCATCTTCAGCACATCCGGCTCTCCCCCGATAGCGGGCAGGGTTTTGAGCTGCTGCACATTCAGGCGGTGGTTGCCCATAGCCGGGCTCACCAACTGTTCCTCTTCCTGGCGCCCCCATACGACCACTTCGGCCAACTCCTCAGCGCTGGCCGTTAATGAAATATCCACACGTTTATCTGCCTGCAGGGATACCGCTACCTCCTTTGCAGCATAACCGATGTAGGAGACATGCAAGCGATAATTTCCCGGGGAAAGTTTAAGGGCGTAGAATCCATAAACGTTGGTCGTTGTCCCAATGCCAGATGGCCTTTCCACCTGCAGCGTAGCGCCTATGAGCGCCTCTCCTGTGGATGCATCCCGGAGATAACCGTTAAGCGTAACCGGAGGCGGAGGCGCCTCCTCATCTTCCAGAATATGGATACGCCGGCCGATCACTTCAAACCGGGCCCGCCGGCCTTTGAAGATCCGCCTGAGCACCGACTCCAGGGGCTCTTCCCTGGCGGTAATACTAATAAGAGCCTCTTCCTGCGACAACAGCCCGGCAGGATAGGCAAACGTGTAGCCGGAGGCAATTTCCACTACCCTTAACACTTCCGGAATAGTCAGCTGTCCTGTCTTAAAACTGACCTTTTGTTGTAAGGGGCTGTCTTCCTGCCCGTTGGCTATTGTCGGAAATAGCAACAACAGAAACAGCCCGATCTTGGGTGATTTCATGATATTGCAGATTGTTTTCTTTCTTTTTGCAGGCGTCTAACAGCCCTCTCCCCTCAGCAAAATAACCTGCCCATCCTGTACCCATCTGATCCCGAAGAGGGTATTCAGCGTTTGCAGTACCGATTCCAGAGGCTCCTCATCAAAACTGGCGGTAAACCGGCAACTGGCCAGTTGGGCATTTTCAAATATTATTTTCACGCCATAGGTTGATTCGAGGGTAGCGGCCATCTCCTCCAGGGTGGTATTTTGAAAATTGAGCTTCTTCGTCCGCCACGCGATGCGGTTGGCCGCACCGGGCTCGAGGCGCTGTAATTGCCCGCTTATTTTGTTTAGTTGGGCGCCCTCCCCCTTTTCCAGCACCACCTGCCGGCTTTCTTTATCAACGGGATAGAAAGCCACCCTGCCGGAGTTGACCTGCACCCAGGCCGTGCTGCTGTCCGGATAAGCCATCAGCCCGAAGGAAGTCCCCAGGACCCTGACGGCCGCCCCATCCGTTTCAATGAGGAAAGGGTGCGCCTCATCACGGGCCACCTCGAAGTAAGCCTCGCCGGATAATCGGACGAGCCGTTTGTTGCCTGTGAATGACTCCGGATAGAAGATGGCCGACTCTTTGTGCAGCCATACCCTGCTGCCATCCGGCAACAAAAAAGCTTCTGTTGCCATCTCTGCCCCTTGCCTTGCCACCAGTTGAGGTGGGGGTTGGAAAACATTCCAGGCCCAGACGCCTGCTAGCAGCAGCAATACGGCCGCCGCCACCCTGCCTATCACCGGCAGGAACCGAACCGGCCGGCGGATGCGGCGGCGCACCTTCCCCCAGGCGGCGTCCACATCGGGCGCTTCGGGTTGAAGGGCGGCGCCGGAGCCTCGCCACAGCCGTTGTACCCGCTGAAATTCACGGCGGTTCCCGGGGCTGTCTGCCAACCAGGCCTCCATTGCAGTTCGTTCCGCTGCGCTGGCATGGCCATTGAGGTAGTCGATAATGTCGGCGTCGTTCATTCCTTTCCGGTTTTCAATAATAAGACAAGAGCGTTTGGCGGGAGGGGGAAAAGAGGGGTGGATTTTTTGATTTTTGATGTGCGGTTTTTGATACAAAACGTCCGGGATTCTCGTTTTTAACGGTTTCATGGCCCCTGGCCCCATGGTTTGCAGGGCTTGGCCTGCCTAACAATGGGCCAATGTAGCCATGGAACCATCAATTACGGGCATTTTCCAAAGCGTTGCGCCAAAGGGGTACAAATGGGAATCGCACCTTACCACCACCACCATAGCCAGAACAGAGTTTCCCAGCGCCGCCCCAGAAAATCCCGCAACTTGCGCAAGGCAATCTTCACCTGCGATTTAACTGTTTCTTTGGAAATGCCGAGTTCTTCGGCAATTTCGTCATAAGTGAGGCCGGCCTGCCGGCTAAGCTGAAAGATGATGCGGCATTGTTCGGGGAGGGAAGCGATGCCTTGTTGCAGTAAACTCATCAGTGGCTGCTGACCGGACTCCTGTTCTGCCGTTTTATCGGCAAGTTGAGCTGCCGCTTCAAGAGGTAAAGGCACTTCCCTGGCCCACCGGCTTTTGAGGTGGTTGATAGCCCGGTTGCGCACTGCGGCATAGAGATAGGCTTTGACAGAAGAAGAGATCTGTATTTCCCGGCGTTTTTCCCACAAGTGGACGAAGACATCCTGCACCACCTCTTCAGCGTCTTCCCGGCGCCAAAGGTAACGACAGGTATAGAAAAAAAGCTCCTCATAATGCCGCCGGAACAGTTCTTCGAAAGCCTTCGGGCTCAGCCCCCGGATGGGATGTTCGTCCTCTTCCATCCGATAAAGATAGCCCCAACAATGGAGCAATCCAACCATCTAACAACCGAACAATGAAACCATCTGGCCATGAACCCGTTCCCTATCCTCCCAGTTCCTGCACTGCCATCCACGCCATCAGGCCAATACTCAGGGCCAGGCAGTCTTCATCTACATCGAAGGTATTGGTATGAATAGGAGAAGTGATCCCACGGGCGGGGTTGCCGGTGCCCAGGCGGTAGAAACAAGCCGGCATCTCCTGGGAGTAGTAGGCGAAATCCTCGGCGGTCATTCGGATGGGCAGTTCCACTACGTTTTCTTTGCCCAGGTATTCTTCGGCGTAGCCAAAAGCCTTTGCCGTCAATTCCTCATTGTTGAACAGGACCGGGTAACCGACGACGATATCGAGCTCGCAGGAGCCGCCCATGCTTTCGGCCATGCCCTCGGCCATGCGCTTCATACGCTGGTGGGCGTCGAAGCGCCAGCGTTCGTCCATGGTGCGGAAGGTGCCTTTGAGTTTGACCTCATTGGGGATGATGTTGGTGGCCCCTCCGGTAGAAGCGATGTGGCCGAAGGTGAGCACCGAGGGCAGGGCCGGGTCGGCGTTGCGGCTGATGACCTGCTGCAGGGCGGTGAGGATATGGGCAGTGATCAGGATGGGGTCTATGCAGTCCTGCGGCAGAGCGCCATGCCCTCCTTTGCCCTTGATCGTCATGTAGAGTTCGTCGGCGGATGCCATGTAGTTTCCGGCGCGAATCCCCACCTTGCCTACTTCAAGCGGCGGGTGGACGTGCTGCCCGAGTATGCTGGCCGGCCGGGGGTTTTCCAGCACCCCCTCCTTGATCATGAGGGAGGCGCCGCCGGGCAGGCGTTCTTCGGCAGGCTGAAAAATGAGTTTAATTGTGCCTTCAAATTCCTGCTTGAGTTCATGGAGTATCCGGGCGGCCCCGAGCAAAGAGGAGGTATGGACGTCGTGCCCACAGGCGTGCATGATGCCTGGTTTTTTAGACTTATAGGGAACTTCGTTGGCCTCTTCGATGGGCAGGGCGTCGATGTCAGCCCGCAGGGCCACCACGCGTTTATCCGGATTACGCCCTTTGATGAGCCCCACCACCCCATTGTCGGCCACTCCGTGCTGGTGGGCGATGCCGTACTCCTTTAATTTTCCGGAGATGAACTTACCCGTTTCCACTTCCTCGTAGGAGAGTTCCGGGTATTGGTGCAGGTGACGGCGGATATGGACGACATCCTCATGATAAGCATGGGCGAGCTTTTGTATTTTATCCTTTAGCATGGCTTTTTTCTTCTTTAACCTTATTCGTTCTGCAAATGTGCTAAAGTTTATTGAGGGAACGAAACAAATAAAAGGCCCCTACCCCCAAAATCAGGAAGGCCAGCCCGGCAACAGCCTGTACCGGCCGCTGGATCAGCGTATTCACCACAAACGCACTGGAAATGAGTACGAATATACCGGGAATGAGAGGATAGCCCCAGGTACGATACGGGCGTTCGGCCCCGGGCAGCTTACGGCGAAAGACAAAAACGCTAAACCCCGCCAGCGCCATGAAGGCAATATCCATGAAAGTGACGTAGGTGATGAGCTCCGAGAAGGTGCCCCAAAAAAGGAGCAGTAAGATAGCCCAGCCAGCCTGAAGCAGCATGGCGTTGCTCGGAGTATGGAAACGGGGATGAACGAAGGAAAGGCCCTCGAAAAAGATGCCGTCTTTTGCCATGGCAAAGTAGATCCTCGGGGCCGACATGGTGTAAATACCAATGGTGCCGAAGATGGAGACGGCTATGGCCACCGCTACCATTTTTCCACCAAAGGAAACCACCTGAGCAATGGCTTCTCCGGCCACCCGGGTAGTACCGGCGATGGCGTCCAGGGGCAGCAGCAACATATAGGCCAGGTTGGCCAGCACATAGGTTGCCGTGACGATGAGTGCGCCAAAGACCATAGCGCGGGGCACGGTGCGTTGTGGTTCGACGGCCTCCCCTGCCAGGTAGCTGGCGTGATGCCACCCACCAAAGGACCAGAGCACCCCTATGAGGGCCAGGAGCAGGGCGCTGCCCAGGTTGGCCGGCGTTCCTTCCGTCAGGTTGAAACTGAGCTGCACTTTGGACGGGTCAAAAAAAATCAGCCCGGTGATGATGATGCCGACAAGGGCCAGGAGCTTCAGCCCGGTAAAAATGTTGGCAAACCACTGGCTGGTGTTGACGCCTATTACGTTGAGGCCAGTCAGGCCGGCAATGACAACAATCGCGACCGTGATCTTACCCCAATAGCCGAAAGTATAGAAATAAGACAGGTACTCTGCCAGGGCAATCCCCAATGCCGCCAGGGCGCCGGTATTGATAACCAGCAGGATCACCCAGCCGTAAAGAAACCCGGCCAGCTCGCCGTAGGCTTCCCTCAGGAAGACGTAGACTCCTCCCGCCCTGGGGAACATCCCTCCCAACTCGGCGAAGGTCAGCGCTCCGGTGAGCGCAATGACGCCACCTAATGACCAGACGATGAGCACGAACCCATGGTGGGGTACTGCCCGGACTATCTCGTAGGGCGTAACAAAAATACCGGATCCGATACAGGATCCGACGGCGATCATGGTCAGCCCGAAGAGGGTGAGCTTGCGGTCGAGTTGTGGCATGGGCTATTTGGTGCTCAGCTGTTGCTTCAACTGAACGTTTTTAACCACGAATTCGCCTACCTTTTCCCCCTGCGCTACTCCGTGATCGATGGCAGGGCGGTAATGAATGCCACCATAAAGCCGGCTCACCGCCGCTTCACTGGAAGCATGCAGAAAGGAATCAAACTCCCGGGCCGGCAGGCCGTATTCTTCTTCGGTGGTGTCGACGAAGGAGAAATTATCTCCGAACACCGAGGTCAGAGCCACGGCTGCGGCCCTGGAGATCACACTATGCCCGCTGGTATATTCCGGAAAGGGTGGCGTCTGCAGGGTAGGCGCCCAGTTTTCATCGACGTAGCGGTTGATGACCGTCTCGGGCCGGATGAGGTTGGAGCGGTATTTCTCATCCCAGCAGCTGATGAAGCCGTCAAAAAGCGCAATGGAAGTGATGGTATAGGCCTCGAGGGTTTTCATAAAATCGGCGCCGGCCTTACGGCAAGCGATCTGGGTAATGCCGATCCAGTGGCCTCCCGGAGTGATCTTCTTGGTGGCGAACATCACGTGTCCGACGTGGTGAGAGACGTAGGGGTTACAATCCCAGAATTTGGCAATGGCCAGGCGCTCCTCCCGCTCCGCTTCATCTTCAACCATCAGCGCCTCATACACCTCCATGGTTTCTTCCATGAACTTGCTTTCCTTTTGAGCGCTGAATTCAGTAGGCGGCGGGGGTATGAATTGCTGCGCAGAATCCAGCACCATGGTTCGGATCTTCTGCCAGTGCGGCTCTATGCCGTCCATATAATCCGGCGGCGTAGGTTGCCAGCGGGCAGGGTCGTCGGAAATAGAGTATTTGGGATAGGTGCGCGTTTCCTTGTACATGTCCTTACCGGCCCAGGCCAAAATGTGATCCGCCACCCGTTCCCCATAGGCCAGGGAGCGGTCCCACACATCGCCCGGAATGCCGAGGGAATCCATGGCAGTATACAATTCCTGCTGATAAGCTTCCATCTTGTCCTCGGAGAAGGTCAGCGCTTTTCCCACTTTCAGGAAAGCATGTATACCGGCAATAGGGAAACAGTAGGTTTTCTCTTTATCCGGGGGCGGCGCCTCTTCCAGCCCGTGGAGTTGCCCGGCGAGGCTCTGATAACCGGAGAAAGCAGGCAACGCCGCTTCATAGGCAGCTATAGTGGAATAGGCGTAAATACGACTGGCTACCGGGGGTGAGAAAATATCATGGACGATCACATCCGACAGTTGTTTCATCGACCGGTGAAAATATTCAGGGTTACTCGCATCTTCCTGAAAATTAGGGTTGCTCTGTTCGCATGCCCCGAATAAAACCATCAACGACAACATCCATAAACCACTCCTCATATTCATAAGCTAATGTTTTTTCAAAGCTAATCTACAAATGTAAGAACGAATTGCAAAAAGATGAAGCAACTGTCGGATGTGTACTTTACCTAATTATGTTCTTAGTCACTTTGCCACTTCGTAGGTTTTTTCCGCTCTCCCAACCCCCGTCATTTTCAGCCCGCTCCAGGCGGCCGGCAGCGTGGCCCGTAGTTGTTGCACCCCGTTATCGGAAATGTCCAGCCCTCCAATCCCAAAGAGTACCGCCTGCAGGGTGCCGCCGGCGCCGGTAGCAAAATAAGGGTTAGCCCCCCCTGCCGTTTCCGCCAGCACGCCGAAGGGCGGCACCTCATTGGGTTTATAACTTTTCCTGAACAACTGATAGGCTTTTTCCACCTCCCCCAGGCGGGCATAGAGGGTGCTGAGGGTAGAAACGCCCATCGCCGGCCCATCTTCAGCCATGCGGGGTTCGTAGTATTCCAGGTCCTGGCGGATGCGCTTTTCGCCGGTAACGATCTTCATCGGATAGGCCAGGAGGTTGGCGTCTGCCTGTTTGATCACCTCCCCGTTGTAGGTGGCATTTTCCCGGGTTGTGCCATCCGGGAAGGTGAGGATGGGAATGTTGGCGGCAACGTGCTCCCAGTCGGGATCCGGTTCCAGGGCCAGCTCCCGGGCGGCCTGGGCGGCATAGCGCAAGACAGTAATGGCCATGCCGTTGGTGTAAGCATTATTATCAATGTTCTCCTGCCATTCGTTGGCGCCGATGACGTTATTGATGTTGTACTTTCCGGGGCCTTCCCGTTCTACCCGGCTCGTCCAGAAGTCCGCCACCTCTTTGATCATGGGGTACCCCCGAGAGCGAAGCCACTCCTTGTCTTTCGTTACCTGATAATATTTCCAGGCAGCCCAGGCAATATCCCCACTGATGTGGTGCTGGAACGGCCCGGTCAGCGCCCAGACCGGTGTATCTTCGGACCCATCATCAGCGGATTCCCAGGGGTACATGGCGCCATCGTATCCGTGGGCAAAAGCATTCTGTTTGGCGGCGCCGAGGCGCTCATAGCGATACTCCAGGAGGGAGCGGGCGATCTCGGGATGCAATATCAGCAGCGGCGGATACATCCAGATCTCCGTGTCCCAGAAAACGTGCCCGTTGTAGCCCAGCCCCGACAGGCCCATGGGAGAAAGGCTGTAGGCCGTACCTTCGCGGGCAAAAGAATACAAATGGTATAACATAGAGCGCACATCGCGCTGATCCGCCACATTGCCCTCAATGATGATGTCGCTTTTCCACAACTCCTCCCAGGCCGCTTCATGGCGTTTCAGGAGGCGCTCGGCGCCTTCCAGCATGGCAAAGATGGTGAGGCGTTCGGCTTCGTTGAACGGGTCTTCATAGTGTTCTGAAGAAACGGCGGAAGCGACGATACTGAAGCGGTAGGTTTCACCGGCCTTCAGTTGCTTGTTGAACTTGGCCAGGTGCATGTTGTAGTCCCAGTCCTCGTGGATAATATCCGGTTCCTGGCCGTGTTCTTCTTCAAAGATAAAGCTGTTGGAGGCCGCCACCAGGAGCCTTCCGGAGGGGCTCTTCGCCACTGAGGTCAGCAGCGGCACCTTCACGTGGGGCCGGTCTATCTCGCTGTAGTAGTTGCGCACTTCATTGAGGTGGTTGGGCGCTTCGATCACGCTCATGGGGGTGGCCGTCACAGCTTTTTTAGCGGTGATCTCCACCATCACCATGGAGGTGAAAGGCAGGTGGCGCAGGGCCATCATGGTGTGCCGGACGCTCACTTTATCCCCTACATCGAAGGTGGTGGTGAGGGCCGCGCGTTTCATGTCCAGCACCTGAGCGTAGTTGCTGATGTCGCGCCGGCCGACGCGGCGGCCGTCTATGTCCAGGTTCATGTTGACATGATTGAAGGTTTTGAGGATGTTGGAAACCCTGCCGCGCTGGTAGTAGTCGTATACCCCATTGAGTACTACGTCCTGTACTTTCATGGGCTCGGGGGAGGACACCAGCCCCACCATGCCGTTGGCACAGGTGACGCCGAAGTAATTGTTCGGGCCGATGTCTTTGGCGACGATGTGCCAGGGGGAATCGCCCGGGTTTTCCTGGGCAATGAGTTGGGAAGCTACAAGAGCAAAAGTGATCAAAAGGGCCTGTTTCATGGTGTCGGTTTATATTTAAACAATAGGATTACATTGACCTTCGACAAGAAAGGTCCAAGTCTCTCAGCCTGAATATAATTAAAAACCAAAAATCCGGGCCAGGTATAAAACAAAAAATTTTTCTTGCATCATTTTGTTTCTTTTCGTAAATTGCACCATGCCTATTAACCCCCATAACCCGCACGATGAATTTTTCAAAGCGGCTCTCGGAAGAAAAGAGTTGGCCAAAGCGTATCTGCGCGTTTTTCTTCCAAAGAAGATCGTTCAAAAGCTGAAGCTGTCGGAGCTGAAGCCGGCCAACACTTCCTACATCACCCCCAAATTAAGAAAAGTTTTTTCAGATATCGTATATTCCTGCCCCTACGGAGATGAAGGAAAGGAGGTGCTCCTGACTTTTCTGCTGGAGCACAAGAGTAGCCCGGAAAAACATCCGCACCTCCAACTCCTTCGATATAAACTGGAGATATGGGAGTCACAGCTAAAGCAGAAGGAACCAATAAAACCTATCTTGCCGATCATCTTTTATCACGGGAAGGAAAAATGGAATGTAAAGCCGTTCGAGGAGTATTTTGATCCTTTGGATGAGAACCTTATTAAATACATTCCCGGCTTCGAATACCACCTGACAGACCTAATGGAATATCCTGATGAAGAGATCCTAAAGATCAAAGAGGGCTTCCTGATCAATGCCCTTTTACTGTTGAAACATGCCTGGGACGAAGAGTATTTGCACAAAAGGGTTAAGGTTATTTTTGCACACATCGATCTAACGGCCGATGACCCCGTACTCAAAAACTTCGTTCAGTCGATGTTTGTTTATTATTTTAAAATTACGAATTTTAGTGTAGAACAAACTATAGAGATCATGGAACATCTGTCAAACCCTGTAAGAAAAGTAGCAAAAAGCACCTACGACCGGTTTGTGGAAATGGGGCTTAAGGAAGGCATGGAGAAGGGGATGGAGAAGGGGATGGAGAAAGGCATGCAGAAAGGCATGCAGAAAGGCATGCAGAAAGGTATGGAGAAAGGAGACCGGCGCCGTGCCCGCATCGGCGTTCATAACCTCTATGAAAAAGGATTTGCGATCGAAGATATTGCTGAAACGCTTGAGCTTTCCACTGAGGAAGTAGAAAATTTCCTCAAAGAAGAGAAATATAGTGAAGAATGACATCCAATATTCCAATTTCAGGGTCATCTTCCGCTCTTACCGCCGAGGTGAGCGGATGCCTCTTCACACCGACCCGGCGCCGCGGCTCAGCATTGTTCTTCACGGCGAACTGCAGGAGCACACGCTACAACACAGTGTCCGGGCGAAGCCTTTCAGTGTAGTGGCCAAGCCGGAGGCCATTACTCACCGCAACCGCTTCGGAAACCGGGGCGCCCGCCTGATGTCCATTGTATTTAAGGAAGAAACTTTCCGGCATTGGGCCGAAGCGGCCCGTCTGCCCGCCTGGCAGTGGTTCCATAGCTGGGAAGTCGCCCGGGAAGGTTTGAAATTGCTCAGAGCCATCAATGCGGGAACGGAGGAAAGCGAGGTGAACGAACGGGCCGTCCAGCTCATGGCGGCCCTGCGCCCGAAACGCGGGCAGGCCCCGGCTGCTGCGCCCCTTTGGCTGGAGTACATCGCCGAACAAATAAGGGACAACTGCCGGGAGAACCTGCTTGTGCAACAACTGGCCGAAGAGGCCGGCGTCCATCCCGTTTATCTCGCCCGCGCCTTTCGGAAATACTACGGGTGCTCAGTGAAGGAATACCAACACCGGCAACGCCTGCATCGTTCTTTAGGCCACCTCTCGCATCAGGAAACCTCCCTCTCCCACCTGGCCTACGACTTCGGCTACGCCGACCAGGCGCACTTCAGCCGTTTCTTTAAACGGGAGGCGGGAATGAGCCCCGGGCAGTTCCGGGAAATGATCCGGGAGATAGGGTAGCTTAAAGGCTCCAATCCATCTTCAACAATAGAAACCGGGGGATGGCCTCTACCGAGGAGCGGAAGAACAAATAGGCATCGTTCTGCACTCCACTAAAAGAGCTGGCATTGAACAGGTTGAAGGCATGCAACTCGACAGCACCTTCCTTGCCGGCGAAAAGCAGGCGGCGGCTCAACCTGGCCCTGGCGCCCAAAAGCCTGGCCTGGCGCCCGTTATTGCTGGCCTCCAGGTTGCGGTCCAGGGCGAAGGAAAGGCGCCATTGCTGATGGGTATAAGAAATGTCGGTGCTGGCCCGCCAGCCCAGGATTTCATTGCGGTTTGCTGTGCTTTCATCCGGCAGGAAGGTAGTGCTGCGATTTAGCTGGTTCTCCAGGCCAAAGTGAAAACGGCCCCAGAGCGCCGTGCGCAGGCCGAGCTTTAGCTGGCTGGTATGGCTAACGACTTCCTGGGGTTCATCGAGCAGCACATACTGCCTTTTGGCGAGGCTTAACCAGCCCCTTAGAGTAAGTGAGGTTCTCCAGTGGGGGATGAACTGGTCGAAATAGCCGGTAAGGCTAAGCCTGGCGTTTCCATCCGACAGGTAAGGCCTGAGCTGCAGGATAGACTGAAAAAACAGCGCCTCTTCCTGCCAGGCGAGCTGGCCAAGGATAGCCCGCAGGTTGAAATAATATGAGCGGAGTTTCAGAGGCTCCCGCTGGTTGTAACCGATCAGGATGCGGTGGGCGCTCAACACTTTGTTCCTGGCGATGGGCTGGTTGGCCAGATAGTTATCTGAAAAATAAGGTAAGGTAAGTAACCAGTGGTCCTCCGGCATGTATTCCTCATAGGTATACTGTAACCTTCCTGTCGCTCCATTATCAAAAATGGTGGACAGTTCGGTTTTTACTGTCCAGACAAAGCGCGCCGGAAAGCCTTCAGGCCGGTTCTCCGTGCCTTGCAGCATCAGTTTGAGGCGGCTGCGCTTATCCAGTTGGGAAGCCAGGTGGAGAGCAGCCTGCAGCCGGTGCACCTGTACGCCTTGCCGTTCCTGATCACTGTCATTTAAAGCGAGGCTATCCCCATTTTTCCCCAGCAGCAACCAATCGACAGAGAGGGAAGAACGAGTGCGGGTGTAGGCGGGCTCCACTTCCAGGGAAAAGGGGCCGGACGACCAGAGGTATCGCCCCAGCATTTCCAGGCTTTCCTGCTGGTGCTGTAAGGGTTGCCGCAGTTGGGAAAATCCGGGTTCCTGCCCAAAATAGGCGGGGAAGTCCCGGTTTTCTGCTTCCAGCTTTTCGGGCTGGCGGAGCGATTGCCCCTTGAACTGTAACTGGCCAACACTCCTTGCGCTCAGCTTTTCAGAATACAGGCCGGTAAAAAAAAACTCCTGTTTCTCCATTTGCCGGCCTACCTGATAATGTAATACCTCCTGGGGCCTCCTTTCCAGAAAATCCTGGCGGGCATCCGCCAGGCTGCTTCCCCATTCCAGATGGCTTTGAAAACTGCGGTCCTGTTGAGCGCTAAGGTAATTCAACTGGGCTTCCCCACCGGCGATCAGGTTTCGGAGGCGAAGGTTCTGCTCCATATCCAACTGATAAACGTTTTCCTCAAAGGCGTAAAGTTGCTCGGAGGTGGTAGACTGGGCGTCCTCCCGATGCGCGTAGGTGATATTCAGGCCGGCATCCCAACAGTCGTTGATGTCGAAAAGAGCGCGAAGGGTAGAAAAGTAACTGGCTGCATTGTCGGTAAAGGGTGCGGGAAGCCCCGGGTTAGTGGTGCTCAGCGAGAAAATATATTCCCCTGCCTCGAAAGTTTTTTCCTCCACATCCCGCCCATTAGTTTCACCATAGGTAGCCTCAAGTTCGTCGATGCCATAATGGGAGCCGGTATTTCCATTGTCGGAAAGCAGAATAGCCTTCGTCTTCCTGGAAATGGAGAAGATGTTGGCGTGCAGCGCGCCCTTGGCCTCCTGCCCCCAGCCCAGCCCCCCGTGGGCAGTACCGGAGAGGATATTCTTTTTATCTTCCTTCAGCTTTAAGTTGAGCACGATAGCCTCTGAAAAATTGACATTTTTCAGGACGGGGTTTTCCTGAAAATGGCCGATGATCTCTACGTCTTCGATAAATTGGGCCCGGATGTTTTTCGTACCTAGGGTATAATTCCTGCCAAAAAGGTCTCCCCCTTCTACCAGTACTTTATTTATGGGCTTGCCATTGACACTAATGGCTCCATTTTCCTGTACTTCTACACCCGGCAGTTTTTTCAGTATATCCTCTACGTTATACTCGGTGGAATCCGTAAAATCCTCTACATGATAAATTGTAGTATCAGATCTTTCGATGATCGGGGGGCGGCCATCCGAAACGATCACTTCTGAAAGGCGGTTTTCCTGTGGGGACAGCCGAATAGCCAACGGCTCCGTAACGGGGCGGGCTATGGCTATTTTCAACGGAGCATAACCGAGGTATTTCACATGTAGCCATACCTTTGCTTCATTAGCGGGCAGGGCCAATTGGAAAGCGCCATTCTCATCCGAATAGGCAAAGGCCAGAAACCGTTCGGAAGTATCGGGTGTGGTATAGACGACCGCCAACTCAAGAGGGGTATCCAGGCTATCCGTCACGCGGCCGGAAACAATCCAATCGGGCTGGGAATACCCAATACCTGACAAGAAAAGCAGAATTATAAAACATGAAAGGCATTTTTGAGCCATCCGGATGTGTTATCGTTTATTTCCCGTTCTCCGTTGTGTTTTGTATTCACCGATTATGGCCCATTTGTCTTTTTCAATCTCCCAATCGGATGGCGGATCGTGTTCTGTAGCAAAGACCTCGTCTGTCGACCTCGATTCAGACCACAGCAGCCGCCCGATTACAAATTCTTCAAAGGCTTCCCAGGATACTTCTTTTCCTTCCGTGGGTGGCGCTAAAACTATCTCCTCTTCTACCTCAGGATAATAGGCCTGAAAATGATAAGCCACCCGGCCATCTCTGGACTTGGCCTCTAGTATCATACCCGGCAGCCCCCAGAGTTTGTAGGGGCCCAGGCTCACCGGCAAATTCGGGGTAAACCACACATCGTAAATCCGGCCTCCAAAATTGCCGGTGGCTTTGGTACAGGTAAAGCCTCCGATCGTTTTTTGCTCTGGAAGAAGTTCCCAAGCTATATGGGGCAAGGGTTCTCTAAATATCCATAGATGCCTCGCAGAGCGGTAATCTGATTTATAAACCCATTCTTTGTGCTGCAAGTCTATAAAAACCGGCATGCCCTCTGGGTCGCCTTTTTCAAAAAAAACCACAGTCCCCCGTTCTTCATAGCTGCTTTCTTTGGGCCAGTCATTGTGTACGAACAAGCCTTTGTGATGATCAAAGTAAAGGGTATTTGTGCCGCTATGGCCATTGCCTTTTGCCAATTGGGTTTGACAATGGTACTCAATCTTGGAAACACCAGACTGGGCAGTTGTAAGTTGACAGGAGCCCAGAAAAAATAAAATGCTGAGTATGATCTTTGCTTTATCCATCTGGAAGGTTTTAAACCGGAGCTGTCGGATGCCTATCTGAAAGCTCCGGTGAACCAGTATTACTTTAATCAGTCAGTCGGGCAATAATGGGTATGGCCGGCATTACATGCACAGGCTGCAAAATCAGCTTTTGCCTGAGCACAGGTTGCAGCTGTTCGTGAACAAGAGCCGTCCGCGAACTGATAAGTACAGTGGACAATCTCGACTCCCGTGCGCTGGGTAAGCTCATATGTATTCATTTCCTCTAGTGAAATTCGGCCTACTGAAATAATGCCATCGGAATACTCAATCGCAACCTCAACAGATTCATCCGGTATTACAGTTCCTTCATCCAACGTAAAGAAAGCCCCCAATGCCGGGAACAAAAGAAAGATGATGAAGTATTTCATAAAATGAAAGTTTAGACATTAGCCCTCTCTTATTTCTAGTGCGCCGGGAACGAAATTCTTAAACAACTCTTTGGGCTCTTTTCCGCCCATGCTGCGTTGCTCCTTCCTTCCGTAGCTCCGGCTATGGGCGGTCGTCGCGTCTTGCCTGGCCGAAAAATAGCCTCAAATTATTGATCAACAACTTCGTTCCCGGCGCACTACCGCGCCGGCACGTAGGCCGGGTTGCGGTCATCGTAGATGAGCAGGCATTTATACAATTTTTCTTGAGCCTCCTCATCGGACAAATCGGCGACGGTCCGCCACAACTGGGGGTCGTCTTTTATCCAATCCAGGAGGTTTTCCCGGCTGAAGGCCGCCTGGCGGCCGTTTTCAAAGTGCAGCATCTTTTCCCTCACCAAAGCAACCTGCTTGGATACCGCCCCTTTGCGGAAGGGGCGCCCGGTCAGCGGGTTATAAGCGGCGATTTCCACCATTCTGGTTTCTTCCACCTCGTAAGTATAGTAACAGATGCGCCCGCGGACGCGCAGCCCGGCAAAGGCCATAGCCTCTCTGCCCATCGCCGTATCCGGCAGGCGGATGAAAGGCGTTCCCTGCAGGCAGAGGCCCCAGATGGAATCCGGCGGCAGCTCGCCGCCGTCTTTCCTGCGGATGTAAGCTACCTGAGCGGTGAACGATTGCTGGCTGGCCACGAGCTGGGCGTCCACGTCCTCCCATTTCAAAGAAGGGCGGTTGGCCTGCAGCTCTTCGAAGGACAGGTAGATGCCATCCGCGAACTCGAAGTTGCGGGTGACCTGCACGCTGTCTGGCTGGGCTGCCGCCAGGGCGCCGTAAAAAAACAAGGTGAAATATAACCACAGGCGAAGCTTCATTGTTCTATTGCGTCAATTTTTGGAAAACCTCGTCGATCTCGTACACTTCCTTGTGCAGTTCCAGCAATTTGACCTGATGTTGTACGGCAAAATCGAAAACGGCCGGCCGCAGGTCAGCTTCCGGGCCGGAAATGAGCTGGAAGCGGTTTTTGCCCAGCTCCTTCAGTCCTTTCAGCTGGGGCAGCGCTTCCAGGGCCTTTCTGGGCGGTGTTTTCTGGAACTCGACCGTCACTACCGATTCTGCGGCCATGCGCCGCTGCAGAGCTTCTATGGAATCGTTGGCGACGATCTTTCCGCGGCTGATGATCAGCACCCGGTCGCATATCGCTCTGACCTCCTGCATGATATGGGTGGAAAAGATAACGGTTTTCTCCTCGCCCAGATGCCGGATCAACTGCCGGATGTCGGCCAGTTGGTTGGGGTCCAGCCCGGAAGTGGGTTCATCCAGGATGAGCACCTCCGGGTCGTGCAGCATGGCCTGCGCCAGGCCGACCCGCTGCCGGTAACCTTTGGACAGGGCGCCGATGAGCTTGTGCTGTTCCCGGCCCAGGCCGGTCAATTCGACCAGTTCTTCCACCCGCCGGCGCTTGTTTCCGACTTTGTGGAGGCCGGCGATGAACCCCAGGTATTCCCGAACGTACATGTCTTTGTACAACGGGTTGTGCTCGGGTAGATACCCAATGCGGCGGCGAACCTCCATCGGTTGTTTCAGCACATCGTAGCCGCAGACGGTGGCCGTGCCCTCATCCGGAGGAATGAAGGAAGTGACGACCTTCATGGTGGTGGTCTTGCCTGCCCCGTTCGGGCCCAGGAAACCCAGCACTTCCCCCGGGTTGGCCCGGAAGGAAACGTTATCTACCGCTCGCTGTGTCCCATATACCTTGGTCAGGTTCTGTACCGATACCGACATATTGCCCTTGTTTTTGAAAGCGGTTTGGCCCTGATTCCCGGAGGATGGCCTCCAAACCTGCGCCAAGCCACGCAAAAGTACATAAATTTCAAACAACTGCCCGGCATTGGGCAGGCCCCCGGAGGGGCGCCTTTTCATTCATATTCCGGACAGGGTACTTTACTAACGCCCAAGGCATGCCCACAGCATGAGCGAACAGTTCTTAAAGTTTTGTTAAGCCGCCTGCACAATAAATAAACAGCTCTTAGCTTTATATACCAGGCTAATAAATATGTTTTTTCCTGAATTTTCCGGACAGGCAGCAAAAACAAACTCCAAATGAGCATTCGGCCTATTATCATCCTACTATTGCTTTTTCCCTTTTCCCTCCCGGCCCAAATAGAGGGCCTGATAAAAGATAAAGACATCATCTGGGCGGCGGAGGTTGAATCCGTAATCTGTTTTGACGCCATCACCCGTTCACTGCCACCACAGGTATTGGAAGCCATCCCGGTCAAGGTCATACAGGAAACTCCCGATTCCCCCGCCCTGCACCCTTTCGCCAGAGAGGCCAGGAAGCTGATCCGGCAGGGGGCTTTCCCCGCTTTTGCCGACAGGGGCCTGCGGCAACCGCTTTCTCACAGGGAAGCGCTCGGCCACATGGTAGCGGTAGATACGATCGTCGTTTTCGACCCGGAAACCTATGAGGAGAAGATACACGTTGTGAGGAAAGACATGCTGGAAAACACTTCCTTTTTTGCCGTCCGTCAGCTCTGGCTGTACAACGGCAAGAAGAACGAACTGGAAACCATCGCGCTCGCCATTGCTCCCGCTATCGAGCGCCCTTCCCAAACAGGTGAGTTTCATCCTTTGGTTTGGTTCAGGCTGCCGCCCCCCCGCCGGAGCTTGGCCAGGCTGAAGTCTCCGGCCGTGCAGTTTGCCACTCATCTGGAATATACCGTAGCGGAAGAACAAATAGAAGTGCTGAAGGGAGAAGAAACACACCTCAAGAAGATCCTCATTGAACGGCTTAAAAAGGGGGAACTCACCGGCTATGACCAATGGAACCAGCCCATCCCCCTATCAGAAGCGGAAGGCATTTTTATCCATCAGGACACCATCATTACTTTTGACCCGGAGACTTACGAGGAGAACGTACAGGCCGTACGCATGGAATTTGGCCCGATGGATATTACGGACTTCCACGTGCAGCAAAACTGGCTATTTGCGCCTTCCCGCAACAGCCTCCAATGTATTACCACCGCTCTGGGGCCCGCCATACCGGTCATCGACGAATACGGCACCCAAATGGCGCTGAAACCGCTGTTCTTCTGGCGCAGGGAGTGATCCATGGGCCTGACTAGGGCGATTGTTGAATGGTTATATTGTTAAATTGTCAGGAGAACTGCCCTCCCAACCATCCAGCAATTTTACCCTGAGCTTGCCGAAGGGCCAACCATCCAACTACACCTTAACCATATCGCCTACGAAGTCATCGACGGAAACCACTCTGCCGCGGGCGTTGGTGATATCAAAGTAATTGGCCCACCCTTCCTCGCGGACGGCTTTTTCCAGCATATGCACATGGCCCAGGTTGGGCATTCTCCACACGGCCAGATAGCGGTATTCCGCATTCATAGGCGTATCTTCATCACAGACGGCGAAGCCTACCAGTTCTACATTGAGGTTTTTCATCCGCCGGACGCCGGGCGCGAGCATGCCTAAAAATTCTTCCCTTTGTTCACAGGGCAGGCCATTCCATTCCGGCCGGGGTTTCCATAATTCGACGTAGAGGAACATATTGGTCTTGTTTCGTTAAAAATTCTGCTTCAAATTAACGACTGAAAAAGAGTAGATTAATGACCGATAGCAACGTGGCCGGTGACTTTTCGCACCTCGGCCGCTTCTGCCTTGGCATTATATTTGGTTGCAATAGGTTTTGTGCATTAGCCCTCCCAGCCCCTCAAATCCCCTAAAGGGGAAGTCCACCCACAAATGCACAAAACCTATTGCCGTTGAGTATAAATGATTAATTTTAGCCGGAACGGATCAAAGTAGTATGCGAAGAAGCTTTGCGGTTTTCGGGTGTTTTCTGTTGTCACTGGCCCTCAGTGCCCAGGCTACTTTTGTCCTGGAGGAGCTGCCGGCAAACACCCCTGCCTCAGACTCTCTCTTCCTGAGCGGCTCCATCAACAACTGGGCGCCAAACGATCCGGATTTTTTATTCCGGCACGACAGCGCCGGCCGCCCCTTCCTCCGTTTGAACCTAAACGGAAACCCAGCCTTCGAATACAAGATCACCCGGGGCAGCTGGGAGAAAGTGGAGGCCAACGCCTTCGGCCAATTCATCAACAACCGCTACTACGAGGGGCCCGGCCAGGAAGACACCGTACGCCTCAGGGTGTTGAGTTGGGATGACCTCCCCCTCGTCTCCCGCTACGGTTGGCTGGCCATCATCGTAGAAGAAGTCCCGGATAACACGCCGCCCGACGCTTCTGTTTTTGCCGTGGGCAGCTTCAACGACTGGCACCCGGGAGACCCCGATTACCGGCTGGAAAGGCAGGAAGACGGCGCCTTTACGGTAAGTATCCCCTTATTGGACGATACCACCTACTACAAGTTCACCCGGGGCAGTTGGGAAACGATCGAAGGGCAGCGCAACGGCAGGGCCCGCGTCAACCGGCAGTTCATCCTCGGTGAAAACAGCTCGAAAAATATCACGGTAACCATTGAATCCTGGGAGGACCTGGCCGGCAACCCGATCAACCCCTACACTTTCCTGTTGCTGCTGGCAGCCATTCAGGGCCTGTTGCTCATCCTGGCCATCAATACGCTACAGGATAATAACCAGGCGGCCAACCGTGTATTGTCCGTCCTGCTGCTATTGCTCTCCGTAGCGCTGGCCGGGCGGGTATCGACCTATGACCGCGATATTTTCAACTGGATGCCCCGCCTGCTGATTCTTCCCGATTTCATTTATTTCCTGTACGCCCCCATTTTCCTGCTATACATCAACCGCCTGCTGCGGGTGCCTGCCCAAAACGCTCCGGGTATCAACTGGTGGCACTTCGCCCCCTTCCTGCTGCAGGTAGCGGCATATTTGCCTTTGATCCTGATGCCTAAGGAAGAATTTATCTCCAGGGTAGTCAACCAGGATTTCAAACCTTTTTTCGCCTGGTCCGGAGGCCTGGCCCTGCTGTTCAATATCTCCTACTGGTTCCTTTGCCGGCGCACCATCCAACAGTACGAACGGGAGTCGGGCGACACCCACGCCTTCGAGCCCAACCTGGAATTCCTGAGCGTGGTCATGTGGCTTAAATTCGCCTGCCTTCTTATCTGGGCCGCCACCTACCTCATCGGCGGGGCCGGCCTGGCCCTCGGCATAGACATCAGCTCCATCACCGACAAGACTACCGACGCTCTGTGGGTGGCCTTTTCCCTCACGGCTTTCTTCCTGGGCTATTACACCATGCGCCAACCTGAGATCTTCAAGCTGCCCGCCCCAGATGCTCCTCCTTCCGAACAGGGCCAGGAAGAACAGGAAAAAGCAGCTTCCATGGGCGAAGAGGAAATGAAGGAGATCAAAGAGCAACTCGAAAGGGCCATGGAAGAAAAACAGCCCTACCGCAACCCGGGGCTCAACCTCAACGGCCTGGCCGAACTGGCGGGCACCACGCCTCACTCCCTGTCCAGGGTCATCAACGAAGGCTACGGGATGAACTTCAACGACTTCGTCAACTCCTACCGTATCGAAGAATTTAAACGCCTCGCCCAACAGGAGGAATACCAGAACCACACCCTGCTCGCCATCGCCTTCATCGTCGGGTTTAATTCCAAATCGGCATTCAACCGCTCCTTTAAAAAACTGGAGGACTGCACGCCGCGGGAGTACCTGAAGGGGGTAATGGGGTGAGCCATTTGATGTTTGATGTTTGATGTTTGATGTTTGATTTGCTTCAGAGTGGGGCAATTGTTGTCACATCCGGGTGACGGGGGGATACATCATAAATCATAAATCGCAAATCATAAATCAAACCTCCCCTCCCCCATTATCCC
This sequence comes from Phaeodactylibacter sp., assembly GCA_024103175.1. Classification (GTDB taxonomy): domain Bacteria; phylum Bacteroidota; class Bacteroidia; order Chitinophagales; family Saprospiraceae; genus JACJXW01. Next base: position 53,852 of record JAGFJE010000700.1, read on the forward strand.
GCAAATTCTTGTTTCAAATTATAATCTGCGGCGACATTACGGGATATTCCAAATATTATTGCACCGTGAATTCATGGTTTTTTCCGATTCCACTAAAAACAAATAAGATCCGCTTAACAATGAAG
>JAGFJE010000607.1 GCA_024103175.1 Phaeodactylibacter sp.
GTCCAGTGTCAGCGAGATGTCACCTGGCGGGGCATTGCACACCTTCTAACCTGGAGCCGCCTGCCGGTTTTGCTGCGCAACCGGTGACAATTTTGATGAATTTCTAACAAAATGCTTGGGGGTTAACGGAACACCCTAGGCGTCGCCTCCAAAATGAATAATATTTTAAAAAAAACTCAAACCACCATGAAATACCAGTTTTTACTCCCTATCCTTCTCTTCACCCTTCCTGCCATCAGCCAGGAAGCTTCCCGGGCTGAAGCCATCCGGGATCACGAAACCCTCAGCCGGAAGATCACCCGGGGCTGGAACACCTGGGACAACCGCAACGTCCTTTCTCACGTCCTCCTACCCGACGGCTTCTCCCTGCACCTGGGAGTAGAAGACGCTCTCTCCGGCGGGGAACTGCACCTGGCCTTTACCGGCAACAAGGTGAAGGGGTCGGAACGGGTGCGCACCCTGGCCCATACGCCCGACGGCGCCTATACGGCCCTGAAGCTGCACTGGAAGGAATTTATTTTCACCGTACAATCAACGGCGGCGGAAGGCGAACTGGATGTATTGATCACGCCCGAGCCGGCGGCCCTGAACCCCGGGTGGCTCACTGCCGGGCCGGAATTCCTGTACGGCAAAACCGGAAGCGCCGGCTGGCAGGGGCCCAGCCTCAACGTTCGAACCTCAGAAAGGGCCTTCCGCATCCATGCCATCGGCAAGCTGGGCAGCATAGAAAATGAAAAGGCCCGGCTGTCCCTCGATGGCCCGCTGGCATTTTCCACCCGGGAAACCACCCTGGAAGCCGTCCGGAAACGCATCTCAGCGGCGGAAGCGGCCTACTGGCAACGCCGGCAGTCCTTCGGCGCCATGGGCGAGGCTTATAATGTGATCCAGAATGCGGTGAACTGGACGGCCGTCTACGACCCCGCTCTGGACCGGGTGGTCACTCCCGTAGCCCGCACCTGGAGCTACGGCTGGGGCGGGCAAAAGGAAGGCGGTTTTGTGCTGTTCTGCTGGGACAACTTCTTCGCCGCCTATATGCACGCCATCGAGAGCAAGGAGCTGGCCTACAACGAGGTGTACCAGCTCACCCGCATCATCGACGAGCTGGGTTTCGTGCCCAACTACGCCGGGCCGGGGGGAGAATACAGCCGCGACCGCTCCCAGCCGCCGGTGGGCGGTATCATGGTGAAGGAAGTATACCGGATGCACCCCGAGGAGTGGTTCCTGGAAGCCAATTTCGATCAGCTGCTGCGCTGGAACCGCTGGTGGGCCGAGAATCGCGATATCGACGGCTACCTGGCCTGGGGCTCCAACCCCTACGAGCCCACTGAAAACAACCGGCAGAAAACCCAGAACACCGCCGAGGCAGCCTCCTTTGAATCCGGCCTGGACAACACGCCCATGTACGACGGGGTGCCCTTCGACACCGCCCGCCACGTGCTGCTACAGGCCGACGTGGGCCTGATGAGCCTCTACGTGGCCGATTGCGAAGCCCTGGCGGAGATGGCCGGCCTGCTCGGCAGGAAAACGGAAGCGGCCGAATTGAAAAAACGGGCGGAACACTACCGCCAAAAGCTGCAAACCCTGTGGAATGAAGAGTTCGGGCTGTTCCTCAATAAACGGACGGACACCGGCGAGTGGAACTACAGCATCAGCCCCACCAATTTCTATCCGCTGCTCGCCAAAGCTGCCACTCAGGAACAGGCAGAGCGGATGATCGAGGAACACTTCTACAACCCCGAGGAGTTCTGGGGCGATTTCATCCTGCCGTCCATCGCCCGCAACGACCCCGGCTACACGGGGCGCGACTACTGGCGCGGCGGCATCTGGGCGCCTATGAACTTCCTGGTGTACCTGGGCCTGCGGCACTACGATCTGCCCCGGGCCCGCGCCGACCTGGCCGACAGGTCCCTGCACCTCCTGATGAAAAACTGGGAAGCGCGGAGCCAGGTGCTGGAGAACTACCACGCCGAAACCGGAGGGCATCCCGGCTACCGGAG
>JAGFJE010000715.1 GCA_024103175.1 Phaeodactylibacter sp.
AATCCCTCTCGGCTTCGAACAGGTTTTCGCTCAGGCCGCCGAGGCCGAAAAGGGTAAATTCCCCGCCGTTCTGAGTGGGAAAGGTGAAGTTGAAGGAAAGGTCCTGGAAATTGATCTGTTCATCTCCGAAATCAACGCCCAGGCTGGTGATTAGGCCGACCGTACTGTAGCGGTAATTGGCCAGGTAGGAAGCGCCGCTCTGCCGGGAAAGGGGGCCCTCGGCAGCCAGGTCGATGCCGATCAGCCCGGCCTGAATGACCTGCTCGTGCTGCTCGTCGTTCCCCGCCCGCAGGCGCATGTCGAGCACGCCGCTCAGCACGTTGCCGTAGCCGGCGGGAAAGGCGCCGGTGAAGAAGTGGGAAGTGCCCAGCATCTGGGCGCTCAGGATGTTGACCCCGCCTCCGTTCTGCGTGGTGCGGTCACTGAAGGTGCCGGCATTAGGGGTGTGGTTGGGGTTGACGATGTCTACCCCTTCCAGGCGCCAGATGAGGCTGTTGGGGGAGTTCCCGCGGATCACCAGCCCGTTGGCCTGGTCGTTGTCGTTCACAACCCCCGCAAAGGCCGTCGCCAGGCGCGCCGGGTCATAGAAAGTCGCCGGAAAGCGGCGCGTCTCTTCCACCGTGATCGTCTGTACGCTGAGCGGGTGCGCCACCCGGATGTCACTGCGGGAGGCGCGTACTTCCACTGCCTCCAGTCCAAGTACTCTTTCCTGAAGCTCTATGTTCAGAATGGTTTCTTTTCCGGACTCCACCAGCACTTCGGCCAGCAGCCGGCCATCGTAGCCTACATGGCGGGCTTCCAACTGATACCGGCCTACCGGCACCTCCTCCAGGCGGTAGTGGCCCGACGAATCCGCCACCGCCCCTTTGTCCAGTTCCCTCAGCAGTACCGTCGCCCCCGGCAGCGGCTGCCGGCTGTCGGCATCGGTAATGGCGCCCCGAATGGTTTGGGTAGGCGCCTGAGTGTGAAGGGCCAAAGGAATGGATAACAGAAAAACCAGTGTGGCGCAGTGTGGCTTCATGTGTGCTTCTTTTCTTATGAGCAAGAGCATGAACTGGTTTTCAGGTGCGGGGCAAAGGTAGGAAAGAAATGGAAACTGCTATAGATGCTCAGTGCTTTCGGCAAAGTATGTGTTTAGCGGCGCTCCAGGTGACATCTTTCGCCTATTCACCGAACTATAGCTTATAGCCATGTTGTTTGAAGGCGAAAGGGGTCATCTGGTAACCCGAGATGACCCCTTTTTGCCCTTCAATCCGCAGTATAGAGCTTAATCGTCAGTAACAAAGGCAAAAAGATGTCACCTCGACGCTAAACAAATACTCGGCAAAGCGGAAAGCACTGAGCATCCATAGCATCAATTGCTGCATACCGGATAAATCCTGGCGGCATCCTACAGCCCGAGCACCTTCCGGTTCCCTTCCTCATCAGCCTCACCGCCGGCAAAATCGTCGAAGGCTTTTTCCGTCACTTCGATAATATGGTCCTGAATGAAAATGGCGCCTTCCCGGGCGCCCTGTTCCGGGCTTTTAATGCAACACTCCCATTCCAGGACGGCCCAGCTGTCGTAATCATATTCGGAGAGTTTGCTGAAGATGGCGCCGAAGTCCACCTGCCCGTCACCCAGGGAGCGGAATCGGCCGGCGCGCTTGAGCCAGGGGCGGAAGCCGCCGTACACGCCCTGTTTCCCGGTGGGGTTGAACTCGGCGTCCTTCACGTGGAAAGCCTTGATGCGCTCGTGATAGAAGTCGATGAACTGAACGTAGTCGAGGCACTGCAGGACAAAGTGGCTGGGGTCGTAATTGATGCAGGCGCGCCGGTGGCCGCCCAGCGCTTCGAGGAATTGTTCGAAGGAATCCCCGTCGTGGATGTCTTCGCCCGGGTGTAGCTCGTAGCAGGCGTCAACCCCGTATTCCTCAAACACATCCAGGATGGGGCGCCAGCGGGCGGCGAGCTCCTGAAAGCCCGTTTCCACCAACCCGGCCGGCCGTTGGGGCCAGGGGTACATAAAGGGCCAGAGCAAGGCGCCGGAGAAGGTCACGTGAGCGTCGAGGCCCATATTTCGGCTGGCCTGAGCGGCCCATTTCACTTGCTGAACCGCCCATTCCGTGCGGGCTTTGGGGTTGCCGTGGTAGGATTCGGGCGCAAAGCCGTCGAACAAGGTATCGTAAGCCGGGTGGACGGCAACCAACTGCCCCTGCAGGTGAGTGGACAACTCGGTTATCTCCAGGCCGTGTTCTGCTACTTTGCCTTTCAGTTCGTCACAATAGGTTTTGCTTTTCGCTGCCTTCTGCAGGTCGATCAGGCGGCTTTCCCAGGTGGGGATCTGCACGCCCTTATACCCCAGGCCGGCGGCCCAGCGGCAGATGTTATCCAATGAATTGAATGGCGCCTCGTCACCCATAAACTGGGCCAGGAAAAGGGCAGGGCCTTTAATGGTCTTCATATCGTCGGTTTTCGTTATTCAACAGAAGAATCCTAAATTTAAGGATTATCGGTTAAATACCATTTTTTGAAGGCCATACATTGGGAGATTAATTTTCCCGGAAACTGGCGACATCCTCTTCCTTTTCGACCCCTTCCTTAAGGTCTATGATCTCATAATGCCTCCATTCGCCCAGGATCAGGCCGACAAGGCCAAAGGTTAAAGCATTGGCTACCGTATCGGCGACGGCGAATTGCATAGGCTCGGGAATCAGAGCGCCGGCGCTCATCACGCTGACCAGGTTGAATGCAACGCCGATCAGCAGGCCGGCAATAAGCCCTCCCTGGCCGGAGTCTACAGGTATCTGCAGGAACATCCATGCCATAAAATAAAAGGCTACTACTGCTCCTACAAGGCTGGAGACGAAAAGCCAGTTGCCCTGGCTCACTTCCAGATATTTATCCAGCATATCCCCGAATGCAACAGTGCCATCGGAAAAGAGGCTGTACCAGAGAAGAGGAATGAGCTGAGAAAGAACTATACTCAACCAGATGGCCTTGTGATTAAAGCTTTGGCGTTTCATAATAATTAGGTTTTTATTATAAAACCCTTCCTTGGACACCGACGTTTGCTCCATTCGGTTAATTAACAGGTAAAAAAAGGTTGCCAGGCAATGAAAATATTAACATGCCTGGCAACCAAGAATATGTCCACTTCTTAATCTTAAGGTTAACTTATTTCTGTTTTTTCCCGATAGCTCACCTGGCGTTCTTCCGTCCCCTGCGGCATAGTTTCATACTTCCTCCATGCCCCCAGGATCAGGCCCGCCACGGCAAATACCAGCACATTGGCGCCGCCGTCAATGAAGGCCAGTTCGATCGGCCGAAAGGAAAACATATTGATCGTGATGAGGCTCACCATATTGAAGGTGGCTCCAATAATGAGGCCCGTAAGCAGGCCGGCACGGCCCGATTCTATCGGCAACCGTTTAAATATCCAGGCCAGCACGTACATACTCAGTACGCCGCCCAGGATGCTGGTTACAAATAACCAGGAAGACTGGTTCGCATCTACGTATTCTGCGGTCAGGTTGTTGAGCGTCATCCAGCGGCCTTCAAAGATGGCGTACCATGCCAGTGGTATGGCTTGAGAAAGAATAATGGAAACCCAAATGGCCAAATGGTTGAATTTCAGGCGCTTCATGATAAATGTTTTTCTATAGAACCCACCTTACCCCACCATATGTTCACTCCCGGCTGGCCTGCCATATCTGCATTCCGATTTTGGAGTTGGGAGGAAATCGGAGAATGGCTCCCCCTCTTTTGGAGGGGGCTGGGGGCATGCGCATCCGGTTAAAATGTTAAAGTGGGCCGAACGTTTTGATGGAACGCGGATTTGCGCGCCTGCCTGCCGCAAGGTGCGGCCTTGCAGGCAGGGGTTTTGCGCCTGCCTGCCAGCCCGATTGGCATCTGTCTGTCGGGCAGGCAGGGGTTTTCGCGGATTGGCTTTCCATCGGCTTTATTTCACTTGCGGATATGGGCTCCCGCTGGAAAATCCGCGTGAATCCGCCGCATCCGCGTAGATCCGTGTTCCATAAATCCGCGTTCCATCCTTCACTCATAAAACTCATCCTTCGGATTGATCTCCACCTCCACCATCGGCTCATACTGCCCCTCATCAAACGGCGGCAGCTCCGGCGTCTCCGCCCCCAGTTCCTTCAGGTGCTGCCTGGCCTTTTCCAGCCCCCAGTGGTAGGCGTAGGGCGGCCCGTCGCACCAGGCCAGTTCGTAGGCGCGGGTGGCCGCCTCTATTGCCGCCGGCTGATTGCCCGCCTCCCGCTCCAGCTGGGCGAGCACATTGCAGGCATCGGCGTGGAAGAGCGGGTAGGGGCCACGCTC
>JAGFJE010000753.1 GCA_024103175.1 Phaeodactylibacter sp.
GCGCGGGCCGACTACTGGATGGCCGGCCTGCTGGCCCTGCTGAGCCTCTTCGTCTCGCAGTGGATGCTGGGGTTTGCGGGGTGGTATGACAGCCACGACTGGCGTACGACTTTTATGTTCTACCTGCCGTTCAACCCACCTTTTCTCCTGGGGCCTGTTTTTTACTGCTACTTCCTGGCGCTCACCAATGCCCGGTTTCAGGCGCGGAAATACTGGAAGCACTTCATCCTGGCGGGCGTTTTCCTGCTTCAGGATGCGGCTATTGCCACCTATGACCTGTTGATCTGGCACGGGCTTCAGGGAAAGGAACTGGCCTACTTTTACCATACCCGGGGCCCGTGGAGCGAATTCATGAACAACCTGGACGAGTGGTGGTACAACCTGCTGGGCCCACTGAGCAAACTCCACCTGATCGCCTATCTGATCGCAACCGTTTTATTGTACCGCTCTTACAAAAACTACCTGGTAGCGAATTTTTCCAATGCAGAATCCCTGCGGTTTCGGTGGCTCAACCTCATCATCATCATACTGGGGGCCTCCTTTGTCGTATCCCTGGTTGGCAGTGTGGCCAGCATATTTGTGGACATGAGCTACATCGAAGCCTGGTATTTTTACTTTGTGGTTTCGGTATCCATTTTTGTACTGAGCATACAGGCTTACCGGCAGTCTACCCGCAGTTTGCTGCAGCTCACCTTTGAGCCGGAAAAGGCTCCGGAAGGCGAGGCCCTTTTACCGGCGGAACCTGCCGCCCCGGACGGCCTGGAGCCCGAGCTGGAGCAGCTCCGCCGCCGGCTCGAAGGCCTGATGGCGGCCGAGCGCCCTTACCTCGACCCTGACCTCAATATCCGCCAGCTGGCCGAGCGGCTCAATTCCAATACCGCCTACCTCAGCCGCGTGATCAATACCGGCTACGGCCTGAACTTCAATGACTTCATCAACGGCTACCGTGTCCGCGCCCTCGAGGCCCGCCTGCGGGCGGGCGACCACCACCACTACACTTTCCTCAGCCTGGCGCTCGACTGCGGGTTCAACTCTAAAGCCACCTTCAACCGCGCCTTCCGGAAACATACCGGTAAAAGCCCGGGGGAATTTGTGGCGCAAGGATAGGGCCTCAATTTCCAAATTGAGCCGTCTCAATTTACCTTTTGCTGCGCCCGGGCAGGGCTCCTGCTGCACCTTTGCCGAAAATGATACGATCATGCAGCACATCCTTCTTACCTTCTTTTTTCTGTTTTTTCTCGCCCCTGCTTTCGGGCAGTTGGCCGATCATTATCAATTCGAGCAGGAGGGCCGCACGCTTTCCCTGGCCGAGAAAATGGCTGTAGAACAGGCGCCCGGATTCAGCACTTACCTCCTCTACGGTGAGGGCAGGGATTCGCTGGCCCTGGGCATGCTGGCCCGCGGCAGCCGGCGCCCGGTGGAAAGCACGACGCCCTTCCCGGTAGGCGCCATGTCTGAAGCGCCGGTACTATTTGAGTTTTTGCGCCTGTCTGATGAAGGGAAGATCAGCCTCGACGACCCGGTGGCGAAGTACCTGCCGGGGCTGAGCGACCGGCGCTGGTTCCGGGCCAGGCCCGTCACCATCCGCGACCTCATCCTGCGCCGGAAGAGCCTGAACGGGCCGATGAAACCGTCGGGCTACGGGCCGGGAGAGGGCTGGCCTGCCCTGCAGGATGTTGTGGCTGACGGCAACGCGGATTTCCCCGGTGGCCTGGCCGTGCGCAGCAACCGCAAAAGGCAACAACCCCAATGCGCCAATGCCATCCTTCTGCAGCTCATTCTGGAGAAATACTACAGGCAGCCCCTGCCGCAGATCATGGCGGAGCGGGTGCTCGGCCCGCTGGGCATGCGGCATTCCTTCTATGCGGTGGAACTGAGCGACAGCCAGGTAGAGGCGGCGGCGCTCGGCCACGACAAATCGGGCGCCACCCTGCCGGGGGGCTACCGCCGCTATCCGGAGCTGGCGGCCATGGGCCTGTGGACGACCCCGGCGGATTACGCCCGCTTTGTCCACCACGTCATCCAGGCCGCTAAAGGCAAGGACAACCGCTTCCTGAAGCCGGCCACCGCCCGCGCCGGCCTGACGGCGCAGAGCAGCTACCGCTCGCTGCTGTTCCACGTCAACAAAGACGGCCTCATCTACTGGGGCGGCAATGCCAAAGGATACTTCACCGCCATGCAGGCCAGCCTGGCCGACGATTACATCATGGCGGCCTTCTGCAACGGAAACCTCAACTGGCCCCTGGTGATGGGCAGCCTCTATCAGTCCGGCGGTTGGATCGCGCAACAGCGCAAGGGTGAAAAGCTGGTGCTGTTCACCCGGCCGGGAGACGAAGCCCTCTCAACGGGACTGAGGGAACAACTCAGGGCCTATGCCCGGAAAAATCAGGTGCACCTTATGGAACTGGACGCCAACCGCGGCGCTCCGCCTTCCGTCACCGCCACGCCGGCGCTGCTGTTCCAGTCGCCGGCCGGCCGGGCGCTCTATGGCGGCAAACCGACGGACTGGGCCGCAGTCGAGAACTTCATACGCACGGCCCGCAGCCGCCCGGTAGCTCCTGAGGCGGCTACTCCCGGGCCTATACTGGCCCTCCGGGATGGCCGCCAGGCCATCGGCTTTCCCCTGAAGTGGACGGAGTGGAAAGGCCCGGCGCCCGCCGCCGGCTGGCAGGAGGCCTTCCTCCCCATCCTGGCGGAACGCCTCGGCGCCGGCTACCGGGCCGACGCCGGCTTTTTCCCTACTGACCGCCGCTTTTACCTCGACCTGCACCCCTACGCCCAGGGCGACAGCGTTTTTCTAAGCCTGGCCGTTTTCAGCCAGTTCGACTGCATTCACCCGATATTCGACAATTTCGGCCGGCCGCTGGGCGGGAAGATCTCCGAAAAGGAAGCGCTGTTGCGGCAGGCAGCCGCCCTTTTCGCCGATGTGGTAGAGCAGCGTTGGGCGGACGCGGCGGCGGGCGACCGGCTGTTCGCCCTGCCCGAAGAGGCGCCCGTCAAAGGTTATGAGGTTCTGGGGCTGGCAATAACGCCCGGAGAGGAGGGCGCCTCCCGGCAGGCATCCGCCCCCTACACCCCGCCTCTTTCCGGCAGTTGGAAGCAGCCCGAAGCCCTGGCCGCCGGCCAGCCCCTGCTCCAGTTCAACTTCCCCAGCCCGCTCGAACGCTATGCCGGAGAAGTGCGCCGCCTGACGGGGGCGTTATCTTATGAACCGGGTAAACTGAGCGGCAAATTCGTCGCAGAACTGAAGTCGCTGACCATGGGCATGGCAGAACTGGACGCCAAGGTGCTCAGGCAGTACCTCAAAGTGCGGAAGTACGCCACGGCAACTTTCTCCTTCAGCGAAGCGGCGGCAGGCCTGGCCTGGGACCAGGACAATGAAGTGCAGGTTGCCGGCACGTTTCATTTCCTGGGGCAGGACATCCCCCTCACGGTTGACGCTACCCTCCGCCCCCGCTCGGCCGACGGGGCTATGGAAGCCCGCATACAGTTCGAGCTGGACATCGCCCGCCCCTTCGGCCTGCCGGGGCCCGACGGCCCGGCCGCCGCGCGGGAACGCCTGCAGTTCAGCCTGCAATTCCAGATGGCGGGTTGAACTTATCCTATTCTTTTAACCTTTTAAAAAACAGAACACCATGTTTAAATTGATCACTGCCTGCACCCTGCTGGCCACTTTTCTTTTTCTGCAACCGGATACGGCCCGGCTGGATCAACTGCCACCCCCTCCCGGAACCGTCGCCTTCATTGGCGATGCCGGTTCCCCAAATACGTTCACCTTCGAAAACTGGGGCTTCACCCGGATCGAAAACCCGGATGACCCGGAAAACATACAAGTGGAGGCCGTCTTTGACATTCGCAGCCTGAAATGCGACTGGAAAGAGCTGGAGGAAAGCATACGGGACAAGAAGGACTATTTCTTCGTCCGGAAATTTCCTGAGGCCCGCCTGTTCATCGATGGGGCAACACCGGTCGCCGACGGGCAATATACTACCGAAGCCCTGCTCACCCTGAAGGGCGTCACCCGCAAAGTGGAACTGGTATTCACCATCACTCCCGAAGCGCCCTACACGGTGCATGCCGAAGGGGTAGTGCTGCGCCGCCAGTTTAAATTCAACGGCAAAGGCCCCAGGAATGAGGTGCCCGTAACGGTGGATGCGGTGTTGGAACGATAGGGCTGAAAATTGGTTTGTTGTTGTATGAAAGACGAAATATTGGAAAAAGTAAAGGCCTGGAGCGCACAGGAGGCCAACATCCGCCTGGCCCTCCTCGCCGGTTCCAGGGCAGGAGGCAAAAGGCGGGTTGATGAGCTGTCGGATTACGACATTACGCTGTTCGTGCAGAACATTCCGGAACTACTCCTACGGGAAGAGGAATGGCAGCGCTCCTTTGGCAGGGTAATGATCCGGCTCAATGAGAAAGCCACCATTGCAGATGAGGAATATCCCGCTCGCCTGATCCTTTATGAAGATGGTATAAAAATCGATTTTGGGATCTTTGGCCTGGAAGCCTTTCAGGGGATTACAGTGCGCGGACAACTACCCGGCTGGATACAGAGCGGATACGAGATACTTGTGGATAAGGATGGAATGGCGAAAGCTCTTGAAGCGCTGAGCCGAAAGGCGCCGGAAATAAAACCGCCAACCGAAGAAGAATACCAGGCGGTGGCCAACGAATTTTTCTGGGAACTCACCTACATCGCCAGAAACCTGAAAAGGGAGGAGCTTTGGCTGGCGAAATACAGCGAATGGGTGCTCCGGGAGGAAATGCTGCTGAAGATGCTGGAATGGTACGCAAAAGCCCGGAACGGCTGGGGCTACGATACGCAGTACAAAGGTAAGGGAATAAGGAAATGGCTGGATGCGGAAACCTGCCGGCAACTGGAAAGAACTTACTCCGGAGCAGGGATGGCAGAGAACTGGCGGGGCCTGAATGCACTCCTGGTATTATTCAGAAAAACAGCAGGAGCAGTTGGAGTGCAATTGGGATTCAATTACCCGGAAGAGTTGGATCGAAAGATCACTGAATACATTGGCCGTATTCGGAACCCCACGGCTTGACGGAAGGCATGTCTGTGTATGAAAGGACGCTATTCGCCAGGCCGCTGAAGATAAAGCTTACAGGCTTCCGGAGCGCCTTCATTCATTCCCTCATTCATTCCCTCATTCCCTCATTCAAATCTCCACCGTCTTCCACCGCCCCATCCGGAACACCAGGATGGAAATAATGGCCAGCACCGTCTCACTCCCGGCAATGGCCCAGCACACGCCGGCCAGCCCCCACTCCATCGTGATGGCCAGGAAATAGGCGACGGGGATCTCCAGCATCCAGAAGCAGAACAGGTTGATGATGGTAGGTGTGCGGGTGTCGCCGGCGCCGTTGAAGGCCTGGCTGATGACCATGCCGTAGGCGAAGAAGACGTAGCCGGCGCAGATGATGCGCAGGCTGAGCACCCCGGCTTCCAGCACTGCCGGTTCGCTGTCGAACAACCCCAGGATGGGGTTGGCGAACAGGAAGTAAATGGCCGATACGGACAGCAGGAACAGCATGTTGTAGAAGGCCGACTGCCAGACGGACTTCTCCGCCCGCTCCGGATGGCCGGCGCCCAGGTTCTGCCCTACCAGGGTGGCGGCGGCGTTGGCCAGCCCCCAGGATGGCAGGAGGGTGAAAATGATGAGCCGGATGGCGATGGTGTAGCCGGCTACCGCCTCGCTGCCGAAGTGGGCGATGATGCGCATCAGGAAGATCCAACTGGCTGAACCGATCAGGAACTGCCCGGCGCCGGTGGAGGCTACTTTACCGAGCTTGCGAATGATGGGGAGGTTCGCCTGGAAATGTTCCCGCCGCAACTGGATGACGCTCGATTTCCCGAAGAGGATATACAGTTGATACAGTACACCGGCGCCCCGCCCGATAAACGTGGCCATGGCCGCCCCCTGTACGCCCATTTCCGGGAAAGGGCCGATGCCGAAGATGAAGAGCGGGTCGAGGATGATGTTGATGCCATTGGCCAGCCAGAGGGACCGCATGGCGATAGCCGCATCTCCGGCTCCCCGGAAGATGCCGTTGAGCAGGAAGAGGAACATGATGACGGCGTTGGACCCCAGGAGGATGCGGGTATACCCCACGCCGTTGGCGATGAGTTCTTCGGAGCCGCCCATCAGCCGGAGGATGTCTTCGGCGAAAAGGAAACCGGGGATACCCAGGACAATGGAAATGCCCAGCGCGATCAGCATAGACTGGGCGGCGGCCACCGCCGCCTGCTCTTTGTTTTCCTCGCCAACCCGCCGCGCCACCATAGCCGTGGCCGCCATGCTCATGCCTACGGCTATGGCGTATACCAGGGTGACGACCGACTCGGTGAGCCCCACGGTGGCCACGGCATCAGTACTCACTTTGGAGACGAAGAACACGTCGGCCACTGCGAAGAGGGACTCCATGACCATTTCCAGGATCATGGGGATGGACAGCAGTACGATGGCGCGGTTGATGCTGCCGGAGGTGAATTTTTTTTCCTTGCCGTTCAGGGCTTCGGCGAAGGTGTCGAGGATCTTACTCATGATTGGGCGGGTTGCGGGTGATTCGCTTTCAACAGTATTACTATACCCATTCTCCTTTTTAAGAGTTCCCCCTTTCGTTCTTTTTGCTGTTGATCGGTATGGTTTTTTTAGTATTTGGCTATTTCTTTGAGTCGTTGCCGAATGAACCATTATTGCTGGCCGATGATCTGAAATGAGCCTGTTTTTTAACTGCCGGAAACCTGAATTTTCTTTACATTTACCGGAGGGGTAGAAACGGAAAAACCCTGCGGCATAATCGTTTGCTTCCAACAAATGAGGGGCGTCGGCCCGCCGCTTTTTGCGGTAAATAAACATCCGGTTTCTTTCCCTCGCTTTTTCATACAACCGGCTACAGTAAAGGAAAAAACAGGATCATGCCCAACGACCTATTGGCAAAGGTGATGGATGCCGCCGTGTATGCGGCCCTCAAGCATCAGTACCAGCGGCGGGCAGGGTACGACAGATTACCCTACATGAACCACCTGCTGAAGGTGGCCAATGCCCTCATTCAGATAGGAAAGGAACGCGATGAGGCGCTGCTGCTGGCCGCTATCCTGCATGATGTGCTTGAGGATACGGACGCCACCCATGAAGAACTGGCCCTCCGGTTCGGGCAGGAGGCGGCCGATATCGTGCTGGAACTGACCGACGATATGAGTATTCCCTATATGGAACGCAAGTGGCTGCAGGTGGAAAAAGCGGGCCAGCTGAGTGAGAAAGCCCGCAAAGTCCGCATCGTGGATAAGGCCACCAATATCCGCGATATTCTGTCTTATCCTTTAGACTGGCCGCTGGAGAAAAAGAAAAATTACCTGGACAACAGTATGCAGGTAGTGAGCCGCATCCGCGGCGGGAACTCACAGCTGGACGCCTGGTTCGATGAAACGGTGCAATGGGCGAAACAGCGGCTGGAGGAAATGGAAAAAAGCGCGAAAGAATGATATTGCTCAGTGTGTGAATGGAGAATTCATGATATTATTGGGCGGAGAAGCCTCAATACCCGATCGGAAAACTCGTAAAATACCTGGTTATGCCCTGGAAAAAAGAGAATATACAGGATATGCTCCGGCAGGTGGAGGAGATCATCGAGAAGGCTATGGAGCTGGAGGAGCGCTACAAGGAACAGCTGGAACGCGTACACCCCAACTTCCAGCAGTCGGCCCGCAACCTCGTGTACTACCGGGCGATGCGCAGTGATGACATTCGCGGCCTGCAGAAACGCCTGGGGTGGATGGGGGTCTCCCGCCTGGCCAAGGCCGAAAGCCACACCTTGTCCAGCCTCTACATTACCCGTTCGGTCCTGACGGCTTTTCTCAAGGATGAACCCATCCACATTCAGCCGGCGGGCCTGTCGATCAAGGAAGGCAACCGCCTGGCGCGCACCAATGCCAAAGCCCTGCTCGGCTTCCGCGCCAAGGGGCGCCGCACCCGCATTATGGTGACCCTGCCCAGCGAGGCGGCCGATGATTACAAAATGGTGCGCCAGATGGTCGCCGAGGGGATGAACTGCGCCCGCATCAACTGCGCCCACGACGGCCCCGAACAGTGGAAGAAAATGATCGACAATGTGCGCAAAGCATCTAAAAAGCTGAAGCGCAACTGCCAGGTGGCGATGGACCTGGGCGGCCCCAAGATCCGTACCGGCGACCTCAAACCCGGCCCCAAAGTGCGCAAGTACCGCCCCCAGAAAGATGTCAGGGGCCGCATCATTCAGCCCGTTGAAGTATGGATCGGGCCCGCGCCCCACCTCAGCCTGGAACTGCCCCATGTGCCAATATCCAGCGCCGCCCTGAAAACGTTGAAGCCCGGTAGCCGCCTTTATTTTCGCGATGCCCGCCGCAAAAAACGCGAACTGATCATTACCGAGGTGCAGGATGATGGCTGTGTGGGTGAACTCTACCGGACCACCTACCTGGAAACCGGTATGTTCTTGTATTCCGACAAAAACAAGCGCTCCCGCCCCTTTGTGATCGGCGAGTTGCCGGCGGTCGAAGCGCCGTTGCTGCTCAAACGGGGAGATACCTTGCGCCTCCACCGCGAACACGTGCCCGGCGAACCGGCGGAATACGATGAAAAGGGCATGCTGGCCCGGGAAGCGCATGTGTCCTGCACCTCGGAAGAAGTATTCGGCCAGGTAGCGGTAGGGGAGCCCATCCTGTTTGATGATGGCATGATCAGAGGAAGGATCCGAAAAGTGGACGCCGATGGTATGGTCGTGGAGATCGAGCACACCAAGGAGGGGGGGGGCAAACTGGCCGCCGACAAGGGCATTAACCTTCCGGACAGCAAGCTGTCTATCCGCGGCCTGACCGACAAAGACATCAAAGACCTGAGG
This sequence comes from Phaeodactylibacter sp., assembly GCA_024103175.1. Classification (GTDB taxonomy): domain Bacteria; phylum Bacteroidota; class Bacteroidia; order Chitinophagales; family Saprospiraceae; genus JACJXW01. Next base: position 8,893 of record JAGFJE010000753.1, read on the forward strand.
TTCGTAGCCGCCTTTGCCGATGTGGTGAACGTCTCCTTCGTGAATTCCGTGCTCGACGTCCGCCAGCTGATCCAGGAACTGGAAAGGCTGAAGGCTACCGATAAGCTGGGCATCATACTGAAGATCGAGACCAAGAGCGGCTTCAACAACCTGCTGGAGATCTTGCTCGAAGCCATGCGCATCCACCCCGTGGGCGTGATGATCGCCCGAGGCGACCTGGCCATCGAAGTGGGGTGGGAAAACATCGGAAGAGTGCAGGAAGAGATCCTCTCCCTGTGCCAGTCGGCCCATATTCCCGATATCTGGGCAACCCAGGTGCTGGAGAATATGGCCAAGCGGGGTATCCCTTCCCGGGCAGAGATCACCGACGCCGCCATGGCCCAACGGGCCGAGTGCGTGATGCTCAACAAAGGTGAATATATCATCAATGCCATCCGCCTGCTCGACACCATACTGAAGGACCTGGAGCCCTATCAGGAGAAAAACGCTCCTATGCTGCCGGCTATGGAACTGGCGGGAGGGAAATGGTAAGGCGTGGTAAATAAGAAGAAAAAAATAAGTACCAGGACTGAATTGAGTTGTGGCTTGGATATTGGCGTAAAAACCAATACTTTGTATTCAATTGTCCTGGTACTTAAAACAAACAAATATGCACAATTAGTACAAACATACCCCGAAGGAGGAAGACAAGCAATTACATTTTCCAGGGTTTTCCAGTGGGAAAACTGTTTTTTTTTGAGGTGGTCAAATGTTTTTTATCCAATTATTCTAGATTAGTGGCTGAAAACCAGTTTTTTAGAAAAATTCAATTTATGTTTTTTTATATTTGAAAGATCTTGGCTTCCGGTATATGTTGTTTTCTTCCGCTGTCAACAAACGTGAAATATAAGATCGAGTAGGAGATGAGGGCGGGCCTGTGAAGTTCGGTTACCCGCCTAACGCTGGACAACGGTTGCAGGGCGGTGTACGATGGACGGGCGCCACAGCGGCGCAGGGCTGTGTGCGCCTGCCTGCCTGGCTGGCCAACCTTAGAATGGTAGGCTGAAGTTCGCAGAAAGGATTATTCCACCTTTTATTGGGGCGGCTTGACGTGAAAAAAAAAAGCCTTGCTTTATCTGTCAGCAAGGCTTTTCTAAAAAATTCCTCCTAATACTATAAATAATAATTTTTTCTCTTTACTTCGATATTCAGTGGCTGGGCGCTTTCTCTCTCGGTAAATTCATATCACGATACAAAAGTATTTTAAATAAAAAGAGCTATCAATTACAATTTCCTTAGCTTTCCGCCAGTAAATTAAATTTTTTATAAACTTGAAGCTCGAATTTCGCTCAGCAAAACGGATTAAGTCGCTGAAAACCAGGTTTTTTCTGTTTAACATATTTGAATAATTTAAATGTTTAAAAAATAGAATTCCGGAATTTTGGATTTTAGAAAATAGGGGTCCCATGAAAAAAAGTAAGCTCATTGCTCTTTTAAGCACCTTCAGCACTAAGGAAATAGAGCGGTTTGTCGATTTTGTCCGTTCTCCTTATTATAATACCAATGAACAGTTGGTTGAGCTTTGCATCCGGCTTTCCCGCCTTCATCCTTCTTTTCCGGAGGATCAGACATCGGCAGAGCAGGTTTACCGGGCCGCCTTTCCGGGGGAGGAGTACGACAAAAAGAAGCTGGGGTATATGATGAGCAGCCTGGTAAAACTAGGCGAGCAGTTTCTGGGGGCCCGGCAACTGGAAAAGCAGGAGATACTCTTTGACACCCAGGTTCTCAAGGCCCTGATGGAAAAAAAACAGGAAAAGCACTATAAGCAGTATCAGAAAAAAGTAAAGACGAACCTGGAAAGCCAGCCTTATATTGATAGCGATTTCTTTTTCAATGATTACCTTCTGGCGGAAATGAGCCAATACATTCAGGAAGAAGGGGCGGCCAATACGCTGCAGGCGGCCTCCGATGCGCTGGATAGCTATTATTTCATCAACAAGCTGAAGTACAGCTGTGAATTGCTCAACCGGCAGGCAATCCTGTCCGGGCAGTTTTCCATCCCGTTTATGGATGCGGTCGGTGAATACCTGAAAGGCGTCCAGGGCTTGCCGCCCCTGATCAACATCTACCTGGAGATCTATTGTTCCTTGTCTTGCCCTGATGAAAACGAGCATTTTCAGGCGCTACTGGAGCTGATCAGAGAAAATGGCCCCTCAATCGACATTTCCGAATTGAAGAACATTTACCTGTATGCCATCAATATTTGTACGCGCAAGATCCGGGAGGGGAAGGAAGAATTCATTTCAATCGCGCTTAATTTGTATGAAGAAGGCATTCATAGCGAAGCCCTTTTCGACAACGGTTACTTATCTTACTGGGCTTACAACAATATTGTCAAATTGGCCCTTCGCCTGAACCGCTTTAAATGGATCGAACGGTTCATTCACGATTATAATGGAGTATTGCAGGAGGAGTTCCGGGAAAGTGCGCTTCATTACAACCTGGCGGAGCTTTATTTTCAAAAGAAGAATTACGGCGAAGTACTTACGCACCTGAACCAGGTTCAGGCATTTGACAGCAGATACCACCTGGTTGCCCGGATATTGCTGATCAAGACATTCTACGAATCCGATGCCCTCGACGCCTGCATGTCGGCCCTGTCCGCTTTTACGGTGTACCTCAGCCGGAATAAGGAGATCGCCGTGCCGCTCAAAAAGAGCTGCCAGCATTTCTGCGCGCTTCTTCACGGCGTGATGGCCCATACGAGCCAAAAGAAAAGGGAAAAGATCGGCCAACAGATCCGTACCCGCCAGCCTTTGGCAGAGCGGGCATGGCTGATGGAGGTTTTCGAGGAACAGGGCGGTTGAGCCATTATTCCGAATGCAGCGCCTTCACCGGGTTTTCCCTGGCCACCCTTATGCTTTGGCCGGCTACCGTCAGGAAAGCCAGAACGGCGGCGATGGCGCCGGCCAGCGCAAAGATCCACCACTGCGGCTCCACGCGGTAGGCGAAGCCCTGCAGCCATTTGCTCACCCCGTACCAGGCGATAGGCGCAGCGATTAGCAGGGCGAGGAAGACCAGCTTCAGGAAATCGCGGGACAACAAACCGACGATGCCTGCCACCGAAGCCCCCAGTATCTTTCGGATACCGATCTCCCTGGTGCGCCGCACCGCCATGAAAGCCGCCAGGCCGAACAGCCCCAGGCAGGCAATGAGGATGGCCAGCACAGAAAAGACGGTAAATACCCGGGCCATGCGCTGCTCGCCGGCGTACAGGCGGGCGTAATCCTCGCTGAGGAAAGTATAGTCGAACGGCGTATCCGGAGCGAATTCCTGCCAGGCGCTTCGTATGGCCTGTATTTGGGCGTCCACATCGCCGGGGTTGAGCCGCACCGCAATATGCGGCATATTCCAGGAAGCCATCAGGAGGACGATGGGCTCGATCTCGTGGTGGAGAGAACGGAAGTGGAAATCCTCCACCACACCTATTACCGTGGAAGGCTCCCGGCCTCCCATGGTGAGGGTTTTGCCCAGCGGTTCGTCCCATCCCAGTTTGCGGGCCGCCGCCTGGTTGATCAGCACGGTGGAGCTGTCCGTTGCCATTTCGGGCGAAAAATTCCGGCCCTCCACCATGTTCAGTTTCAGGGCCTCTACAAACCGGGAGTCGATGAAAGTGTAAGACAAAGAGGTCGCCTTGTAGTTGGAAGGTTGCTCCGGCTCGAAAACGGTGCTGTCGAATTCCTTGCCGGGCAGAAATAAGGCTGCACTGGCGGTTTTTACCGCCGGCATATCGTTGAGCTTGCTGAAGAAAACACGGTATTGATTCCCCAGTGCCTGGGTCCGGTTGATCACGATCACCTGCTCCTTATCGAAGCCCAGCCGCCGGTTCTGCATAAAGCGCAGCTGGCTGTCGACGGACAGCGCGCCGATCATCAGCAAGATGGAAATACAAAATTGGGCGGTTACCAGCCCTTTTCTCAAACGGCCCTGGCCAACGGATTCCACTAACCCTCCCTTCAGCGCCTTCACCGGTTGGAAGGACGCCATAAACACGGCCGGCAAAGCGCCCGACAACAGGGTGGCCAGGACTGCCAGCCCGGCCAGCAAAAGCAACAGGAATGGCGATTGCAAAAAGCTGAGCGACAGCTCCTTTCCCGCCAACCGGTTGAACCAGGGCAGTACGCCCCGGGCCGCCAGCAGGCTCAACCCGATAGCCATTAATACATAAATGAAAGACTCCCCGAAGAACTGCCAGAACAATTGCCCTCTGCGCGACCCTAGCACCTTGCGTACCCCCACCTCCCTGGCGCGCGTCAGGGAGCGCGCCGTGGCCAGGTTGATGAAATTGATGCAGGCCAGCACAAGAATGAACAGGGCCACTATGGAGAAAATATAAACGTAATCCATATTGCCGTTTGGCGAAAGCTCATACTCCAGGTTGGAGTGCAGGTGGATATCCGTCAGGGCCTGAAAGGGGAATCGGGTGTAATTGTTACCTTCCTGCATTTCTTCTCCCGCTACCTTTTCATCGATATAGGCCTGCCATTTTTCCTCCAGCATTTTAATGTCAGCGTCCGGACGCAGCAAGAAATAGTTGTATACCGTTGCCGATCCCCAATGCTCCGCCCGTTCTTTGATACGGGCAATGCCCTGAAGAGAAGCCAGAAAGTCAAATTGAACGTGCGATTGTGCCGGAAAGCCCTTCACAACGCCCGTAACCTGATAGGATTCCCCGTCATTGCGGACGAGTTGCCGGCCCACCGGATTCTGTTCCCCAAAGTAGCGCCGGGCAGTTTCTGCGGTAAGTAGCATGGCGTCGGGCTCCCGCAGGGCGCCTTCCGGGCTGCCTTCAATGAATTCCAGGCTGAAGACTTCAAAGAAGCCCTCATCGGCGAACAGTATGTTCTGCTCCCGTATGTACTCCTGGCCCTGCCTGAGGGTCATGCCTCCCTGGTACAACTGAGTTGTTTGCTCCACTTCCGGGAACTCCCGTTTGAGTGTTTCCGACACCGGTACCGGCCCGAGGGGTATTTTCCACTCGTTGTCGCCATAGCGCGCTTCCCACAGTACCCGGTAGATGCGATCGGCATTGGCGTGGAAACGGTCGTACCGCAGTTCGTCCCGCACCCACATGAATATGAGGAAGCAGGCCGCCAGGCCGATGGCCAGGCCGGTGATGTTGATGGCCGTATAGCTTTTACCGCGGGCCATTTGGCGCAGGGTGGTTCGTAGCAGGTTGTATGCCATAGTTGTCAGGTTGTATTTCTTACACGTATGCACTTTTACACATAATGTGTTATTCCGTCTTAAGCGCCTCAACAGGGTTCTTCATCGCCGCCCGCACGCTCTGGTAGCTCACCGTCAGGAAGGCGATCAGCAGGGCGGCGGCGCCGGCCAGGGCGAACACCCACCATTCCACTTCGATGCGGTAGGCAAAATCCTTCAGCCAGCGGCGGGAGAGCAGCCAGGCTGCCGGAGTGGCTACGCAGAAAGCGATGAGGACGAGCTTCAGGAAATCCCGCGAGAGCAGCCCCACCAGGTTGGCCAGGCCGGCGCCCAGCACCTTGCGGATACCGATCTCCCGGGTGCGCAAATGAGCGGTGTGGGTGGCCAGGCCGAACAGGCCCAGCATGGCGATGAATATGGCCAGGATGGTGGCGTAGAGCATGCTTTTGCCGAATCGCCGCTGTTCATCGTATTGCCGGGCAAAGTCCTCGTCCAGGAAGGAATGCCGCATGGGGTGGGCCGGCTCTACCTGCGCCCATTTTGCTTCGATCGCCCGGATAGCCTGCGGCAGGTTTTCGGTGGATACCCGGAAGGAAGCGTGCCAGAAGCTGGGCCGGCCGGAGATCACCAGGGGGCGGATGGAGCGCTGCAGCCCCCGGAAGTGGAAATCCCGGATCACGCCGACGATCTGCCCGTATTCTTCATCAAAGGAAAATTTTACCCTGGCGCCCAGGACGGGTTCCGGCACATTGAAATCTCTGATAAACGCTTCGTTGACCACGAAATTATTGACCGTATCCTGTGCAAATTCACTGGATAGGAAACGCCCCTGAGCTACCTCCAGCCCCAGCGTCTTGTCAAAACCCTCGCCGGCGAAAATGACGTAGGGGTTGACGCCCTCTTCCCTGCCTTCCAGCAGCATCCCCCAATCGGGCAGGGGCTGGCCGGGCACGCGCGAGGAAGCCGCTACGCTTTGCACGCCCGGGATGGACAAGAATTCGGATCTCAGGTTTTCGAATTTCTCATCCGAATCGTCGAGGTTGAACGGCGCCACCAGCACCTGGCCGGGCTGAAACCCCAGCTCGTACTCCATCATGAAGTTGACCTGCCGGTAAACGAAGGCCATCACCACGATCAGGGTGATCGAGATGGAAAACTGGGCCACCACCAGCGCCTTGCGGAAGGTTTGCTTGCCGGGTTTATCGCCGGCCTGGCTCCTCAGAGCGCTACCCGGCTGATAAGCCGAGAGGTGGAAAGCCGGGAAAGCGCCGGCCAGCAGGCCTACCAGCAGGCTGATGCCTGCCAGCGACAGGATCAGCCAGCCCGGCTCACCGCCCAGGAAGGACAGCTGCCGGCCGGCGACGGAATTGAAAAGGGGCAACAGCCACTCCGCCAGGCCGATGGCCGCCAGGGCCGCCGCCAGGCTCTGGACGACGGTTTCGCTGAGGAACTGCACGATGAGCTGCCGCCGGTTGGCGCCCGTCGCCTTTCTGACGCCTACTTCCCGGGCCCGCTGCGTCGCCAGGGCCGTCGACAGGTTGACGTAGTTGATGCCCGCTACCAGCAGAAGGAGGAAGGCGATCATGGAAAAGATATAGACGTAACGGATATTGCCCCCTGTGCTGCCGCCCCAGTCGAACCCCTTGGAGTCGAGGTGGATACTTTGCATGGGCTGCAGTTTCCAGGCTTCGAATTCTTCTTCCCGGTATTTGTAGTTGTGGGCCCGGTATTCCTGCTTCTTCAGTTCGGTGAGCAACTTCGTCATTTTTCCCTCCAACTGCCCCGTTTCCGCCCTGGAGTTGAGGCGTACATAGGTCGAACGGTTATTACCGGTCCAGGAATCGGAGAACCAGGTGAAGGGAATGTATACTTTGTAAAAGAGGTGAGAATTGCCCGGAAATTCATCCAGCACCCCCGTCACTTCATAATCTCCCTCGTCGTTGATGTTGATCAGTTGCCTGACCGGGTCCACCGGCCCGAAAATACGCTCGGCAAGATCTTTGGCCAGGACCACCGCCTGGGGTTGTTTCATCGCTTCCAGCGGATTGCCGTAGAGGAAGGGCAGGTGAACGGTTTGGAAAAAAGTGCTGTCTATTGCCGCTACCTCCTCTACGTACAGCTTATTTTTTTTGTAGTCGAGCAGGGTGGCGCCGTAGGGGCTCAGCCCGGCGGCATATTCCACCTCCGGAAATTCTTCCATCAGTTTTGCCGCCAGCAGGGAAGGCGTCCAGACGACGCCGTTGGTATTCTCTTCCCAACTGCGGTATACCCGGTACACGTTTTCCTGTCCTGGCGCCCATTTGTCATAGCTCAGCTCATTATTGACATAAAGCAGGATGAGGACGGCGATGGCCATGCCCAGGGCCAGCCCCAGGATGTTGATGGCCGCATACAGCTTGTTGCGCGCGAGGTTGCGCAGGGCGGTTTTGAGGTAGTTTTTCCACATGGGCAGGAGGTTATTGGTTATTCGGACGGGCTACCTTCAGGTGGCCCGTATTGTTTAGGTTGTTGGTTATTCGGACGGGCTTCCCTTCTGTCCAGCGTTCGACTGAGTGTTCGACTTAGCTCACGCCGAAGTCAGGGCAAGCTTTCAGGGCTGCGCCGCTCTCATCCCAACTCAATTGTACAAAGCACAGCTTCCAGGAAGAAGTGAGGCAATGACTATGCCAGATTGTAAGTTGTTGATAAATAGCAGATTGGAAGGCGGTAATCGAGTGAGTTCGTCCGCCCGTGAACAACGGGTGTCCGAAAATGAACAGTGGCTATTTCGCAGGTGCAAATTCAATGTTTTCATAGATATCGGCAAGCGCAACCGCCTTGCCGGCCAGCTCGAAGGACTGCTCCAGGCGGTTGTAATCCACGCTGGCCCAGCGGGTGGGGTCTTCTTCTATCCGGTAGTGAAGGGTAAGGAGGGCTACGTCCTGTTCGATATAAAGGATATGTTGCACCGATTCCATTTTTTTATAACGCGGCAGTTTTCTGCCCAGGTCCTTGTCGCGGGTGCTTTCAGAAAGCACTTCCACGAGCAGCCAGGGGTTGAGGTTGGCGGTTTTGCCTGCCGCGTACTCAAATGCTTCCGGTTCCCCTTTCACTACAGAAGCGTCGGGGGAGTATGCGCACTGGAATTCCGGCAGGTAAATGTGGCGGTTGCTGCCGTAGCGAATAAATTCTTTGTAGCCTTTAAAGGCGATGAATAGCGCTCCCAAAAGGTTAGCCACTACACGTTCATGATTGTCGGATGCAATACTCATAGCAATAATTTTCCCCTGTTCGTACTCCACCGGGTACTCACAGGCCTCTACCAGGGCGGCGAATTCTTCCAGGGAGCCCTCGAACACCTGTTCTTCCGGGCCCAGCTCCAGCCGTTCTTTGAGCGTGATCGGATATTTATCGGTTATCGTCATCGGTTGCTGCGCGTTTTTGCTGTTGCACAAGATAAGTTTTTTTGGGGAGGGGGGCAATGGAGGGAAAGGAAGTGTATAAGTGAGGGCGCTCCGGAAAGTCCCGTGAAGGAATGATGGAGCGATGGAATGAAGGCCCGTCCTCGTACCTCGGCCGGGTAAAAATGAAGGAATGAATATTATCACATATACATTAGTTTCTGTAAAAAAGACTTTGAATATATGGAATTCGCATTCATTCCTCCAGTCATTCTTTCCTTTGGAGCACTTTTCGGAGCGCCCTCATTCGTGTATATGTCGGCCAAACAGGCTCCGAATACACGAATACACGAATACACACACATTCACTCATACCTCAGCGCCTCCACCGGGTCCGACAGGGCGGCCCGCACGCTCTGCACGCTCACGGTCAGGAAGGCGATCAGGAGGGCCAGGGCGCCGGCCAGCAGGAACACCCACCAGCCGATGTCAATGCGGTAGGCGAAGTTGTGCAGCCATTCGTTCATCACGTACCAGGCCAGGGGGGTGGCGATCAGGAGGGCCAGCAGGACCAGCTTAAGGAAATCCTTCGACAACAGGCCTACGATGCCCGTCACCGAGGCGCCCAGCAC
>JAGFJE010000779.1 GCA_024103175.1 Phaeodactylibacter sp.
CCGTCTCATCGTAGATAGAGCTGAATTCATCGGAAACCAGTATCGTGTAGTAGTCCGTCCGGTCCACCTGGAACGGGATCAGGTCGTAGTAGTGAACGCCCGGGTCAATGCTGGAGCCCGAGGAGCCTCCGTCGATGAAGCAGGAAAAGTTCAGCGGCTCCATCGACAGGTCGCTGGCGTCCAGCGTGCCGCTTTCTGTGAAGCACTCCAGCACCAGGGCGCCTTCGTCCGTGTCATCCGGGCAGTCAATATCCGGCGCCGTCTTGTCTTCGCCGGCGATATAGCCCCAGCAGGGTTCGAAGCCGCTTACCGGGCCTACTCCCGGCGCCAGGCTCACCTCGTAGATGTACGAGCCGGCGCCGTCCAGGGTGTTGCCGACGGATTGGCCTTGCCCATCTACGATAGAAACGACAAAATCGTCATTGGTGAGGCAGCCAAAATCGCCTTCCAGCACCAGGCTGGGAGTGATGGTGCGCTCGCAATCGTCGTCCAGCCGCACCACTACGTTGTAATCACAAATAAGGTCGGTGGGCGGAGGGGCATCCTGTGTAACGATGACCAGGAAGTCCTCATTGCGGGGGTTGCCGGCGGCGTCTTCAGCAGAGGCCTGCACCTGGTAGGTACCCGGCCCAAAAGCGCCGGAGAAGCTGTTGCCACCGGCAGAAGAAATAGCGGGAAGAGACGGGCCTGAAATCACCTTAACGGTAAATTCAGAGCCGGGAACCACCACATCGCCGGGAATATAGCTACCGCCGCAATCATCCGTTACCGAAACGTCGAAGGACACCATGGCCGTTCCTCCGATGTCACAGGGGGCCAGCGTGGCCACGACATCCTGGGAAGGGAATACGATATCCGGCGCACGGGTATCTTTATCAACCGACAAAGTGGCGGTTTCAGAAGCAGTACATTGAAGCGCCAACGGGAGCGTATAGGTAAGGGTATAGTCGCCCTCATCGAGGACAGACAAGTCTACATCAAATGTTCCGTCGCCATTGTCTGTAACGCCAGGCCCGCTGTATACCCCACCGGCGGGGGTAGCTCCTCCGGTAACGGTTACGGTTTCATCGCCAACGCAGGAGAGCGGGATGTCGGGGAAAGTAATATTGGGTATTGAAAGGGAAGCGTCGCAACTGCCGAACAGGAAGGTTACCGACTGGGCCACGCCCGCAACGACGGTAAGCGCCCGGTTGGTCACGCCGGCATCGGTAACTGTACAGGAACTGCCGGCCTGGAGTTGCTCTTCGACGCCGTCGATCAGAAATATATATTCCTGATCGCCGGCCGGCAACAGAACAGTGGTGCAGTAAACGCCGTCTCCATCGGGGTCCGTCATCGGGTTGGCGGAGGGGTCGAACCCGTTAAAATCGCCGGCTACGCTGACGGAAGTGGGCGGCGGGAGGCAACCGATGTCTACGCAGAAAGTAACGTTGGCCCCGGCAAGCGCCAGTTCCCAGGCCAGGGTAAAGTCGCCGACGTCGCCATCAGAGGATCCTTCCTGCACCCACCAGACGCGCTGATCCGCGCCGGTGGTGTTGGCCCAGGTTGTCGCCTGCGTATCCGGGTCATCGATACAATCGATCTGGGTATCGCCGGGGCAGGCGCCGCCGTAGGCTACGCGGTGCTGGGAGTTATAGGTATTGGAGGTTTGCCCGATCGTCAGCTCGAAGCCCGCCGGTACGTCGATGTAGAAAATACGGTCGAGGGAAGCGTTGAGGCAGCTTACATCCGTATCGTCATTAAACCCGGCGGTTGTGCCGCTGAACGGGCTGCTGAGCGCGCCCAGGTCCAGGGCATTGCTGCAGTTGTCACCAGGCAGGCCGTCGAAAATGGAGAGCACGACGTCATTGCCGTCGCCACCCCGGTAGGTGATGAAAGCGTTGAGGCCGCTGCTCAAAAAGTTGGGGATGAAGCTGGCTTCCGGCAGGCCGTCAAAGATGCCGGCGACGGGGTCCGTCCCGTCGTTGTCGACGATGAGGAACGACTGGCCGGCCGCCGGGCTGTGCGAGCTGCCCATAAAGGTGAGCTCGGCGCCGGTGAGGTCAATGCCCCCATTCAGTGTCAGTTGCTGGAATTGGGTATTGGGAGTAGTGCCGTCGATATCGATATTCAGTTTTGAACCGGCCACAAATACGGCCGCCTGGCCGGCGGAGGTGCTCACCTCCAGGCCATCGGTATTGGGCCACAGGCCGCCATCCTGGCTATCGAAGGTAATGCCCGCTGTAGTGGAAGTAGAGGTGATGCTGCCGCCGTTGGTGGTAATAATATCGGCGGCACCCGTGCTGGCCGCGCCTTTGGCGCCGGTGATTGAAATGGGGCCCGCGGAGGAGGCAATAGCATTGACAGCCTCAATATACACGCCATGATTAACGATTCCGCTACTCGGGCCGCCGGCGCCCAGAACCGTCACGGCGCCTATGCCGCCGGCTGTGATCTGCCCGTCGCCGCTAACCCAGATCCCGGGATTGAATAAGGAAGCGCCGCTACCGCCGCCCTGGCCGTCCACCAGCACATCCCCACCCGAGGAGGTGATGGCGCCAGCGCCTCCAACAGAAACCCCGAAATTGGAATTTCCGGTAGAAGCCCCGCCGACGCCCAGAACGGTCACGGAACCCATGCCGCCGGCCGTGATCTGTCCGCCGTCGCTGCCAACCGAAATTCCGATATTTGACCTGGAAGCGCCGCTGCCGCCCCCCTGGCCGTTCACCAGCACATCCCCGCCCGAGGAGGTAATGGCGCCGGTGGCCCCACGAACCTCAACGCCGATATTGAAATCGTCGGTGGTCGCGCCGCCTGTACCGTTCACCGTCACCGTGCCGGCTCCACCGGCTGAGATCTGGCCTTCATCAACGTGTACGCCATTATTGCTGAAAGAAGCGCCGCTGCCGCCGCCCTGGCCGTCCACCTGCACATCCCCGCCCGAGGAGGTGATGACGCTGGCGGCGCCGCGAAGAGCGACCCCGTAATTGCCATTTCCGGTGGACGCGCCGCCTGTGCCGTTCACGGCCACCGCGCCATCGCCACCGGCTGAGATCTGACCCCCTTCACCAACAATTACGCCATGATTTTCGAAAGATGTGCCGCTGCCGCCCTGGCCTTGTACCGACACATCTCCGCCGGAGGAGGTGATGATACCAGAGGGGCCAGCAACATAAACGCCATAATTGGAAAACCCGACGTCCGAGCCGCCTGTTCCCACAACCGTCACGGCGCCTGTTCCTCCGGCCGTAATGGTGCCGCCAACGCTTACTCCAATATTGAGTTCGAGGCCATCGTTGCCGCCGCCCTGGCCTTGTACTGACACATCCCCGCCCGAAGAGGTGATGACGCCTCCGCCTGCAATGGCAATCCCAATATTGTTTAAACCGGAAGGGCCGGCTGTACCCAGGACCGTTACGGTACCCATGCCGCCGGCTGAGATCTCGCCGATCATGCTAATGCCGATATTTTGCCCGCCGGACGCAACATTGCCACCAATGCCCTCCAGGAAAACATCTCCTCCCGCAGAGGTGACGACACTATTGGCGCCATTCATCCAAATGCCAAAGTTATCGAATCCATTGCCAGAATTACCACCCGTACCAAGGATCGTCACGGTACCGGCGCCGCCGGCCATGACCTGGCTATTATTATCAAGGACTACGCCCACATTTTGTTGCGTGAAAGCGCCGCTGCCGCCGCCCTGGCCTTCCAGCAGCACATTTCCACCCGAGGAGGTGATGGGGCCTCTGATGGATAACCCATAATTAAACCCGCTGGAGCCAATGCCGCCCGTACCCCGGACGGTCACTGCGGCCATGCCGACGCCGGCGACCTGGCCGCCGCTGATGAGAAGGACGCCGAAATTGTTACGGGAAGCGCCGCTGCCGCCGCCCCAGCCTTCCACCAGCACCTCTCCGCCCGAGGAGGTGATCGTGCTGTTGGCGCCATCGACCCGGATCCCGTACTGATTATTTCCGGTGGACGTACCGCCGGTACCTCTTACGGTAACTGTGCCCATGCCCTCGGCGGTGATCTGGCCGCCAGACCTGAGTATTACGCCGATATTTTCGGAGGAAGCGCCGCTGCCGCCGCCCCAGCCTTCCACCAGCACATCCCCCCCTGAGGAGGTAATGGTGTTGGAGGCGCCGTCAAGCTGGACGCCGTGGTTGAAATTTCCGGTGGACGCCCCGCCTGTTCCCTGAACGACCGTATTGCTCCCGGCGGTTCCTCCTTTCAGCGTAGTGCCCGCAATGAGGCAGACACCACAGCTGAAACTGCCGGCGTCCCCGTTTTTACCTTTTACCGTCAGGTTGCCGGCGCCGGCCACTTCCACGGTGGAGCCGATAAGGAACAAGCCCATAAATTCGCCGGTTGTCGGCGCCGCCTGTTGGTTGGCCTCCACGGTGAGGTCGCCGTCGGCCGTGCGGAGGGCGGCGCCGAAGTTCATCCTTATGTTGCGGCTCACCCGGATGGTGGCGGCGCCGGAGCCCTGCAGTTGCAGGGCGACGCTGGAGTTGAAAGTCAAATCATCTACGCCGGGGTTGGCGTCGTCATCCTGCAGGTCGACGTTCAGGTTGGCGCCGTCGGCGAAGGTGATGCTGCCGTTGAAGTTCACCACATCGCCGCCGGCGCCGCCGTTGATGGTGAGCGAGGGCAGTTCGGCGGCAAAGGCGCCGATGTCGATGACGTCATCGCCGCCGGCCGCATCCACAGTGATGGAGGTAAGGCCGGCCAGGGCGATATCCACCGGCATGGCCGTCTCCGGGCCGCCGTCGAGCGAATAGGTGCGCCCGGCCGCATTGAAGCGGATGTTCGCGCCGTTCTCGGATACATCCAGCGTTTCGCTGTTGCCGACATTGTCCGTCACCACCAGCGCGCCGCCGGCAGTGGTGATGAGGTAATCTTGCGCCGCTGCCTGCGGGCCGAAGCACAAGAGGGCGCCGGCGGTGAGCAGAACTGAGGTGAAAACATTCCACAGGGTGGAACGAAAGAGTAAAGGTTGGCGTCTCATTATTTCGTGTTTTGTAACCAGATCTTATGCAAACGATGCCCAAATGGCAAACAAATGCCTGTTGCAGCGCCTGGGCAGCCAGCGCTTGGTTTCCTACATTGTAGCCATTGAAGTTTTGGGGCATTGCCCGCCATCAGGGGGCCAGTTCGTTTTTGGGAAGTAAGATTTTGTTCAAAAATACGCATCACGAGTGCAGGACGGGGGGCTGGCCGGAAGGAATTTCAGGACAAGAAAGGATGAAAGGCATCCTCAGAACCGGAAAGCAGCGCGCCGTTTTTTACTCATGAGATCGTCGATTTGTTATATTAAGCAAAGATAAATTTTTTCAGTAGAAAGCAAAATTAAACATCCCCTCTAAATGTTGCCCGGACAAAGATATTTTCCTTACATTTAGAGCAGAGCGAAAAACGACTTAATCTCAACCCTGCATGAAGGTATTACACGTCAGCACGGAGTGTTATCCGGCGGCCAAAGCAGGAGGGCTGGGGGATGTAGTCGGCGCCCTTCCCCGGTATTTATCGGCGGCGGGCGCCCCGGCCGGAGTGGCCATCCCCAGATACCGCCTCCCGTGGTTCGATGAACATCCATTCCACACCATATATAAGGGAGCGGTGCGCCTCCATAATTACTATGTGCCCTTTACCGTTCAACAGGACAGCTCCAATGCGCTGGGCTTTCCCTTATTTGTGGTGGATATACCCGGCAAATTCGACCGCCCCGGCATCTATGCCGACCCCGGCGGCTACGCTTACGAAGACGATGTAGAACGGTACCTTTCCTTTCAGCAGGCCGTACTGCAATGGATGCTCAACAGCCCGGGCCGCCCCGCCCTGCTGCACTGCTACGACCACCACACGGGGCTCATCCCGTTTATGCTCAAGCACTGCCCCGCCTATAAGGCCCTCAGCTGGATGCCTACCGTTTTCACCATCCACAGCGGCGTATACCACGGCGCTTTCGGCTGGGACAAGATGTACCTCCTGCCGGCCTTCGAGCCGGAGGCGCGCGGCCTGCTCGACTGGTCGAACCGCATCAACCCGCTGGCCACAGCCATCAAATGCGCCTGGCGGGTGACGACGGTGTCGCCCACTTACCTGAAGGAACTGCAACAGCGCTCCAACGGGCTGGAGCCGCTCCTGCAACACGAACAGCACAAGAGCCTCGGCATCCTCAACGGCATCGACACGCAGGCCTGGAACCCCGCTGCCGACAGTTACCTGGCCGCTCCGCTGGGCAAAGACATTGCCGCCTTCAAGCAGGCCAATAAAGAGGCGCTGGGGCGGCATTTCCGCCTGGATATGGAGCGCCCGCTGGTTTCCTTTATCGGCCGGCTGGCCGCTGAAAAGGGGGCCGATCTCATCCCCGGCCTCGTCCACCGGATGATGCATAGCGAGGCGGAGGTAGCCTTCGCAGCGCTGGGCGCCGGCGAGCCCGGGCTGGAAAATACCTTCCGCCAGCTCAGCCATCAGTACCCCGGCCGCTTCGCCGCCGCCCTGGAGTACAACGAAGGCCTGGCCCACCTCCTGTATGCCGGGTCCGACTTCCTGTTAATGCCCTCCCGGGTGGAACCCTGCGGGCTGAACCAGCTATACGCCATGCGGTACGGCGCCATACCCATCGTCCGTTCGGTGGGCGGCCTGAAAGATACCGTGCCGGATATCGGCGAGCCCAACGACGTGGGCCGGGGCATCCGGTTCGAACAGTTCAACCTCGACGACGGGGCCCATGCCCTGTACCGCGCCGTACAACTATATCATAACCCGGCCATCTTCGAACAGGTGCGCCGGCGGATCATGCAGCTGGACTTTTCCTGGGAAAAGGCCGCTGCCGAGTATATTGAGATCTATAAAGAAATGGGAATAACAACCAATTAAACCAATTTACCCTATGATTAAGATGATCAGCCTCATTCTGGGAGGAGGCGCCGGTACGCGCCTGGCGCCATTAACGAGCGAACGGTCCAAACCGGCGGTCCCCATCGGAGGGAAGTACCGCCTGATCGACATTCCGATTTCCAACTGCCTCAACTCCGGCGTCCGCCGCATGTTTGTCATTACGCAGTTCAACTCCGCTTCTCTCAACCAGCACATCAAGAATACCTACAATTTTGATATGTTCAGCCACGGTTTTGTCGACATCCTGGCCGCTGAACAGACGCCGAGCAGCGATAAATGGTTTCAGGGCACGGCCGACGCCGTCCGCCAGTCCCTGCATCATTTCAAGCGCCATCCGCACGACTATATCCTCATCCTGTCCGGCGACCAGCTCTATCAGATGAACTTTAGGCAGCTGGCCGATTACCACCTCGAAAAAGAAGCGGAGCTGACCATCGCCACCGTTCCCGTCATCGATAAAGACGCTCCCGGCTTCGGCATCATGAAGGTCAATGAACAGGGATACATCGAAGATTTTATCGAAAAGCCCAAGCTGGACGTTTTGCCCGAGTGGCAATCCGCCGTGGAAGAGAAATACCGCAACCAGGGCAGGCACTACCTGGCCTCTATGGGCATTTATATCTTCAACAAGGACTTCCTGCACAAGCTGTTCGACGAACACCCGGAGGCCACTGACTTTGGCAAAGAGTTCATCCCCATCGCCATCAAGGAAGGGCATAAGGTGGCCAGCTTTGCCTTCGACGGGTACTGGACGGACATCGGGACCATCCGCTCTTTCTACGAAGCCAATATCGCCCTGACCGACAACATCCCCGAATTCAACCTCTTTGACAGCGAGCGTGCCGTTTATACCCGCCCGCGCCTGCTGGCGCCGTCCAAGGTCTTCGGCACCTGGTTCAACCAGGCGGTCATCGCCGAAGGCTGCATCATCCACGCCAAAAAGATTGAGCGCTCCGTGATCGGCATCCGCTCCCGGATCGGCGACGGCACGGAAATCTCCAACGCCATCATCATGGGTAATGACTCTTATGAGACCATCGAGGAAATGCGGAAGTCCGGCAAACCCCCTATGGGGATCGGCAAGGACTGCAATATCCGCAACGCCATCGTCGACAAGGATGTCCGTATCGGTAATAATGTCAACATCCATGGCAGCGTAGCGCTGAAAGATGATGAAACGAATACCTATGTGATCAAGGACGGGATCATCGTCATAAAGAAGGGCGTCACCCTTGACGATGGTACCCGGATCGGGCTGGGGGCGTGATTGGATGCCCGTCTTCGCTGAAGCTCAGCCGGGTAAAATTGGTTGATTGGGTTGATTGGGTTGATTGGGTTGATTGGGTTGATTGGGTTGAGGTGGCGCCCAATCAACGAAACCTCCCCTGCTCTTTCCACACTTTCATCAGCCAGCTGCGCTCGGCCAGGGGTTGGGTGTTTTGGATCTCCTCCCGGACCTTTTCCCGTTTTTTGGGGTTGTTCTTCAGGGCGTTGAACAGGAGGTTGCAGAAATTGAGGTAGGTTTTCTTCAGGCCCGGGGCGATCTTTTTGTTGCGGCGCAGGAAATTGGAGAAGGAGGCCAGCAGGGAAAGCAGGGATTCGATCTCATCACTTTCATAATAGGTCTTGATCAGTACGGTGCGCGACCCCATGTGGTAGAAGAGGTCGGAAAAATTGAGCTGGCTGAGGTGTGACAGCACCTCTCCGTAGTCTTCCTTTTGATAGTACAATTCGGCCAGGTTGAAATGCAGGGCGTCTTCTCTGGACTGAGGAGAGAGGTTGTCGCTGTATGTTTTGATGAAGGATTCTGCCGCTTCAAATTCCCTCTGGCGGAGGAAGAGCTTGACCACGTTGGTATACGTCCAGTGAGAGAGGTATTCTTCTTCAAAGAGAGACCGGTCGCGAATGCCTCTGAGGTAGAGGTTCAGTACGATGGGGACATACTCGTCTTTTCCCTGTCGGATCTTGCGGGCGCAGAAGTTGATCGCATAGAGGTAGACGATCCTTTTCTCCGCCCGCTCGATGTGCTCGCTGTGGGTTTCTAACAGCTGGATGAGTTTGCGGAAATCCGCTCCGCTGTCGTTGGCCAGCGACAGATAGATGTGCAGGTAGATATCGACCAGGGGCGGCAATTCACTCCGGGCGGAAAGGTAATTCTGCACTTCATCGATGAAGGCCAGCTCATAGTTCGCCGAGATGATGGCCTGCCGGTTGAGCATCTCGATGCTATACTTCAGCTTCTGCAGAAAATAGAGCTCATCGAGGGCGTTGACGGCATTTTGCAGGGTGGGGTCGAAGCTGCGCACCCTTTGCCGGATGAAGTGCTGGCTGGCCACTTCGGCCAGGCGGTACCGCAGCTCATACCGGGCCGCATCCGGCTTGGCGGCCTCCAGCTCATCCATAGTTTTGCGGCACAGAAAATTGTAGTGCTTTTCCAATTCCCGGCGGGAGTATTCGGCGAGGGCGTTCGCTTTCATTTGCAGGGTTTGCCGGCGGTAGTATTGGATGGCAATGAACTCTTCCGCCAGCTGGATCATGTAGTTCATCAAATATCCCATCTGCCGGGCGTCGAAGGGCGTACCGGGAAAAACCGCCTCATGTGCTTTTTCTTTAGTCAGCCCTCTGGAAGTGAGATCGGGAGCATATCTCGTCAGGAAATGGAACAACCGCAGGAGGCTTTCATTGCTGTTGAAATAAGGAGAAGCCACAAAATCCCCGAATTGGCGCCATTCGTTGGCGTCAAATGTTTTTAGTAGCTCGATCAGTTTGCTGTTTTTCATGAATTTGGCGACTTTTATAAGCGCAACACCCGGGAAAGAAAGTGAAAAAACAGATTTTACACATTAAAAAAAATATAAATTATATTCTTTAAACTTCTGATTTTCAAAATCTTGAACGGTAAGATAAATTGATAAACGAAAACAAACTTTATTAACCACCTGAAAAATACAAAAAAATGTATTTGATGCACGCTTTCCGCCGGCCTATATTTGTATCAGAAACGCAAAAGAACAGATCTTTGAAAGTTTGGATTAATAAGACAGCCGTAGCCATTTCGATAGGCATCCTGATGGGCGCAAGCAGCCTGAAGGCTCAGCAGGTGTGGCCTGGTGATGTCAACAATAATGGTATAGTCAATAATGTCGATGTGCTGTTTTGGGCTTATGCCGAAGGGGCTCAGGGCCCGGCCCGGGCAACGGTTAGCGGAGACTGGGCGCCGCAGGACCCGCCGGAACTATGGGCGGCAACCTTCCCCGACGGGCAGAATTATGCCTTTGCGGACTGCAACGGCGACGGAAATGTCAACAGCGCCGACCTGAACATTATCAGGAACAACTTCTGGCAGACGCAGCCCATGGTTTCCCTGGACGAATTCTTCACCGGAACCGTCGGCCAGGACCCTCAGCTGCTGCTGGAAACGGCGGACCCGATCACCGAACCGGAGGCCACCGAGACGGCCAGCCTGAGCCTGGGCAGCGAACAGCTGCAGGTTGACTCCTTCTTTGGGATCGCTTTCTCGCTGAAGTTCGACACCCTCAACATCATACCGACTGACGGCATAGGGCCCGACGACGGCATCGAGTTCGAACTGGCCAACCCCTCCTGGATCAATGACCCCATGGGCATGGGTACCAACCGGTCGGAAGTGTTCTTTGAAGTGATGGATGACTACGCCGTAGCCCAGGTTGCCATCTACCGCGGCCCCAATGCCGGCGCCGCCTCAGGCTTTGGGGAGATCGCCGAGTTCAGCATTGTGATGGAAGACATCATCGTCGGGCTGGTGGAACTGGAAACGGACAGCATTTTCCTGGCCGGCCACAACTTCGAAGGCGTGGAAGTAGCCCCATCCCGGCTGAAGTTCGCCACCCCCGAAGACTCCCTACTGCTTCAGGACAGGGAACCCTTCCTCAGCAAAGAGGCCATCAACCTTTACCCCAACCCCACCAACGGCTGGCTGACCCTTGAACTAACGGATAACGGCAATGAAATACAAGCCGTCGACTTGTACAATGCACAGGGAGAATACCTGGGCAGGCTGAACGCCCCCAGGCCGGCCAACGCCGCCAGGTTCGACCTCGGAAAGTACCCGGTTGGCCTGTACATGCTGAGAATAAAAACGAAAAAAGGCATACTGGCAAAGATGGCCGCCAGAATATAATTCCACGACATAATCGTAAGAAGCCCGGGAAGTGCAGGATCATACCCCAAGAAATTTTAATTATCCCATTTTCCGATTGTTTTTGTTTGACACACTCCTGCACTCCGGCTTTTTTTACGAATAAAGAGTAATGCAGTAATACACACAGGCAAACTATCCGATTCTCATGAATAAGGGGGGCTGGGATGCCAGCCCCTTTTTTTACTGCAAAAAAACAAATAGCAAGTTTACGAGTGGCATCAGGTTGGATGGCCGGATCTATGCCGGCTTTCCGCCCCCAAAATACCCCTTTTTGATACGATCATTAATTAGCATCACAAACAGAATTGTAATCCTGATGAAACAGAAATTAGTATTCTTCTTTTTGCTTGCATCTTCGCTGGCCATTTTCAGCAGTGGATGTTATGAAGGCTCGATTGATTCTCCGGTCAATAACCTGACCTTCCTGAAAGTACGCCTTACCGACGCCCCTCTGGACATTGATGAAGTGAATATAGAACTCCGGTCGATACTGGTCAAAGGGCCGGGCGGCTCCGAAGAGATCGAACTGAACACCAATGCCGCCATTTACAACCTGCTGGACTATCAGAACGGGATCGACGTCCTGGTGGCCGACGCCATGGTCTCTCTCCACGAGATCCGGCAGGTACGCCTGGTATTAGGCGATGACAATACCATAGTGGTGGATGGAGAAGAGTACGACTTAATGGTACCTTCCGGCAGCCAGTCGGGGCTGAAGATCAACCTTTGCCTGGACTTGTCCGGCACACCTCAGTATGACCTGATATTGGATTTCGACGCCGCCGAATCCGTACACCGGCTTGGCAACGGCCGCTACATGATGCGGCCCGTGATCCGGGTGGTCAACCCCGACGCTGCCTGCAGTGGCGGTGATGATGGAGGAGGAGGGGATAATGACGGCGACCTGGATATTGACGACCTGCCGCCCAATACGCTGCAGTACCTGGAAAACAACTACGATGGGTACGGCCTCGCTACCGAATACAATGAGCTGTGCGGCGGGATAGAGGTGATCCTGGTAGAGGCCGAAGACCCCAATACCGGAGTGGTTACTGATGTTTACTTCCGCCTTAACGGCAACTTCTTACAAGCTAACGAGCCCATCGAACCAACAGGCCTTGACCCCGACGTGGCGGCCGCGATCGCTGCGGATTACCCGGACTACGACGAGCTTGAAGAGGCCTACCTGGCCACCCGCTTCAATGGGGAAGTGAGATATGAAGTCAAGCTAAGGAACAGCCAGAATAATGACAGGGTGTACCTCGTCTTCGACGAAGACGGCATGGTGCTCTGTGAAGAATAAACCTGGAAACTCAACCAGTTTTTCTGCCCACTGTACGGGAGCATTTTTATCAGTGGGCAGCTTTTTTTTTTAAAATTTATAGTTCTCCAGGCCAAAATTTGTGAATCCTGATTTGGAGAACTATAGCGGCGATTTAGCCATATAAAAAGTCGGCCCCTTTGGGAAGCCGGCTTTTTATATGGGCTCCCGGCTTCAAAAAGGGCCACGGATGAAACCTTCCGAACATACTGTAAAAATCCTTATTTTGCGGCGAAATTCTTCCGCTTATGTCATTGAAGCCAACACAACGCAGCCGGGCACAGGAGTCGAGGGCCGCCATTCAGCGCCTGTACATCGCCATGCGCCACCTGTTCATCCGGGGGAGTTACAAGCCCCTGGGGGTTTCCGGTGAAGCCATGATCGAGGCGCTCACCCAACTGCGGCCGGAGATCTACGGTTCGATCACCGACCCGGAGCGCGTTGAACTCGACGGGCTGCTCTATGTCTTCCAGCGCCTGCCCAAAGGCATTGAGGAATGCCGTTACATCCGCCTCATTTCCCGGGAAGGGTTTGAGAACAGCGCTTTCAAGCCCATCGTCCCCCCCAAGCGGCGCCGCAACAGCTACCGCATCGACCAGGAACAGATGTTCATCGAAATGACCCGCGGCCGCAGCGATATCTACGACATTCTCACTCATCTCACTTTTATGTACATCGAGGCCGAAAAGGTTCGCCGTAACAGCGAAGACCACCGGGGGCGCAAAAAGCGGGACTGGCTCATGCTGGAGGAGATCGTCCGCCGGGAAGAACAGGGGGAAGAATACAATCAGGACATCGCCTACACCTACCTCAGCACCCTGCTGGGGCGCACTTACGAAGAGACGGTCACCGCCTGCCGCCGCTTCGCCAAAGACCCGGATGTAAACAGCATCTTCCACATCACCTACTGGCTGGGGCGGCTCTCCTCCGATGAGGCCAAAGACAGTGTAGACCGGGAGATCAGCTTCTCCTCCGCACTGCGGGAAAAAGTAGGCCACCATATTTACGGCGAGCAATGGGCCAGCAATATCAAGGCGCACCTGGCCGGTAAAGGCCTTCTGTACCAGCCTATTCACATCATCAGCGCCAACCCGCATAGTGTGATGAACAGCTTTTTTGCCTCCAAAGCCCTGGGGGACGACGACGACCTGGAAGACCTGGCCCGCGAGCTGAGTATTGAACGCAATGGAGAAATGCGGGAAACTGTGCGCGAATATGCTTTGCGCAACGGCATGTACGAAGTGGAAGACCATGCCGGCACCGGCATCACCGTGCAGGTCTTCGACACCGGCAGCATCGACCCCAAAATACTGCCGAAAGAGATCAACTGGAACAAGGAGTACATTGCCGAGAAAAAACCGGTCATTCTCGTCATGGATTATGCCTTCGGCGAGCAGGCTTATGAGACCATGGACGAATTGCTCAAGCCCTACGAGGTCGACGATAAAAAGATACCCATCAACGTGCGGTCCATTTCCATCATGGGTAAGGCCGGTATCCTGGAGGGCGAAAAGGGGGACATCATGGTGCCCACCGCCCACGTGTTTGAAGGAACCGCCGACAATTACCCCATTGAGAACCACCTCAAAAAGGAACATTTCGAAGGCAAAGGCCTGCGGGTATTCGAAGGGCCCATGATCTCCGTGCTGGGCACTTCGCTCCAGAACAAAGACATCATGCGGTACTTCCTGAGTTCCTCCTGGAAGGCCGTCGGCCTGGAGATGGAGGGCGCCCATTACCAGAAGGCCATTCAGGCAGCTTCCAAGATCCGCAAGAGCATCAACGAAAATGTGGCGCTGCGCTATGCCTACTACGCCTCGGATAATCCGCTGATCACCGGCCATACGCTGGCCTCCGGCAGCCTGGGTGTAGATGGCGTTAAGCCGACTTATCTGATCACGGTACAGATCCTGAACCAGATCCTCAGCCCGGATATCTAGTGCCTCCGGAACTTCGTTCCGTATATGTTTAGCGGTGCTCCAGGTGACATCTTTCGCCTATTCACCGAACCTTCCGCTTGTAGCATTACTGTTCAACGGCGAAAGGTGTCATCTGGAAAGGCCTGCCACTGGAACGAGATGACACCCTTTTTGCCCTCAATCTGTAGAAATAAGCTTAATCGCCAGGAGCAGGGGCAAAAAGGATGTCACCTAGCGTGAGTTTACTACGGCGCTCCGAAAAAGGAGGCCCAATTCGCTGAATAACAGTTTGTTACAGCGGTTTCAGTTGTATATACTAACGCCCTTGATTTTTACTCCTGTATGGAGGTTTTTTTG
>JAGFJE010000787.1 GCA_024103175.1 Phaeodactylibacter sp.
GGTATTCAACCTGCCGGGTTTCAGGATGATCCCTCCGAGCTAAACCCGGCAGCGTTTGTCGAAGACGATTTTCTCCGGCAACCTTACTGTACCTGACTTGCCGCATCTCTGATAACCTCAACCTGCCGGGTTTCAGGTAAGTTCCTGTGTGGCTGAACCCGGCAGCGTTTGTCGAAGAGGTTGAAGTTTAGCCGAACCATGATAAGGATCAACCCCAAAAATGAGGAATATCATAGCATTCCAATTGAGAAATCAATAAGCTTTGCACAGTTTTTATTCTCAACACAGAAGCAATGCTGCGCTATCTCTTCGTATTCATCGTATTCATCCACGGCCTCATTCATCTCCTCGGCTTTGTAAAAGCCTTTCAGCTCAGTGAGGTGAGCCAGCTCACCCAGGATATTTCCCGGCCGGTGGGGCTGTTATGGCTGGCGGCTGCCATCCTGTTCCTCGCTACAGGGGGGCTGTACCTTTCGGGCAATGACAAGCTATGGCCGATCCTGGCCTTTGTCTCCATCGTTTTATCTCAGGTACTCATCTTCATGGCCTGGCAGGACGCCAAATTCGGCTCCATCGCCAACATCATCATCCTGCTGGTGGCCATCCCCGCCTATGCCGGCCGGACCTTTGAGAACACCTACCGGGAGGACGTGAAAGAAGCCCTGGAACGCACCAGCACCATGGAAAGCGAACTGCTTACAGAAGCGGACCTGCAGCCCCTGCCGGCGCCGGTGCAGAAGTACCTGCGGTATGTGGGGGCAGTAGGCAAGCCCAAAGTGAAAAACGTCCGCATCACGTTCACCGGGCAGATGCGGGGTAAGGGGCAGAACTGGTTCGACTTCACCGCCGAACAGCACAACTTTTTCGACGAGCCCACCCGCCTCTTCTTCATGAAGGCCAGTGTCAAGGGGCTGCCCGCCAGCGGCTACCACGCCTATAAAGGAGACAAGGCAGGCATGAAGGTAAAGGTGCTGTCTCTCTTTCCGGTGGTGGACGTCGCAGGGGCAGAAATGTTCAAAGGGGAAACGGTCACCGTTTTCAATGACATGTGCCTCATGGCGCCGGCTACCCTCATCAGCGACAGGATCGAGTGGGAGCCCATCGACGATACTTCCGCCCGGGCCACCTTTACCAACCAGGGGGTCAGCATCTCCGCCGTCCTCTACTTCAACGAAGAAGGCCAGCTCGTCGACTTCGCTTCCGACGACCGCTACTCGGTAGACGATATGAAACGATATCCATTCACGACTCCGGTGCGGGACTACCAGGATTTTAACGGGTACAATATCATGTCCTACGGCGAGGCCGTCTGGCACTATCCTGACGGGAAGTTTGTCTACGGGAAATTCAACCTGAAAAGTGTAGAATATAACGTCACCGAACTGAAATAAAGTCGAGATGAAAACCAGCTACCGCCTCACCCTTATT
This sequence comes from Phaeodactylibacter sp., assembly GCA_024103175.1. Lineage (GTDB taxonomy): Bacteria > Bacteroidota > Bacteroidia > Chitinophagales > Saprospiraceae > JACJXW01. The sequence continues at coordinate 1,429 of JAGFJE010000787.1, forward strand.
GCCACCATCCTGGCGGCGACGGCTTCTACCGCCGGGTTATTCGTCCCCGGCCTGTACCAGGACAGTGAATTCCTGATCACCGTCTGGCAGGGCAACGACTGGGTGACGCTGATCGTCGTCGTTCCCGCCCTGCTCATCACTCTGTATTTAGCGAAGAAGGGCTCTGTAAAGGCCTGGCTGATCTGGATGGGCCTGCTGCTGTACCTGTTCTACAATTATGCCTTTTATCTTTTTGCCGCCGCCTTCAACGCCGTTTTTCTGCTCTACGCCGCCATTTTTTCCATCTCCGCCTTTGCTATGATCTACGGCCTGTCCGCCCTTCCGGTTCCGCGGATGTCCTTCCAGGCGAAATACCTGTTCTGGATCGCCGGTTACCTCCTGCTCATCGCCTTTATTCTCTGCATGGTGGAAATACCGCCGATCATAAAGTTCATCCTAACCGGGGAGATCCCCGAGCTCATCGAAAAGACGGATCACCCGACGAATGTGGTGTATGCGCTCGACCTGACGATCGTGGTGCCCCTGTCGGTACTGGGCGCCATTTGGTTATGGCAGGAACGGAAGTGGGGCTTCATCCTGGCGGCGCTTCTGCTGGTGAAAGGGATCACCTACGGCCTGGTGCTCACGGCAAATTCTATCATCCTGGCCATCACCGATTTGGGGGGCGACCCGCTGCTGCCTTTTTACGCCTTCGTCGTCCTGGGCGGGATGGGCGGCTTGTTCTTGTTGATGAAAAATGTAGAATACCATCCGCAATAACATGCGACACGCCAGGCACTTCGTATTTCTCGCCTTATCCTGGGCCTGGCTCTGGTGGTGGCTGAACGTTGGGT
>JAGFJE010000789.1 GCA_024103175.1 Phaeodactylibacter sp.
GGGTCGAAGGCGATGTCGTAGACGGCGGAGTGGTTGGGGGGAAAGCTGATGCTTCGCGCCGGATGGCCGGAGGCTTCCAGGTCGATGAAGATGATGGCTTCGGTGGAACCGTTGAAGCCGCCGCTGACGGAGAGGACCACCAGGTGTTTCCCATCCGGGCTGACGTCGCCCGCCGGGTAGCTGGCGCTGGGCGGCATGCCTTCGGGGTCGCCCAGGGAATAGGCCAGGCCGTTGGAACCGATGCGGTACAGGCGGCCGGTATCGGAATTGAGGGCGTAGATGAAATTGTCCGTCGAGCGGTAGCCCAGCCCGTTGAGGACAAAGCCCACCGCGCCGCCGGCCAGTCCGCTGAAGGTGACGTTGCCGGTGGCCGGGCTGACCTGCACTTCGTAGACCGAACTGTTGTTCTGAGGCGCAATGGCCAGGTAGAAGCCGCCGCGGCAGGTGAAAGGCTGCTGGGCGGTGAGGGTGGGGCAGAGGAATACCCATAGAGATAGAAAAGCGAAATGATATGCCGGGCGTTTCATTTTGGATTTCATAGCTTTCAGTATGTGGGCCGGTAGAATGTGCGCTATGAATTTAATCTATTTTGACGGGAGGCGCCCGGTAGCCTGCGGCTTTTTTTTGGTAATGCGGCTTGCTTTTTTAGCTTGCAGCTATATTCGTCCAGGGTTGGACAAAAGTGCGAAATCGGCCATACGGCCCGTATGGGAAGTCGAAAGTCGGAACAACCTGGGAGATTCCGCCTGCCTGGCTTTCAGCGCTGTCCAACGTTAAACGGGGAGCCCTTATTTGAATATTCCCGACAGTATTGGTCCTCTGATTTTATCGCGTAAGTAATGATGGCGAAAGTCTGATGCGACATGAATGAACAATGAATTTAAAAAAAACTATTTTCGAATGTTTGCATATATGAAAAGGCCACTCTTGGACATGATTTCCTAAACCCTACATCATCATAGAGATTCTTACCAGTTTTTATTCCTCCTCATAAATCCGCTCCACTTCCGCTCGCAGTTCTTCCCGGTTAGGAAGGTACAGTTGGTACCTGTTCACAAATAGTTGCGAGCTAATGCCATGCAAAGCATATTTGATAAGCAGCTCGTCTTTCTCCCGTGCCAGAACAATTCCAATAGGCGGATTATCGCCCTCCGTGCTTTCTTCCTCTTCAAAATAGCCCAAGTACATATTCATTTGGCCTACATCCTGATAGCCCGCCTCTTCCCGTTTCAGATCGATAAGTACGAATATGGATTGCTTTTCATAAAAGCTCCTTTCCAGGGCATCGTCTATCTTCAGCAGCTCTACGTAATGAGACCAGCTCAAATTGTGTGACAGCGTCTCACAATTTGGATACCTAAGATATAACAACCGCATATAGTTGATGTTGGAGCGGCTGAAGCCATTGCCATGTAATGCTTTTAAGTCCTTAGAAAGATCCTCTAATAAGTTTTTACCGTACTTTGCCGTCGCCTCCCCACCCTGCTCAAACTCTACAATATACTGCCCAATCGCCCAGTATGTTTCCAGGAGTTGGACATTCACTGCGCGGGCAGCGGCAGACTGCCCTTCCCGGAAACGGGCGGAGATCTGATCCAACAGTTGGCGATAAGCGCCGGGGCGAGCAGGTTGCATAAAAGGAGATTTTGTGTCCAGCTAAACTAAGAAATGAAAACCAAATTGTTTAACTGGTGATGATTTGTTTTTTGATTAATTTCTCCCACACTACCCTTTCACCAACCAAACCCAAAGAATTCGTATATTCCCCTCAGAAAACCACAAGGCCATGCCCGAGGCGCCGCCCAACCGACACCACTACAACGAAGCCTTCCTCGAGGTGCTCGCCCAGCTCAATCCCCGGCAGCGCGAAGCCGTGGAGCACATCGAAGGGCCGGTGCTCGCCCTGGCCGGCCCCGGAACGGGCAAGACCCACATCCTCTCGGCCCGCATCGGCCGCATCCTGATGGAGACGGACGCACAGGCGCAGAACATCCTCTGCCTCACCTTTACCGACGCCGGCGTCAACGCCATGCGGCAGCGCCTGCTCGAGTTTATCGGCCCGGAGACGCACCGGGTGCACATCTACACCTTCCACTCCTTCTGCAACAGCATCATACAGGACAACCTGGAGCTCTTCGGCCGGCAGGACATGGAGCCCGTCAGCGAGCTGGAGCAGGTGGAACTAATCCGCGGGCTGCTGGATGAGCTTGACGTCCACCATCCCCTGCGCCGCGGCCGGCCCGACCCTTACTTTTATGAAGGCCATCTGCGCAGCCTCTTCCAGCGCATGAAGGCCGAAAACTGGACGGTGGAGCTGGTTAACGATAGGATCGACGCCTACCTGCAGAGCCTGCCCCACCGCGAGGAGTTCATCTATAAGATCAACCGGGGCAATATCCGCAAGGGGAACCTGAAAAAGTCGAAGATCGAGGAAGCCCAAAACCGCATGGAACTGCTGCGCGCCGCCGCCGCCCTCTTCCCCCGCTACCAGGAGGCCATGTACGAGGCCCGCCGCTACGACTACGACGATATGATCCTGTGGGTGCTGCGCGCCTTCGAGGAGAACGAGAACCTGCTGCGCTCCTACCAGGAACAGTACCTCTACTTCCTGGTCGACGAATATCAGGACACCAACAGCGCCCAGAACGAGATCATCCATAAGCTCATCGGCTTCTGGGAACAGCCCAACATCTTCATCGTAGGCGACGACGACCAGTCGATCTACGAGTTCCAGGGCGCCCGCCTGAAGAACCTGACAGACTTTTACCATAAGTTCGAGAAAGACATCCGGCTTGTCCTGCTGCAGGACAACTACCGCTCCACCCAGCAGATCCTGGACGTTTCCCGCGGCGTTATCCGCCACAACGAGCTGCGCATCGTCAACAAGCTCCAGGATCTGGGCATCGAGAAACTGCTGGTCGCCCGCAACGGAAGCCTGGCGGAAGCGCCCCTCCGCCCCCAAGTCGTGGCTTACCCCAACCGCCTGCACGAGGAGGCCGACATCGTCCGGCAATTACAGCATTTTTACAATGAGGGCTTCCCCCTCCACGAGATAGCCGTCATCTACGCCAAGCACCGGCAGGCGGACCACCTGGTGGAACTGCTCGAAAAGTCGGGCATCCCCTACAACACCCGCCGCAAGATCAACGCGCTGGACCTGCCGCTGATCCGCAACCTGCGGCAGTTGCTGGAGTACTTCGCCGCCGAGTTCCAGCACCCGCACAGCGGCGAGTACCTGCTGTTTCAGATCCTGCACTTCACCTTCTTCGGCCTGCACCCCGACGGCCTGGCCCGCCTGAGCCTCTACCAGGCCCGCTTCGAGTGGGGCGATCGCCCGCCCTGGCGGGAACTGCTGGCCGACGAGCCCACGCTGGATAAGATCGGCCTGGAAGACAAGGCCGCCCTGCGGCGCTTCACCGATTTTCACAACCACATGCTGCGCGAGTACAGCAGCCTGAGCGCCCCGGCATTCGTGGAGCGCCTCATCAACCGGAGCGGCATGCTGAAGTACGTGCTCGAACACGAACGCCGGACGCTGCTGCTCCAGGCCCTGAAGGCCTTCGTCGATTTCGTCAAGGCCGAGGCCGCCCGCAGCCCCCGCCTCACCGTCGGCCGCCTGCTCGACCTGCTCCGCAATATGGACGCCAACCGCATCGCCCTGGAGGCCAGCAGCTCCCTGCAGGTGGAGGTGGGCGTCAACCTGCTCACCGCCCATAGCGCCAAGGGGCTGGAGTTCCGCTACGTCTACCTGATCGACTGCGGGCGGCACTGGGAGCCGCGCACCCGCGCCAGCGCCTTCCGCTTCGCCCTGCCCGACACCCTGACCTACTCCGGCGAGGAAGACGCTATGGAGGCCCGCCGCCGCCTTTTCTACGTGGCCATGACGCGCGCCAAGGAACGCCTCCACATCTCCTACAGCGAGGAGGATGACAAGGGCAAGCCGCAGCAGCGCGCCGTCTTTATCGACGAGATGTTGAAAAGCAGCGGGCTGGAAGTACAGCAGCGCGCCCTGCCCGCCGCCGAACTCCTGGAAGCGGAAGCCCTGCGCCTGCTGGAGCAATCCACTCCCCAGGTAGAGCCCCTGGACGAAGCAACCGTCAGCGGCCTGCTGGAGG
>JAGFJE010000030.1 GCA_024103175.1 Phaeodactylibacter sp.
CGCAGCCGGATAAATTCCTCAGCGTTCGACTGAGCGTTCGACTGAGATCACGCCGGAGTCTCACGCCGAAGTCCGGGTGAAAAATTCCGGACACCGCCCCCCTGAACCAGGCGAACAAACGCCGGCCTCAATTTTTTTTGACATTATGTTTGTACAGAAACCAAAAACTCAGAAAATAGCTCAAATCATACCTTCCCTCAACAAGCAGCCCTCCCAATCCTCGCAATTCCAGTAACAAAAACGGCAGCACGCACACACCGGGCGCAAGACTGTGCCGCAGTAATTTTTTTTTGATTCTTCCAGGAATTATCCAAAATGCCCAAATACCAATATGCGAACAAAGTTTGCCTAAAAAGCACCGATAACCATGCTATTGAATTCTGAAAAAAACAGCTTTCGCATAAATAAATTTTGAATAAATTTCGCTGCTCAAATTATTTATCAACTCAAACAATGGATTAGTCATGAAAAGATTCCCTACTTTCATCTTGCCTTTGCTGGCCTTGGGGCTTCTGGTATTTTCCTGCGGGAAAGAGCAGCCCGATACTGCGGACGAAGTCCCGCAGGAAGTGATCCGGAAGATATCCGCCATGGGTTTCAACCCCGATGGTATTGAAAAGGTAGAAGACGGCTACCGGATTGAACGGGATATCATCATTACGGAAGAACACCTCAAAGGGGCGCAGGTGGATGTAGACGTTCCCAACGTCGAACAGTACCGGACTTTCAACACCGTTGTTACCGGCGGCAACCGGACGGTCACAGTCTACATTCCCCAGGGCGGCAGCAACGGTTTCAGCTCCACCTATGTCTCCGCACTGGATGAGGCCATCAGCCGCTACAATGCCGAGAACCTCGACCTGGGCTTCCAGCGGGTAACCAGCAGTAGCGGAGCAGATATCGTCTTCTCCCGCCTGTCCAAGCGCGATGAACGCCGGGGTGTTCTCGGTTCCGCCGGCTTTCCCAGTGGCGGCGACCCCTACGGCCAGATCCGGATGAGCGGCATCCTGCAATCTACCTACGGGTTGGGCGTGAATGGCATCGCCACCATCATGGCGCATGAGATGGGCCACTGCATCGGCTTCCGCCACACCGACTGGTTCGACCGCAGCATCAGCTGCGGTGGCTCGCCCTCCAACGAAGGCCAGTCGACCACCGGCGTAGGCGCCGTTCACATCCCGGGCACGCCCACCGGCGCCAACCCGGCGTCTGACCTTTCCTGGATGCTGTCCTGCACCGACGGCGGCAACCGGCCGTTCACCAATAATGACAAAACGGCTCTGGGCTGGATGTACGTGAATAATTACTAATACGGAAATTCAATAAGAGGGATAAAGCCTGCCTGGTGTACAGTTCGTCCGGGCAGGCTTTCTCTTTTTATCACCGAACCAACAGTTTGCCGCCTGCCCGCTTTTCTCCCCTGGTGACAACTTGATAATGGTAAACGCCAGCGGCCAGCCCCTGGGTAGGAATGGCTTCGAAACCACTTGCCAGGGGGTATTTCAACAATAAACGACCGAGGGCATCATACAGTAAGAAATAAGCATCTTGCACATCTTTGGAAAGAATACTTCCCTCCTGCCCTACCGCTATGGGATTGGGATATATCAAATATTCTGCCCGGGTAAAAAATACGCTGGCCGGCTCACTGTAAATACGAGCCCCATTGTTGAGCACTACTACCGCGCGATAGGTATTCCGCCCTTCTTCCAGCAACCGGTCGATAAACGCAGCTTCCAGCTCTCCATTTGAATTGAAAGCGGCCAATACTGTAAATTCGCCGTTCCTTTCTTTTTCAAATATCAGGCTGTCTACCTGATAGGAAGCGCCAAGGGCAAGTATCAACTCAACTTCCTCTCCCATCAGGTTAGCCAGGAAGTTCTGAACGTAACAACCGGCAGATTGAAAGTCGAGATTCAGGGCAAAACTTCGCGCGCCCGTTACGGCCGGCACGCCAATAAGCGGCGCGACAGCATAAAACCGGGAGTTATTTTGCTCCTTGTCAATTACGATAAGTGTATCCTGTACCGCCTCTAAAGGCTCCAGGTAAGAGCCATTCAACACGTAAACCAGGAAGGAATCTGCCGAGGCCTGCCCGTTCCAGAACAAAAGCAGCGAATCCGAACACTCCAGGCCCAGCTCCATTTCCGGAGGAGCGGAAATGGTAAAAGTATCGGAGAGAATGGCCCGGCCCTCGATGCCCATCCTCAGCTGAGCACGAGCAAGTGTATCCGGCGCCTCCCAGAAGAAAAATGTGTCTTCCAGGGCCGCCTCGCTGCTTATCGGTTTCCATTCTTCACTGCCGATCAGCCGGTATTCCAGTACCGCCGGCCCGTTCATGGTACACTCCCAACGCACCGGCACGCGCTGGCCGGAAGTGGCGTTATCCTGGTGGGTAGGAAAGAGCCACCGAAAATGGCGGGTAGTATCCCATTGCCAGGCTAAAAAAAACTCCTGGGGCTCCTCTGAAAGGCTTGTGGCACTCACTTCGATCTCATAAACCCCGCCGTCAGGATTGGCCAGCGTTATCTGCTCCTGGTTGTTGACGCTGTCGACCCCGCGGCGGGCGGGCAGGCGCAGGGAGTCGGCGTCCGGAAAAGTGCTCAGGGCCCAGGGCCGCCACAGTTGATTGTCCTGCCGGAGGGTGAGGCCCAGGTTGTTCACCAGTGCCATGGGAGCGTTCATTGCGGCGGGAGGGTCCGTCCAGGCCAGGGTAACTTTCAGGTTGAGGGCATTGTCCGGCACCTGAATGGTAAAAGTTTCCGAACTGCCCTGCGCGAGGCTCCCCCTGAAAAACCGGCGTTCCTGTATGGTTTCCATGGCTCTCAGGGCATTGGCGTTCCCGTATCCGGAGGCATAATCGGGCCCGGGGGGGCCAATGTCATCGGCGCTGTTGAGCAGGACGGCTCTCAATAATGCGGCAGGAAGGGGCTCATCATCATTCCATTGCTTATAAGCCTCCTGCAGTAGTGCGGCCAGGCCGGACACCACCGCCGCCGCCCCGGAACTGCCGTCTATTCCAAAGGCCACCAGTTCCGGCTTGGCCCTGCCGTCGTAAGCCGGCCCGCGGGAACTACGCAAAGCTGCCCGGGCCAAAGAATCCACATGCCCTACCGTGAGCACATTCTTGGCCATTTTAAAATTGCCGGTCAGGTTGGCAAAGCCGGGCACCCCGGCATAAGGCCCTGCCTGGCTGGCGCTGTCGCCCCGGTTGCCGGCAGAAAAAACGTGAACCAGCGCAGGGTTTTCATCAACCTGCCGGTCGTAGGCCAGGGCTTCTGCCCCATAGTAGTTCTCGATGTCGAGCCCGTAAGAATGATTTTGTACAGATATTCCCGAAGACAGAAAATACGACGGTTCGTCCGGAAATACGTTCAGGAAACTGGAGGAAGATAAACGAGCGCCCCAGGCCACTCCTTTGCCGGTGTAGAAGGTATTGCCTCCGCCGGCGATCATGGAGGCCATCGTGGTGGCGTGAGAGGATTGAATATCCGAGGCAAGCGATGAAGGCACCACCCTTTCTCTGAAGTCGATATCCGTGCTGTCGAAACGATCCTCCTTTACAGAGACTACCTGCCCGTCCCCACGCAATTCGGGAAAACGGGCGTGCAGGGCATTCACTTTATTGACGCTCAGGTCTAAACCGCGGACAGCGCGTTCTTCTCGCGGCATTTTATCCCGTCGGTCAACGAAAACCACTTCGTCCAGACAAAGGATGTGTCGCCTCACTTCCTCCTGAGAAAGCCCTATCAAAAGCGCATTGGCTTTGGGATACTCCCGCTTTATCCGATCTCTGAAGCCCAGCGCGAATAGCTCCTCGCGAAGAACCGCAATGTCTCTGCCTACGATCAAGAGCCGCTCGTTCCGGCCGGTATCACTGCCCGAAAAGGATAGAAAAAGGTTGGGAGAAAGCTTTCCCGCGTAGGTGGTAACGGTAACCGGATCTCTTGTCAAAGCTGGCCCGCACTGTCCGGAAACCTCATAGGCTGCAAGAGCGAAATATCCTGACAAAAAAAGAGCAACCCAAGAGCATCTGTAAAGTGATCCAAAGGCCATACCTGAACGATTCGTGTTGCTTACATATTTCATCCTGCCTATTTTCCGGAAGCCCCCCTTGCCCTACTTCAACTCCACCGCAGGAATAGGCCGGGTAATGTCCATCTCCATTCCATCCACCGCCCCCTCAAAGGCTTTCCATTCCACCTGGAAAAAGGCGTTCACCTGCCGGACGAAATCTTCGATGTCCTTTTTGACATCTTCAACTGCTGCCAGGGCTACCGGCGTTGGGGCGTGAAAAGCCGGGTTGGGCGCCTCATACGAAGGGGAAAAATAAAAGTTCGCCTGGGAAATTTTGGTTTGCAATTGCGCCGGGTCATTGTAGATCCCCTGAATGTCTTCTCCCGGCATGACGATGAACTGCAGGGAATCAACCTGTTCTCTGAGCCCTTTAACTGTTTTCTTGAAAGCAGCGACGGCAGCGGTATCCATCACCTGTTCTTCCACCATGGAGGAGATGGAACTAAGGCGGCTCTCGGCATCCCGCAGGTTGTCCATGGCTGCCGTGGCCAGGGCAATGTGCTGATCCCATTCATCCCAGGCGGCGTAAAAGGCATTGATCTCTTTCAGCTCCACATCCATCCTTGGGTCCGGGTATACCTTTACAGAAGCGGAGTCCCTGCTTTCGCCGTATTCCACCACCACGGTGTAATCTCCGGGCGCAACCGGGCGCCCTTCGGAAGGCAAAGCCTCTTTGTCTTTCGGCTTAGGCGCCGAGGGGCGGCGCACTCCATCCTGCTTCAGGTTCCAGCTGAAGCGGTTCATTCCTTTTCGGACAGGAGTTTTCATCTGTCGTACCAGGTGGCCCTGCCGGCCGTAGATAAGCACCCTGGCGGTATCTGTTTTGGCGGGCTGGCCATCTTCGTCTTTTTTCACGATCTCCCCCACCGAAAAGGAGATCATAGCACCATAAGGCCGGTTCTCCCCTTTGTAATAGGCATCGCCGGTGAAGCGGGTGCCGTCGGCCTCCTTGTAATGCGCCAGCCAGGCGTCCGGAGCAGGATATACCTTCAGGGGCCGTTCCAGCACTGCGGGCCCCTCCTGCGCCAGGGTACGCAAGGGGCGGATATCATCCAGCACATAAGCCGCCCTGCCGAAAGTGCCGATCACCAGGTCGTGCTCCCGGGGATGGATCTTCATGTCCATAGTGGAAACTACCGGATAGCCAGGCGTCCACTTTGTCCATTTCCGGCCTTCATCAATACTCACGTAAAAGCCGAACTCCGTACCCAGGAATTGCAGTTTGGGCTCGATGGGGTCCTGGGCCCAGGAGAGGCAATAGCCGTCCACATCGCCCTCAAAGGTAAGCTGCTTCCAGGTTTGCCCGTAGTTGCTGGTGCGATAGAGATAGGGCCGCCAGTCGCCCCGCCGGTAGTTGTTGATCACGACATGGGCTTCCCCCTCCTGGAAGGCAGAGGCGTGAACCTGGGCTATCCAGCAGCTATCCGGCACTCCCTGGATATTGGGGTAGACGTCCGTCCAGCTCTTGCCGCCGTCGCGGGTCAGCTGCAGGCGCCCGTCATCGGTGCCTGCCCAGATGATGCCCTGCTCCAGGGGGCTGGGCGCAATGGAGAGGATGGTGCAGTGGTTTTCCGCCCCGGTCACGTCGTAGGTCAGGCCGCCGCTTTTTGCCTGTTGCTGTTTATTCGGGTCGTTGGTGGTCAGGTCGGGAGAGATGACTTCCCAACTGCGGCCGCGGTCCGAAGAACGGTGAAGAAACTGGCTTCCGTAGTAGATCACGGAGGGGTCGAAGGGATCCTGCGCAATGCCGGCATTCCAGTTGAACCGCAGTGGGATACCATCGGGATGAAAAGGCTTCACCCACTGCTGAGCGCCCGTTTGCAGGTCGATGCGCTGCAGGTTGCCGCCCTGCCACATCACATAAACGTAGCGGTTATTATCCTTTTCCACCACGACGTCGAAGCCGTCGCCAAAGCCGATCTCCGCCCACTGGGCGTTGCGGATGCCCCCGGTACTCCAGGTATAGGCAGGGCCGCGCCAGGTGCCGTTGTCCTGCATGCCGCCCAACACGTTGTAGGGGATGTTGTCATCGACGGTGATGTGGTAAAATTGGGCCAGCGGGAGGTTTTCGACAAAGCGCCAGGTTTTCCCCCGGTCGCGGGTTATGGCCATGCCGCCGTCGTTTCCGTCGATCATGTAACTCCCGTCGGTGGGGTGTATCCACCAGTAATGGTGGTCGCCGTGGATGTTGTCCCACCCCAGGAGCGTGGTAAAAGTCTTTCCTCCATCTTCACTGACCGACACATTGGAATACACATTGTACACCCGGTTTTCATTTTCGGGGTCGACGGCGATGTCCGCATAGTAGAAAGGCCGGTCGCCAATGTTCCTGTCCGCCGTTTTTTTCCAGGTGTAGCCGCCGTCATCGGAGCGGTAAAGAGCGTTTTTTTCAGATTCCACCAGGGCGTAAACCACGTCGGGGTCGTTGTAGGCGACGGCGATGCCCACTTTGCCGACGGTTCCTTTCGGCAGCCCGTTCTTTTCGTCGAGCCTTTTCCAGTTGTCGCCTCCGTCGACGGTCATGTACAGGCCGCTCCCTTCGCCACCGGACTGGAACGTCCAGGGCCAGCGGCGGTAGCGCCACATGTTGACGAACAGCTTATTGGGGTTAGAGGGGTCAACATCAAAGTCGGCGGCGCCCGTCCGGCCATCGACGTACAGGATCTTCTCCCAGGTTTTTCCGCCGTCCTCCGTCCGGTATACGCCCCGGAACTCTGAGTCGGCCCAGGCATTGCCCAGGGCCCCGGCGTAAACGATGTCGGGGTTATCGCGATGGATGATAATGCGATGGATGTTGCGGGTTTCGCGCAGGCCCATGTACTGCCAGGTACGCCCGCGGTCGATGCTCTTATAGATACCGCCCCCGGCAGTCTGGCTGTTCCTGGGGTTGCCTTCGCCCGTTCCCACCCAGATGACATCCGGGTTGCGCTGGTCGATGGCAACCGCGCCGATGGAAGCTATTCCCACAGTATCAAATAATGGTTTCCAGCTGACACCTCCCCCTTCGCTTTTCCAGAGCCCGCCGGAGGCGGTGCCCACATAGATCTCATCCGGGTCATGGAGGTTCACATCAATGGCAGTGACCCGCCCGCTCATGCCCGCCGGGCCGATGCTGCGGGCCCTCATGCCCTGGAGCAGGCTCATGTCGAGCGGTTGAGAAAAGAGGAGCGAAAAAGATAGAGAAAGTACCGTTACAAGTAAATATTTCTTCATGGCCAAATCGTTTTTTTCCGGCCCATGAAGATAGTTTTTTTGGCCGATTGATTACTCTGGTTTAATAAGTTGATTGAGTTCGTGCACTCACTTTTACCGGGAGTGTTTACAAATCGGTGTTTTTACCCGGCCGAGGCACGAGGAGGGGCGCTGTTCGCAAGTCCCTAAAAATTAAGGGGCGTTTTTTAGAAGCCCCTGAGTTTGCCGAAGGGCACCCCAATCAACCCAATCACCCCAATCAACCCATTCAACCCATTCAACCCATTCAACCCATTCAACCCATCCAACCCATCCAACCCAATCAACCATTCCCCCCAATCAACCACTCCCCCGCTCCACCTCCCGCTCCGGGTCAGTGATCCACTCGCTCCAGGAGCCGGGGTAGAGCCGCGCGTCGCCCAGGCCGGCATGTTTGTAGGCCAGGATGTTGCGGCAGGCGGAGACGCCGGAGCCGCAGTAGAACACCGTTTGGGCGGGGCCGGTTTCACCCAGGGCTTGCCGGAAGCGTTTTTTCAGC
>JAGFJE010000035.1 GCA_024103175.1 Phaeodactylibacter sp.
TCGATCAGCAACAGGGCGATCTCCGTTTTTCCAAATACGGCTGCTGTGATCAGCGGACTGGAACCTCCGGAAGGATCTCTGACATCCAGGTTGGAACCGGCCTTGATGTGCTGCCGGACGGCTTCGATATTCCCCTGAATAACCGCCTCATGGAGCCCGACATCAGGCGCAGAGGCCGTACTCTGCTGTGTCAGGGCCCGTTCCGTTTGCTTTGTGGAAGGGGCTTGCTTACCGGTGCAGGTGACGGTAAAAAAGGCGACAATGGCCAATGAGGCAGCAGCCGCTCTCAGATATACATTTTGCTTCAGGAACCGGCGGTATGCGTATACCAGCACATTACTTGCCACAAAAGCCAGGACGGTAAGCAACAGGTATTTTACAAAAACGGGGATCGCAAGGGGAACCATCGGTAGCGCGATAAGGCCCAGCACGATCACATGAATGATGTAAACGGAATAGGAATTTTTATTGAGCTGGTTCATAAGCCTGTTGGTTTTGTTAAAGCTAAAGCGGAAGGTATGAAGCATCACATACAGGAAGCTGAACATCGACAGGAGGGCCGTGGTGTAGTACACCGTTCGGTCCACAAAACTGGAGACAAAGAAGTAGTTGCGCCCGGGGTCGATGAGGTTGAAGAACAGGTTCAGGGCCACGGCGGTAAACACCCCCAGGGCGAGAGTGAGCACCACATTGGCTACGATATACAATTTCCTATTCTTCGGCGTTTCGAACACCTTCCGTTCCCGGCACAGCGCCCCCAGCAGGAAAACAAGAAAATAGGGCAGCAGTCGTTCCCTTTGAAATTCCAGGAACCCGGAATGGCGCCACCCTGTCAGGCCGGCTTCGGAAATCGCCATGCTGTACACCAGGCTGAGGACAAAGGCCAGGATCACGCCCGTTCTCACCGAGATCTTCAGGGGGAAAGCCCTGACTTTCCACAGGGCAAGATATGCTGCCTGGAAGACGAACAGCGCCGGCAGGAACCACAGCCAGTTCTGGCTCGGGTTGTTGGAAAAAACCGTCAGGTCGGCCCCTGCCCGTTGGAAAATATGGAAGTAGGAGTACCACTCTTCCTGGGGCAGCCCTCGTGAGTACAGGAAGATTGCCTTGTAGGCCGGGATGAGCGCAAGAACGGCGAGGATCCAGGGTAGCAGGATCCTTTTGAACTTGGCCTTCAGAAAGCCCGCTGCGCTGTATTTCTCTACCGAACCGGGGATGAAATATCCCGAAACAAAAAAGATGGTGTACATCACGAACAGGTCCAGGTACATGCGCACCAGGCCGATGCCGCCGCTCTTGGCCGGGTCGATGACGATCCAGGCGTTTTCCAGAACTTGTTCATAAACAAGCCCGGCGTGGATCAGGACGACGAGGAAAATGGCGAATGTCCGGAGGTGGTCGAGGAAATAAATACGATTTTTCATGGTTGCTTTTTTACATCTTTTCGATGCTGTAAAGGTCCGGTGAAAAGGAAGGCGGCGCTAATCAAAAAAAAGGCAAAAGGCATCAAGTTTGGGGCGGGCATATAAACTATGATGCAGGGGGTATAAAATTTGATGCAGAACGCTGAATTCCTTAACTTGTCAGGAATTAACCAACCTTTCCCCATAATGCCAGATCCTCCTTCGCCGGACAATGATTTTCTCAAACAGGTTACGGAAGTGATCGAGGAAAATTTATCGAATGAGCAGTTCGGTGTTACCGAGCTGGCCCGCGAGGTGGGAATGAGCCGTTCCAGCTTACTGCGCAAGGTCAAAAAGACCGCCGGGCTGTCGGTGAGCCAGTTGATCCGGCAGGTGCGCCTGGAACACGGCATGGAGCTGCTCAAACAGGATTCCTTTACTGTTTCCGAGATCTCCTATCAGGTGGGCTTCAACAGTACCTCCTATTTTATCAAATGCTTTCGCGAACACTACGGCTACCCGCCAGGGGAGGCCGAACAAAGGGACTTTGACGAAAGCGACGCTCCGCCGCCCGCCCGCCCCCACCGGCTGGCGGCCATTATGTTTACCGACATACAGGGCTATACCGCCCTCATGCAGCAGGATGAAGAAAAGGCCCTGCAGGCCAGAAACCGGCACCGGGAGGTATTCAACGCAGTGACCAAAAAATACAACGGCAAGATCCTGCAGTACTACGGAGACGGGACGCTGAGCATTTTCCCGAGCGCGATCGATGCGGTGAAGTGCGGGATCGAACTGCAGCGGGGATTCCGGATGGCGCCGCAGATCCCGGTCCGGATCGGCATCCACAGCGGCGACATCATCATCAACGAAGAGGACATCATCGGCGACGGCGTCAATGTCGCTTCCCGGATCGAATCGCTGGCGGCGGCCGGCAGCGTATTCATTTCGGAAAAGGTTTACGACGAGGTGAAGAACCAGCCGGATATCCAAACCACCACTATGGGCGCCTTTGAATTCAAAAACGTCAGCAAACCCCTGGAGGTCTTCGCCGTCACCAACCCCGGCCTGGCCGTCCCCGAAGCGGGCCAGCTGACGGGCAAGCTCAGAAGCGGGCAGGAAACGGGTAAAAAAGCCTCCGGGAAAAAGCGCCGGAAGAACGCCATCATCTGGGCCCTGGCTGCCACCGCCGCTGTCATCGGAGGGTACTTTATTTTTCGAACAGGCTTCTCTCCCGCCCCTGTCACCAACGGCCAGCCTGCCCGGGAGAAGTCCATCGCCGTTCTGCCCTTCATCAACGACAGCAATGATTCCACCAATGTGTACATCATCAACGGCCTGATGGAGGCCATCCTGAATAACCTGCAGAAGATAGAAGACGTCAGGGTTATTAGCCGGACTTCCGTTGAAAAGTACCGCAATACGCAGAAGATCATCCCGGAGATCGCGCAGGAACTGGGGGTGCAGTACTTCGTGGAGGGTAGCGGGCAAAAGGACGGGGATCAGATCCTGTTGAGCATCCAACTGATCGAGGCGCCCATGGACCGGCACTTATGGAGCGAACAATACAACCGGGAGGCCACCGATATTTTTAGCCTGCAGGCGGAAGTCGCCAAAAAGATCGCAGATGAGGTACAGGCCGTCATCACTCCCGAAGAAGAACAGCGGATCGGAGAAGTGCTCACGGAAAACATGGAAGCCTACGATGCCTTTTTGAAGGGGCTTGACCTTTCTAACCGAAGAACCCCTGATGGGTTGGAAAAAGCCATTCCTTATTATAAGAAGGCTATAACGTTCGACCCCGAATTCGCCAGCGCCTATGCCGCCCTGGCCATTTGCTATTATTTTCTCGATGCCGGCCAGGCGGAAAAGCAATATGCCGAACAGATCAACAATTATGCGGATAGGGCCCTCCTTTATGGCGCTCAATTGCCGGAGAGCCGGTTGGCCAAAGGCCTGTATTACCTCCACCAGGGAGATTATGAGTCGGCCCTGCCCCATCTGGAAAAAGCCCTGGAGTACAACCCGAACTACGCCCTGGCCATCAATATCCTCTCCGACTTTTACACCACTTATATCCCCAATACCGAAAAATACCTGGAGTACGCCCTGAAAGGCATCCGGCTGGATATCGCTTCCTACGACTCCATCACCGCCAGCTTCACCTATCTGCACATCAGCAATGCCTTTATACAATCCGGCTTTGTGGAAGAAGCGGAAGAATACATCAATAAGTCTCTGGCCTATCACCCGGATAATTTGTATTCCCAATATGTCAAAGCCTATATCCTATATGCCCGGGATCAGGACCTCGCCGAAACCCGGCAAATGCTGCTCGAAACGCTGGCCCGGGACCCCACCCGGCTGGACGTCATGCAGGAGGTAGCCAAGATCTGCTACTTCATGCGCGATTACCAGGAAGCTTACCGGCACTATAAAAAGTTTGCCGACATCAGAGAGGCGTATAACCTGAACATTTATCCGGCGGAGAATGCCAAAATCGCCATGACGATGCGCAAAGTCGGCAGGGAGGCCGAAGCCGTAAAATACATGCAGCTTTTCCGGGATTTTACCGCCGCCGACCAATCGATCTACCGGGAAATGAATGCCGCCCTGATCTCCGC
>JAGFJE010000045.1 GCA_024103175.1 Phaeodactylibacter sp.
CCCCCCCCCCTTTGATTTTCAGGAACTTGCGAACGGCGCCCCTCCTCTCCCGATAGTTATCGGGATCGGCCGGGTAAAAACAGCGAATCGCGAACAGTCCCGTTGTGGTGTATTAGTGTTGAAACACTGCTCCCCGAAACACTACTCCCTAAAGCACTGCTCCCCGAAACACTGCTCCCCAAAACACTACTCCCCGAAACACTGCTCCCTGACCTCCTCCTACTTCACCACCTCCACCGCCAGCGTATCCTCTGAATTGGCGTACAGCTCTTCTATGGTCTTGCCGAAGGCGGGGTGCACCAGCCCGGGGGCAATATCCATCAGGGGGAGCAATACGAAATTGCGGTAGTGGAGGTAAGGGTGGGGGATGGCCAGTTTTTCCGTATCTATGATCTGGTCATTATAGAAAAGGATGTCGATGTCGATGATGCGCTCTCCCCATTTGATCTCCCGTACGCGCCCCATGCGCCGCTCGATGGTTTGTATCTTTTCGAGCAGCTCGAAAGGAGACAGCCGGGTGCTTACCAATAGCGCCTGGTTCAGAAAGTCCGGCTGGTCGGTGATGCCCCAGGCCTTAGTCTGATAAACCTTGGAAGCCTTCTCGATGGGGCCGATCTCCCGCTCGATCCATTGATTGGCCCATTTCAGGTTGGACTCCCGGTTGCCGAGGTTGGCGCCGGTATGTAAATATACTTGGTTCAAATTCATCGCGTCGCAAAGGTAATAATATAGGTTACGGGGAGAGAACATTCCCGGGGTATTTTAAGTTCTGAAAATTTGCAAAAATCGACCGGTCGGTTTATTTTTGGGTTTTCAACAACATTACACCATGCCCAAAGCAGAACAGACCAGGCAATATATCGTTGAGAAAGCCGCAGCCATTTTCAATTTGAAGGGTTTTGCCGGTACCTCCATGGACGACATCGTGAAAGCGACCGGGTTGTCTAAAGGGGGGGTGTACGGCAATTTCAACAGCAAGGAGGACATTGCCCTGGCCGCTTTCGAGCACGCCGTACAACGGGTTTCGGAGGAAGTGCGGGAGCGTACCCGGGTGATCGACCATACGCTCGATAAACTCAAGGCCGTGGTGTATTTCTACAAGGAGCGCATCCTGAACCCGCCCATCGAAGGCGGCTGCCCCATACAGAACACCGCCATCGATGCCGACGACAGCAACCCCGCTCTGCGCAGCCGGGTCATCGCCGCCCTGGACGAATGGCAGGAGCGCATCGTTTATACGCTGGAGAAAGGAAAAGACAGGGGAGAGGTACGGCCCGCTGCCGACAGCCGTGCTTTTGCCACCCAGTTCATCGGCACGCTGGAAGGTGGCATCATGCTGGCCCAGCTCTACAAGGATGTGCGTTACTTTGATGCTATGGCCCGGCAGTTATTACGCATGATCGAAGAGCTGAGGCCGGTGCAATAGCGTATGGTTTATGATCAGCGCCAGATTTCACGGAACCAGAAAAACGCATGGAAGCAATAAAAAAAATAGAATACCTGCAATCTGAATGGAAGGGTAAACCGGAGGAACCGCCGTCCTATCCTCCGGTGCTGCAGGTTATACGCCTGTTGTTCGGCACCCTGGGGTATGTCTTTCCCCGTGCCGCCGGACGCGTGGCCTACCGCTTGTTTTCCACGCCCCGCCACCGGGCCCGGCACCGGGCTTCCGACCCCATACTGGAGAGCGCCCGCCTGTTTGAATTCCTTTACGGCAGGCAGATCCTGAAGGGCTATGAATGGGGCGGCGGAGCGCGCACCATCCTGCTGGTCCACGGCTGGGAATCGAGGGGCACAGCCCTTCGGTCTTTCGTGCCGGCCCTTCTGGAGCGGGGCTTTCGGGTGGTTGCTTTCGACGGGCCGGCGCACGGCAATTCCGGCGGCCGGCGCACCAACCTGCTGCACTTCGGCGGCGCCGTACGGGCCGTACTCAACCAGGTCGGCGGCGCCTATGGCATCATCACCCATTCTTTTGGCGGCGCCTCCACCGTTTTTGCCCTTTCCAACCTGGATAATCAGCTCAAAGTCGAAAAACTGGTGCTTATCGGCGCGCCCAGCCGCATGGATAAAGTGCTCTACGACGCCATCGATACCCTCAACCTGCCCGGCCCGGCAGCCCGCCAGTTTTTCCGCTTCCTGGAAAAAAAAGTGAAATTTCCCGTCCGCCATGCTGATGTCGGCGCCGCTTCCGGCCGCTTCCGGGTAGGACAGGCCCTCATTGTCCACGACCCCAAAGACGCCATCGTCCCTTTTTCGGAAGCACAGGCCACCTTCAATGCCTGGGACAACGCCAGCCTGCTCGTCGCCGAAGGCTACGGCCACTACCGCCTGATGAAAAATCCGGATGTGATCCGGAAGGTGGCGGAGTTTATGGTTGATTGAGTTGCCCGTCTTCGCTGAGGCTCAGCCGGGTAAAATTGGGTTGATTGGTTGATTGAGTTGATGGGCTTCTAAATCAATCCTATCAACCATCGAGGTTTACCGGAAGCCCATTAACCTAATCAACCAGCCCCCCCCACTTTGTCACCTCCCCGCCGAGAGAGAACCTATTCATTCAGTAAATTCCAAAATTTGATTAATTTTGGTCGGCTCCAAAGTAAAGGGGCGATCCGGAATCGATAGCTGCCGATAAAACAAAAAACACTAAAAGGCAAACAATGAGAATATCTTTACTTTCCCTGTTCTTCCTGTTTTTAACTCTAGCCCTTGCGGGACAAGCACCAGTGAACGACAATTGTGCGGGCGCCATTGACCTCGGTGTGCTGCCGGCGGACTGTTCGGGCCAGATCTACAACAACGTCAACGCAACGGCCAGCGGCCTGGGCGCAGGCAATATTCCTAACTGTTTTAACGGCGGAAACGTGAATCGTGACGTCTATTTTACTTTCACCACCAACGATACCCTGCGCGATGTATCCATCATTCTCCAGGGAACGGATGCCGGCGCCAACGGGCCCATTACCAACCCCCAGGTGGCTATCTACCGGGGAGATTGTGTCGGCGGACTGGCATTCCTGGGCTTCTGCCTTTCGGCTCCTTCGGGCAGCAACCAACTTCAGCTCGACGTGCTGGGGCTGACCCCCAACACCACCTATTACCTTTTGGTCAATGACTATTCGGCCACTGCCGCCCCCAATTCGGGCGACTTTACCCTTTGCGTCGAAGAATATGTGCCCGCCGTCAATATCGGCGATGCGCCGGGCTCCAGCTCCTGTTTCGGGACGCTATATGATGACGGCGGCCCGGACGGAGACTATGGCTCCAACCAGAACCATACCTTCGTCATCGAGCCGGCGGAGTTCAATCAGTGTATCGAGATCTCCGTGTTGGACTTTCAGCTGGAGGCCAATTTTGACTTCGTCAACATCTATGCCGGCGACAATACCAACGGGCCGCTGCTGGCTACCCTTAACGGCTTCAGCTCCGGCCAGCCCTTTGTCATACAGTCCGGTTCTTCGGCGGTAACTGTGGAGTTTTTTTCCGACGGCTCGGTCCAGCAGGGCGGGTTCGAGCTCATCTGGTCCTGCAGCCCCCTGGCCTGCGATGGGTCTTCCTTTGACAACCCCATAGCGATCAGCGGCCTGCCGTTCAACCAGGGAGGGTATTCCACCTGTGATGATGCTTCCAACTTGACGGAGACGCCCTGTACCCAGGCGCCGTTCCTGTTCGGCCCCGAAGTGGTGTTCGCCTATGAATCGGCCGGCGGCTTCTGCGCGAATGTGCAGGTAACCGGCGCTACGCCGGGCACCGGCATCGTCGTACTGGACGGCCCGCCTGATGACCCGGAAACGCAGTGCCTGGCGCAAACCGCCGGCGGGCAGGCGAGCTCCGTTGATTTTCAGGACGCCGGGACTTATTATATCGTGGTGGCCAACGGCCAGGGGTGCACCGATTTCGGCCTGTCCATTACGGAGTCCTCCTGCAGCCTGAACCCTTCGCTGCTGGGTTCTCTGTGCAACCCGCTCAACGGGTGCATCGACCCCAGCGGACTGCCCTCCACCTTTGTCTTTAACCAGGGGTTTGAGGACATTACCTTCACTCCCGGGGTTAACGACGGGTGCTGGCTCAATACCGGCTCTGCCCAGCCTAACTACTACTGGTTCAGCATCGAAGCCCAGGCCGACGGCCCCTTTGGGTTTATCGTGCAGGCCGCCACCCCCGGCGAGGAATCCGATATCGACTTCAACGTATGGGGCCCGTTCGACCGCCAGCAGGTATGTGAAGAGCCTCTGCAGGTGAGAGATCTGATCGAAAGCACCCAGCCGATCCGTTCTTCCTGGGCCGCCGGCGCCGACCCCACCGGCCTGGCGGCGGTCAATGCCAACGGTGAGCCGGTTACCGACCCCTATGATTGCGACCCGGCGCCCGGCGCCTTCGGGGATGATTTTGCCTCTGTCATCATGGCGGAGCAGGGAGAAGTATACCTCGT
>JAGFJE010000047.1 GCA_024103175.1 Phaeodactylibacter sp.
AGACAAAAATAACAAATAAAGTTTTGTTTTGGCATCTTCCCTTTTGTCAAATTTCTTTGTGGAATTTTCCACATCTTTGTCTAAAAGAAAAGGAGAGTCGATTCTATGAACAATATCCCTGAATTTAATTAGGGATAAATACTGGTTTTCGACTACATTATTTTTTCCAAAAGACAACATCTTTGAGAAAAAATTAAACCTAAATGCTTTGGTGTAGGAGGTAACTTGAAACAGATATTCGTTTGACATTCTAGGTTACGTCAACTAGATTGGTACTTGTCTAGTGCGCCGGGAACGAAATTCTTAACCAATTCTTTGGGCTCTTTTTCGTCCATGCCGCGTTGCTCCTTCCTTCCGTAGCTTCGGCTATGGGCGGTCGTCGCGCCTTGCCTGGCCGAAAAATAGCCTCAAATTATTGATCAACAACTTCGTTCCCGGCGCACTAGTAGCTTCAGGCATAACTACTTGAAATTGTTGCGCAAAATTTCAAGTTAAAGTTAGCCCAAAGTGCCATTTCAAACCTTTTCATTTTATTCCAAAACATCACACTACTCATTCTTCCTTCTCTTTAGAGAAATCAGAAAATATTTTCTGAAAAATCTCCTTTTGCTTGTTAGGATATACCAACCCTCGTGGCAACTCGATATTGTTGTTTTTCAGCCAACGCCAAAACGTGGTGTATGATATTCCCAGTTCGTTGGCTATTTCCTGCCTGGTTTTGGGCCTTTGTCCTTTATTCTTCATCTCTAATCCGGTTTTGGTTAAAAAAAAGGAACTTATTCATTGTATAAGCCAGTTGAAATGGCTTATGCCGATAAATGAGAAGAGTAGTGGTGTGAATAGTGTTTACTGATTAGATCAAACAAGTTATACAATTAAAAGGAATAGCACAACAGGCCTGGTTTCATTCATTCAAGACATACACCCCCACCCCTCCTATCTTTGTCCAAAAATTCCCGACTATGTTGAAACGAATCGTTCCCATCATCACTGTATGTTGCTTTCCCTTGTTTACAATGGCAAGTACGCCACAAGACAAAGCCTTTACACACGACATGGACCAGTTCATCCAATCTACCCTCGAAGACATTCCCACTATCCCCGGCCTGGCCATTGCCGTGGTGAAGGACGGCCAGACGGTGTACGCCAAAGGCTTCGGCTACGCCGATAAGGAAAAGGACATAAAGGCCAAAAAGAACACTTCTTTTTACATCGCCTCCTCCACCAAGTCATTCACCGGGCTGATGGCGGCCCTGCTGGATAAGAAGGACGTTATCCGGCTTAATGAGCCCATCACCACCTACCTTTCCGCGGAACTGTTTCCGGAGGCGATCAACGCCCGGCAGGTCAAAGTGCGCGACCTGCTCACCCACACCATGGGTATGGAGAACGGACCCGTTACTATGCGACTGGCCTTCACCGGCGACCACAGCAACGAAAAGCTTAAGGAACTGCTGCAATACTGCGAGCCCACCGAACAGGGCTATGGCCACTATCAATATTCCAACTTCGGCTACAACCTCTACGGTATCATCCTGGAAGAAAAAACCGGCAAACCCTGGCAGCAGTGGATGGAGGAGCTGATCTTCGAGCCGCTGGGCATGGATCGCACTACCGCCTATATATCGAAAGCGGAAAAGGGCGGTTGGCCGCTGGCCGCCCCCTATGCAGGCCTCCCCGGCAATATGGAGCGCCTCTACCTGGAGAAAAAGGACAACACCATGCAATCCGCCGGGGGGCTGATCACCACTGCTGAGGACATGGCGCGCTGGCTGGCCGTCAACCTGCATAAAGGAAAACTGGACGGCAGGCAGGTCTTCCCGGCCGGGCTTTTTGAAACCGCCCACGGGCGCCTGGCGGAAACGGACAGCGAATTCCCACCCTTTACCCGCGAGCACTATGGCCTGGGCTGGCACATCGGACAGTATGATGATTATGCCCAACTGCACCACTTCGGCGGCTTCGCCGGCTTCGCCGCCCATGTTTCTTTTATGCCGGAAGAAAGCCTGGGCGTCGCCGTGATGGTCAACGACGCCGTGGCCGGCACCCGGGTGATGAACCTGCTGGCAGCCTACGCCTACGACTGGTGGCTGCAGCGCCCGGAAGCAAAAAAAAGAGGAGAGAAAGGGAGGAAAGAGATCGCCAAAAGGCTGGAGCAGGTAGGCAAAGCGGTGGCCAAAGGCCGCGCCAAACGGGCCGAACGCACCTGGCAACTGGCATTGCCCTTCGAGGCCTACGCCGGCACGTACCACAACGACGCCCTCGGTACGCTGAAAGTGGAAAGCACCTCAGACGCCCTGAATGTGAGCATCGGAAACCTGCACTGCTCCGCCACTCCCTACACGGCCGAGAATTCCATCCGGATCGAACTGGTGCCGGGTAGCGGAGAAGTCCTTTTCTTTAACCTGGACGGCGGCAAAGTAACGGCCTTCCGGTATGATGACGCCGTATTCCGGAAGGTGCGATAATGGAATTGGCCTTAACGGGCATTTTCTTATAGTGATGGTACACTGATCTGTTAAGATCCCTTAGGATTCAATAAGATCATAGGCCCTTAATCCATACTAAAGGCCAGTGTGCCGTCACTCCTCCCGCCGCATTTTCGACGAAAATAGCCTGTCTCCGGACGCCTTGCGCAGAAAACCCAACCCAAACAACTGATTTCCAGCCTTAAACGCCAAATATTACATTGGCCGATAATTGGCCCTACCCTCTTTCGCAGCATTGTTGCGCAGGCTACATTGCACGAAATTTCAACACCACAATGCGCCAAGCAACATTACTCTTTTTTCTACTTGCCTGCGGTGTCGTTGCCGCTCAGGATGTGAAAGTCCTCAACCTGAAATCGAACGACATTATTTACCTGCCGTCCACAGACAGGCTGTACGTTTCCACTTCCGAGGGAGGTGCTTACGGCAACAGCCTCTGCGTGGTGGACCCCTACCACGGGACAATCGACACCTGTTATGCCATCGGCGGCTCGCCGGGGGTGATGGCCGTTTCCGATGACGAAAAGTTTATTTACATCGGCTTAACCACGATCCCGGAGATCGTGCGGTTCAGCCTGCAAAGCCAGCAGGCCGAACTGCGTTTCGGCATGGGCAGCGCCGGGCCGATCTACGGCCCCAACTTCGCAGACGATATCGCCGTGGCGCCGGGCGCCCCGGAAGTGGTTGCCGTTTCCCTGATGAGCCAACTGACCGGCCCCCGCCATACCGGAGTAGCCGTTTTTGACAATGGAGTGCAGCGCCCGGCAGTTACTCCGGTGCATACCGGCAGCAACAGCCTGGCCTTTGACCCAAACACAGGGCTGTTGTACGGATTCAATAACGAAAGCTCCGAGTTTGGCCTGCGGAAGATGGCCATTGACGCCAATGGGGTGACTGTCCTCAGCCTGACAGAAGGCCTGTTCTACAAGTTTGGAGACGAGATCGAATACGCCGAAGGGAAGCTGTATTCCGGCCTGGGGCAGGTGGTCGACATCAGCGGAGATACGCCGGCACTCGCCGGCCAATTTGATTCGAATTACAGCCTCTACAATGCAGGCGTAGAAGTGGCGCCTGATTCCAATGTGGTATACTTTCTGAATTCCACCTACAGTCCCTGGCTGGCGTTGCAAACTTTCGATAAGAGCAACTACAGCCTGATCGAGGAAAGGGAATTTCTCAACCTGGGCGGCTACGTATGGGATCTGGTGAACTGGGGAGGCGAAGGCAAGCTGGCCTTTATTACCCAGGATTACCTCTACAACGAGCACAACCACCTGGTGATCCTCCGCAATTGCACCTCTGCCATTACCATCCCTCCTGTCCTCGAACAGGTAGCCGGCGGATGTTACGGAGATACCCTCGAGTTCAGGGCAGCAGAAGGGATGGGGCCCGTTTTCTGGTCCAACGGGCAAACGGGGCCGTCGGTATTTGTCACCAATCCCGGCGAACTGTGGTATCATATCGCCGACGAGCAGGGATGCCTGAGCCCGCCTTCTAACTCCGTTTATGCAAGTTTCGAATACCCCACGGCGCCCCCCTATATTGAAGTGCCGGTATCGCTGGCGCTCTGCCAGGGCGGACAGGTGACGCTTACCACTCCGGAGTTTCCCGGATACTTCGGTTTTCTTTGGAGCAATGGAGAAACAGGCAGTACGACCGGTGTAACAGAACCCGGAGAATATACCGTACGGGGAGTATCCCTCAACGGATGCCTGAGCGATCCTTCTCAGCCGGTGACGGTTTATACCGTTGATATGCCGGCTCCGCCACAGCCGGCAATTACCGTAGAGGGAGGAACATCCTTCTGTGATGCTATGCCCAGCCTCCTGTGGGCCCCGGAAGGATATCCCAACTATCTTTGGAGCAACGGCAGCCAGTCCCTTGTCATTCGGCCCTTTGTCTCAGGGCTCTACAGCGTACAGGTGCAGAATGAGGCCGGCTGCCTGAGCCTGTCCTCCGAAGCGGTTAGTATTACGGTGAGCCCCACGCCGCCCACACCGCACATTTTTCTGTCCAATGACAACTTTTTGTACAGCAATACTCCACTGAGTACGGGTTTACAGTGGTTCCTGAATGGAGAGCCGATACCGGGAGCCACCAGCCAGGTTCTGGAAGTTACGCAAACCGGAAGCTATAGCCTGCAGAGTTCTGCTGACGGCTGTTCCTCCGTATCCACTGAACTGTATGTCGTTATTTCAGGGGCCAGGGAACCCGGTACTCATCAGAATCCCGTATTATTTCCCAACCCGGCTTCCGAGGTGGCCTACCTGCGCCTGCCCGTGTTGTCCGAAGCTCAGGCGGGAGTGGCCCGCATCCATAGCCTGGAAGGGAAATTGCTCAGCACTCAGGCACTGCACCCCGTGCAGGAGGTTCACCAGCTATCCCTTAACGGGCTGGTACCCGGCCTGTATATCCTGGAGGTTGTTGATGGGAATGGCAAGCGGATTGCCGTAGAGCGATTGGTGAAGCGGTAAGCAGCAGGGCGGCTATGGATCTTGGCCCAAGTTCGACTGGTAGACCCCAACTTCGGCAGTTTTTACCCTGATGAACAGAAGGGCAGTATTCGGCGGTTTTTACCCGGAAGAGTTTAGCGAAGACGGGCGGCGTTCGCTTGCCCGAGGAGGGCCCTCGCAAGCGCGAACACCGAAAAGCGAATAGCGAACAGCAGTTGGGGGCTACATATCGAACCTGGGTTGGGTTACTGGTTATTGAACGCGCCTTCTGTACTCTCAAATCACGAATCCCGAGATCAATTCAGAAACCGCCACTTCAGCCCCAGCCGGAACACGGAACTGGGATGCGCATAATAAGCCGTCTGATAAAAAAGCCCCTGGTCCGGAATCGCAGCGGTGACGTTCTCCCATTTTATGAATGCCCGGAACTTGGTGACCCTCATGCTGAAATAGGCATCGGCCGCCGGATAGAACTCCACCTCCCGGCTGTCCTGCAATTGAAACTGGCCGGTAACGGGATTGTAGTAGGGGGCATAGAAGGAATTGTTGAACCGCAGGTCGATGCCCACCCGCACATCCAGCACCTGAAACCATTTTCCCCCGTAGTAGAGGCTGTGTTTGGAATAGATGGAAGGCAGGCGGACGAAATCTTCGGTCGCCTGCTGCAGGGCGACGATATTATCGAGGTGGAAGCTGCCCACCCGAAAATCCTTTTTGACGATCAGCTGGGCGATGCTGATGGGGATGCCAGTCTGCTGCGCCAGTCCCAGCGTATCAAAGTAAATGTAGTTATTAAGCAGGTGGTAGCGCCCGGTAATTTCGAGTTTGAAAGCGGGCAGAGCATAGGTTCCGGAAAGAGTAGTAGCCAATGTTTTGCTGAAATCGTTGCGGTAGATCTCCCGCTCCGAAAGATAAAGGCGGTGCTCCATGAAGGTAGGCGAATACAGCTGGTTGATGGCGCCCAGGCTCAGGCTGCCCACCTTTTTGAAGTCGAAGAATAGGTTGCCTTCCGCCCGGTAATCGCCGGCATTGTCCCACAGGCCGAAATGGCCGTAGAGGTTGATGCGCAGCCGCTCATTGGGGTTGAACCGGTATTTGCCGGTGAGGAATAGGTTGTTGAGGGTAGAATCGGCGCCGGCCTGCTCGATGCGGTGCAGGCTGTGCACGGCGCCTACTTCGAAGAGATCGCGCTGGTTCCTGGCCCGTTCCTGGTTGCGGCTGTCGAGTTTGAAGGTGGCCAGGCGGAGGCTGTTCTCCAGTTTGCGGTGCTTGAAAAAGAGCCTTGTACCTCGTGGGTCGGGCAGCATCGCCGGAAAGGAGTTGTAGAAGTTGGAATCCTGCGCCTCATTGTAATCATCGAAATATTTGTAGGTACTGTTGTTGATAATGGCCTGATGGGAAATGGTATACGACCGCCGCAGGCCGCGGATGGAGTCCTGCCCGCCCCCAAACCTGTAGTAATGGGTATACATAAATTCCCGGTGGGCATGCCGCGTGCGGGCCGTTTCCAGGAACACATCGGCGGAACTGGGGCTGCTGAACTGCCCCTCGGTGATAGGTTCAACCAGGATGCCGCCGTTGTCTTCCTGCTGGATGGTGTTGGCGGCAAAGCTGAGGAAGCCGTCGTAGCGGCCATTCCCGCTTTCGTACCACATACCGTTGGTGAAGGCCGTATTGCGGTTGTTCTGGTTGGGATATTGCCCCTGGGTGCCCAGTTGGTTGATGCGCTTATAGTCGAGAGAAAAATTGAGGCCGTTGGCAAAATTGCGGCTGAACTCGGCGGTCACATACCCATCCGCCTGCTCCGAACCCTGGGTATAGGACACATTGGAATAGGGGCGCTCGATGCGGTGATAGTGCATCTTGCTCCCCGGCGTCATATATAAGTCGTATTGGTGTAAGCCCACGTCAAAACCCCGCCGCCAGGGCGCTTCAAAAACAATGGGCTGGTGCGCCGACCCCAGGTTGCCGAGGTGGCGGTAATCGAGGTCCCGCTTGCGCACCGGGTCATACTGGTGGAAATAATTGCCCAGGGTAGAATCGGAAAATGGGATCTCCTGGTTGGGGTTATCGGCAAAAAAATAAAAGATCTCGAAAGTATCCACCTCAATATCACTCTGCTCCCCTCCGCTCCGGCTGCTGCTCCTGCCCGACGTTCCGGACAGAAAATCCGGCTGCTGGGCAAGCAACCCGCCCGGCATGAACAGGATCAACAGGGCCGGGATGTAAAATATGCTGCTCTTCATAAAAACTTCTTCTCGGTTTCGGCGGCAAAGATAAGGCTTGGAGTTGTGTAAGGGTGAAAAAGTGTAAAGGTGTAAACGAAGATGGAACATTTACACTTTTACACGATTACACATTTACACAACAGGACCCATCATTGCACAATTACCCTCCTCACCATCTGCATCCCCTCCCCTTCCAGGCGGAGCAGATAAACGCCGGCCGGCAGGTTGGCGTCCAGCTCATAGCTCAGCAGGTTGGGGCCGGGTTGCAGTTGTTCCGTACCTAAACGTTGAGTGAGGCGGCCGTTGATATCCAGAAGCAGGGCGTTAACCTTTCTTTGGCCTTCGGCCAGATCCAGCCGCACGTTCAGCTGGCCGGAAACCGGTTGGGGGAAAACTTCCAGGCTTTCCACGCCTTCGGCCCCGGCAGTGCTGTTCAGCCCCAGGCAGGACAAATCCACCGCCGACAGTTCCTGAGTGGGGGAGCAATTATCTCCCGGCCCTTCGAATACATGAAGGCCCGACTGCATATCCAGCACCAGGATATTGCCGGAAGGCAGGAACGGATAAATGCCCCAGGCGCCTTTGTAACTGGTTCCGTCGGGTTCGGGATAGGTATCATAGTAGAGCACTTTTTCCGGATTGGCGGGGTCCGAAATATCATATACCACCAGCCCGTCGTAATAATAGGCCACATAGAGGTAGTTGCAGGCCACGATCTGGTTGTGCGGGATGCTGAAAGGGTTGTCCACCCCGGCGTCGAACGTACCCACCACCTCGATCTCACAGGGGTTGCTCACATCAATGACTTTCATGTCGGCGTTATGGGTTTCATCCGCCATGTAGTAGTAGCGGCCATCGTCGGATAGCCAGCCGGAATGGTTGTAGCCCCGGAAGGGATATTCTGTCAGGGTGCTCAGCGTTTGCGGGTTGGCGGGGTCGGAAAAGTCGACGATGGCGAAACCGTTGCTTCCGCAGTTGAGAAAGGCGATATCATCGCGCACATAGGCGTCATGCACATGGCCGGCAACCAGGCCGCCGAAGCTGTTGTAACTGCCCAGGCTTACCGGATCTGTGGGGTTGGAAAGGCTGAATATACGCATGGCGGCATAACCCGTCTGGTTACCGGAAGTAGTCAGGGCATACAGTTTCGCAGTCGAAGTGTCGATGAAAATATTATGTGCCCTGCGGATCAACTGGCCGGAGTTGTAAACCACCTCCACAGCATCCGGCAGGCCTCTTATGTCTATGATCTGCAGGCTGCTCTGCCCTTCGTCACAGACGGCGTATAGGTAGCCGTTGTAGTCGTGATAATCGCGGTGGATCACGCCGCCGCCCTGAAAATTGCCCGGCACAAAATGGGCTTCAAACGGCCCGGTGGGATCCGTTACGTCAATAAAGTGCGTGCCGGCAGTAGAGCCGACGATGGCGTACTCATGGCCGTTAAGGGCAAGGCCCCATACTTCGTTGTAGGTATTGTCGTAAAAAGTGGACCCCACCAGCTCTGGATCGTCCCACGTGCCGAGCAGGTTGGCCTGCTGCTGGGCCGGGAGCAGTACCGGCGCAGTGAAAAGCAATAGCATCAGATGTATTAATCGCTTCATGTAATTTGCTTTAGTCGGTGAACAATTAGGCGCGAAGATAAGAAGCCTTGGCCGGTTGATTTGTCAGCCAGCGGTTGATA
>JAGFJE010000054.1 GCA_024103175.1 Phaeodactylibacter sp.
TGCATGTCCCGCTTTGCGGTCCATGCAAAAGCACGCTTTGCGCGCTAATACCTGAGGGAAGCGATGGACCTATGAAACGCGCTGTGCGCGCTTATCATGATTTCCTTTATTTCATGATTTCATTTGGACTATTTCAAGCTTTCCAGTTCAAATAGAAGTTTATCTAAGTAATCAGACATAAAAATCTATCACGCGAATCAATGGTAAAAAGCCCGGAGTTGCGGGGCGGCGCTTATCATGATTTCCTTTATTTCCTGATTTCCTGTTCAATGGCACAGGGATTTTAAACAAGAATTCAGGAAATAAGGAAGACTTGTTAGCGCTCTGATTATCTGAATCACCGCAATAAAAATGGCCCCCGTGGTGGCGGAGGCCTGTTCTGTGCCGAAGGGGGGACTCGAACCCCCACGCTCGTAAAAGCACACGCCCCTGAAACGTGCGTGTCTACCAATTTCACCACTTCGGCGAGTGCTTGCAAAAAAATGGTACCGAAGGTGGGACTCGAACCCACACGATGTTGCCATCACTGGATTTTGAGTCCAGCGCGTCTACCAGTTCCGCCACTTCGGCAAAGAGAATATCAAATATATCAAAAATCAGTTGAGGACAAAACTAAACGTGCTGGAATGAAGCGCGCCTGCCCCGATCTAGAAAAACTTGACCCGCGTTTGCCCTGCTTAGTTTTTCTTCGTCGGGGTCTACCAGTTCCGCCACTTCGGCAAAGAGTAATATCAAGGATGCTGCCCGGCACTTTTGCCGGCTTCTCATTTGCGGAGAACAAATTTAGGGAAAATTTCGCTTATGCCCCAAAAAAAAGTGCACACACCTCAATGCGCTTTCGGGCGAAAAAGTTCCCTGGTTTTCCCGGTGAATACCGGCCGGCCGTAAAGGGTTCGATCAGAACCAGTTGCCGAGGAAACGCGTCACATCCAGCCAGTTGGCGTAGATGACCAGGCCGAGCACCAGGATAAACCCGATCATAGTGGCGTATTCGAGGAACTTATCGCTGGGTTTGCGGCCGGTGACCACCTCGTAGAGGAGGAACATGACGTGGCCGCCATCGAGAGCCGGGATGGGCAGGAGGTTCATGAAGGCAAGGATGAGGGACAGGATGGCCGTCATTTTCCAGAACCGCTCCCATTGCCATTCGTTGCCGAACATGGAGCCGATGGTGCCGAAGCCGCCGAGGCTGTCCTTGGCCTTGATCCGCCCGCGGAACATCTGCCCGAAGGCCTTGGCCTGGTCGCGCAGGAAAGACCAGCCCATGGAAACGCCGGCGGGCAGCGCCTCGGCAAGGGTGTATTCCTCCCGCTTGGTATCGAAGAAGTAGGTTGGGCCGAAGGGGTACACCCCTATTGTTCCGTTTTCAGTAGTGGTCATTGCGAGGGTAGAAGTATCCTTTTCTTCCCGGACAACGGTGACCTCTACCGGTTCGCTCTTCATGTTGCGCGCCATCTTGTAGAAATCGCTGAAATAGGGCGTGGGCTTGCCATTGAGGGCGATGATCTTGTCTTTTTCCTCTATGCCGGCTTTTTCCGCCGGGGAACCTTTCACCAACCTGGCGGCGATGAAAGGCATGCGGGCGGAGAACAACGGTTTATCCTTGTTCTCGTGGCTGGCCAGGATGGAGACGAACTTCGGGTCGATCTCCACCTGCCGGATCTCGCCTTCCCGTTCTACCTTGATCGAGCTGGCGTTGTTGATGATGATCTCCCGGACGACCTGCCGGTCGTTGAATTTATCAAAAGGCTTGCCGTCAACGGCCAGGATGTGGTCGCCGTCGCGCAGGCCCATTTCCTGGCCGAGAGAATCGACGAATATGCCGTACTTGACATTTTCGTTGGGCAGGTATTCTTCTCCCCAGTACCACAATACCATTCCATATATAAAGAAACCGAGGATGAAATTGACCGTAACCCCGCCCAGCATGATGACCAGGCGTTGCCAGGCCGGCTTGGAACGGAACTCCCAGGGCTGGGGGTCCTGCTTCATCTGTTCGGTGTCAAAACTCTCGTCGATCATGCCCGAGATCTTGACATACCCTCCCAGCGGCAGCCAGCCAATTCCGTATTCCGTCTCTCCCTTCTTGTATTTGAACAGGGAAAACCAGGGGTCGAAGAAGAGGTAGAACTTCTCCACGCGGGTGCCGAAGAGCCGGGCAGGGAAAAAGTGCCCCATCTCATGCAGGACGATCAGGATCGAAAGGCTCAGCATCAGCTGCCCCACCATTATCACATAATCCATATAGCGCTATAGTCTAAAAAAGTGTAATTAAAAATCCTGGCAACATACCAGCTGAGATAAAAAACAGGATTATTTTTCTTAATGTTGCGTAAGCGGACGCAAAGGTAAGGGGATTTGGCTAAAAATTATACGCTCCCCCTGCCAAAACCGATGAAGAGCCGCCAATTTGCTATGAACTTATTTTATACTACAGCTATTGAGGATGGCCTTGCCATCCTTCCGGAAGACGAAGCCCGCCATTGTATACAGGCGCTTCGCCACAAAACCGGCGACACCATATATATTACAGACGGTAAAGGCGGCCTGTACGAGGCCCGCATTGAGGAGGCCGGAAAAAAAGTATGCACGGCTTCCATACAACAGCGCCTGCCTTCCGCGGCCGGCCGTAACCACCACCTGCATATTGCCATCGCTCCGACCAAGAACCTGGCCCGCCTGGAGTGGTTCCTGGAAAAGGCGGCCGAAATAGGGATTGACGAGATCACCCCTTTGGTTACGGAGCATTCCGAGCGGCGCAAATTAAGGGCTGCCCGCCTCGAAAAGGTCCTGGTATCCGCCATGAAACAATCGCTGAAAGCTACCCTGCCGAAACTGAACGATATTTCCGGCTTTGGTGAATTCATTCAGAAACCAGTGGAGCCAGGCATGCAAAAATTCATCGCCTACCTCGGCGAGGGCGTTAAGGGGCGCCTGAAAGACAACTACGAGCCCGGCCGCGGCGTTTGCATACTGATAGGCCCGGAAGGAGGCTTCAGCCCGGCCGAGGCGCAGGCTGCCGTTGATGCAGGCTTCATCCCGGCCAGCCTGGGCCCGGAGCGCCTCCGGACGGAAACGGCGGGCATCGTGGCCTGCCATACCATTAACCTGTTAAACGACTGATATTCATGAAGCGACTACTGATCGCATTGGTTGTTCTTACTGCCTTTTCCTTCAGCGGGGCGGAAGCCCCGCCCGCCCTCCGCATGGGGCTGCTCAAGTACAGCGGTGGCGGCGACTGGTATGCCAACCCGACTTCGCTGCCCAACCTCGCCCGTTTTTGTAACCAGCACCTGGGGACGGGCTTCGATACCGACTATGCCGAGGTGGAAGTCGGCAGCGCGGAGTTGTTCAACTACGCCTTCGTCCACATGACGGGCCACGGCAACGTCGTTTTTTCGGACGCCGAAGCCGAAAACCTGAGGAATTACCTCATCGGCGGCGGCTTTCTTCACATCGACGACAACTACGGGATGGATCAATACGTGAGGGTGGCTATGAAAAAAGTATTTCCGGAGCTGGAATTCATTGAGCTGCCTTTTGAGCACGAGATCTATAAGCAGGAGTTTGAATTCAAGAATGGCCTGCCCAAAATACACAAACACGACGATAAGCCGCCCCAGGGGTTCGGCCTGTTCTGGGAAGGGCGCCTGGTGTGTTTCTATACCTACGAATGCGACCTGGGGGACGGCTGGGAAGACCAGGACGTGCACAACGACCCTGAAGAAGCCCGCCTTCAGGCCTTGCGAATGGGCGCCAACATCGTCCGCTATGCTTTCGAACAGTAGGTTATTCCCAGATCAGGGACCGTTTGTTTTTGACATACCTTTTCAGGTTGAGCCAAAAGGCTATGAAAAGGTAAAAAATAACGGGTGAACCCAGTGTGACGAAAGACAGGTAGATGAAATAAAGCCGTACCCGGGCGGAAGCTACACCTATTTTCTCGCCGAGATAGCTGCAAACTCCGAAAGCAGAGCGCTCCAGTAATTCTTTGATAGTGTGCATGGCAAAGGAATTGAGGGCCACCATTCTAAGGTTGGACAACTTCGTACATCGTCCATGGCCTAAGGACTGCCCTTGGTACATACATCGTACACGCCCCCGGGGCATGCTGTCCAACCTTAGACGGATAGCCGAATTGAGCAATAGGGTAACAACTATCAGCCAAAATTGATCTGAAAAGAGCCCTGAAATTTGTACACTTTCCTGCCTTTTCGCCTTCTTTTACCGGTTCGTTTGTGAAAGCTGGGCCATCTCGATCGGGGCCTCGATAGAATGGCTGGGGTCAGGAGCAGAGTCGCCCCGGCCGGAAAACAGATGGAATGCGCCGAATGCACCTACCAAAAAGATGATCAATACGATGATGCTTTCTGCTTTTGAAGATTTTTTGCTGCGTGCCATTATTCTTAGGTTGTGGTTGGGTTGAAGAAATAGTTTGCCAGGCCCTGCGGTGGGCCGCAGGGTAAGAGGGGGTGGGGTTTACCGGGATGGTTAAGGAGATGGCATACGATGGGCTGTCCCTGTCTGCGCGTCACAGAAAGGAATAGGGGGAGCTACCCGAAAAGGCATACCAATGGCTATCCGTTGCGGGGCAACCGGCGCCCGGGAGAGCAAGTTTCCGGACAGGTTTTCGTTATTGGCTGTTTTGGCTGCCCAAATGAGAAGCCCCTGGTTATCAGGCGCAACCAATAAGCATACTTAGCCCATAGCAGGGCCGGCAACTGGCACTAACTTAGTTCCTGTGGTATTCCTTGCGGATAGGCACGGCAATTCAGGCGGTTGCTCTGTCGGGCAACATCAGGCCTGCTTCTGGATGGTAACCGCGGGCAGCAATTGCCCACACTCCTTCCAGAGGGATCTGATCGTATACCAGCCTTGTAATTGCTTTAATCCCTGTGAGGATGTTTAGCCCGGAAAAATAAAAAGGTGAATGGTGTGCAGGTTTGCTGCGGTGGGCCGAAAGCGGCTTGGAGAAGGTGTAGATAATTGTGCATGTTGTAACTAGTTTGAATGAATTGGGAAAAAATTGAAAAAATTGGGAATAAAAGTTTCTACCGAAGTAGAATAGAAAATGGTGGGGGTACAGGGGGGATGAGTTGGGGAGTGAATAGGGAGGACGAGGGCAAATATAATTAATATTTGTGAATATGAAATATGTTGGATTCATTTTTTTTTGGCTTTCAAGCTTTTTCATATTAATGACTTCTTCTTTATGTCCAGCAAAATATGTGCCAATTTTTTAATGTGATTCTCCTGAGGAGATGAATTGAGCCTGCGGGGATTTGGGCAGCAGCAGCCACAGGCTGCCGTAATAATTGATTCGTCCCGCGGTGCGGGCGGCTTCGTTACCGATGCCGGTATAGACGTCAATATGCCCCGGGCCCTTAATGGCCCCGCCTACATCGTGAGCTACGAAGAAACGGT
The DNA here is from genome assembly GCA_024103175.1 of Phaeodactylibacter sp. Taxonomy (GTDB): domain Bacteria; phylum Bacteroidota; class Bacteroidia; order Chitinophagales; family Saprospiraceae; genus JACJXW01. The sequence continues at coordinate 5,425 of JAGFJE010000054.1, forward strand.
ATTCGTGGCGGATGACCCGGTGCCTTTCGCGGTCGTAGACCGGGAAGGCGGCCAGCAGGCAACTGCCCAGTGGGATATACCGGCGGTCTACCGCAATGGAATAACCGGCAATGAGAGGAACGCTACCTGCTCCTTTGGGGTGAACAGACCGCTTGCGGCTGAAAAACGTATAAGAAGGGTTCTGAAAGAGGATGGTATCCCTGATGGCGGGGTTTTGTTTCAGATAGCGGCGTATGCCGCTGATAGAGAGGTTATTCAGGGGAATGTCTTCCCGGCCGATGATGTACTTTTCGATGCTTCGGTACGGATGCCTGTTGGTGCCATTGTAGGCAAAAAGGTCTACTTGCCCGTTGGGGTATTCTACGAAGCCGGACCCCTGCACCTGCATATAATACACATCGACCTTGTCGGCGGCGTAGGCCAGTTCCAGCCCCATGCCTTTCAGCACTCCGCCGCCTTCGATCTGGCGGCGGGTTGGCAGGTCGCCTTCCCATTCCAGGGGGCGGTCGTAAAGCGGGTGCTGATAGGGCCCCTTGGGGTCTTTTCGCACTTTGATCACTGGTGTGAAATAACCGGTATATCGAACATTGCCTCTTCGGTCTGCTCCCCAGATCTGGTAGGCTTCCAGGTGTTCATGCAGGCCATAGGGTTTGGTATGCTGCCAGGCAATAAGGGTGTGAATGGCCTCTTCCAGTTCTTCGAAGGTAATACGCAGGCTACCTACCTGCTGGTTTTTTTTTCGCTGTTGGAGCCGCAGCAGATCCAGGCTGTTTTGAAGGGCTTCGAGCAACCTGGCATCAATCACCGGAAGGTCGAAGGTGTCGAGCGGCGCCGGCTGGTAGACTTCCGTCATTACTGGGCGGTTCACCAGGCGGCCATCACGCTTGAGGCGAGGAAGGGCAATGCTGCTTCGGTCTTGCTGCAAAAGGGTATCTGCTTCACCGGCAACAACATGCGCCCCCGTTTCCGGGTTGGGCTGTTCGCAGCCGAGCAGGAAAAGCAAAGATAGAATAACCAGGGTTTTATGTTTATTCATCAGTAACGGGAGCTTGAGCCACTTTAGCAAGTATACCATTTATGCGGTTAAATCCAAAATGATATTTTCAGATCCGCCCCCCGCTTATGCCGGTTGTCTTTTTGCGGAGCTGCCGGCACTGGGCTTCCTTGCTGTTATGGCGGCGTAAAACCACAGCCCCTGGTTCAGGGCTTCGAACTGCCGTATGCCGCCCTGGATATTGCCGTGTTGAGCCCGGGAGCGTATACCCAGTCCGTAGAGCAGGTAATTGGCCCACATCCACCGCCGGGCGATCTTGTGCAGGTTTTTCAGCGATACCCAGGTTTGGCCGGTAAAATCGCGGATCCGCGTACCTTCAAAGCCGGCGGCGCGGGCATGGCTCAGGTGCTCCTGCGGGGTGTCGATGTCGGGAATGGCCCAGCCGTTGAGCCAGCTGAGGAGCAGCTTTTCTCCACCGGCGCCATGAGGGCGCCGGGTCCGTACATATTCCGCGATGACCAGTTGCCCGCCCGGGCGCAGCAGGCGGAACGCCTCCCGGTAGAAAGCGCTTTTTTCTACGGCATGGCAAAGGCTCTCACAGGCCCATACGCAGTCAAAACTGTTTTCTTCGAATGGGGCCTGGCAATAATCTGCCTGCAGAAAAGTGGTGTGGTTGTCCAGGCCGGCTTTGGCGGCAAGGCGGCGCGCTTCCTCCACCTGGCTTCTTACCGGGGTGATGCCTACGGCCTGTGCCTGCAGGTGGCGGGCCAGCCACAGGCAGCTGCCTCCGCTGCCGCATCCGGCGTCGAGGATGCGTTGCCGGGGTTTCAGCCCTGCCAGTCCTGCCAGTATCCGGTTGGTGTTTTCCAGCGCTGCAGTGTGCCTGCCGGCCCGCTGGTCGTAAAACCCGAAGTGTATGGCGGGGTTTTCACGGTCCAGCCAGGCTACCCGATAATCAAAACGGGTAGCATCGTAATATTCTATGACATCCCGGAAGGGGGATTCGTCAAAACCGGATGCCTGGCGCTGTTCCATGGAGGCCGGAAAGTTTTCTGGCGGGAAAGATAAAAAAAGAAGCCGCTATTCTGGAATGAATAGCGGCCTCGGTCAAGCAAAATAGTATTCTCAGCATTAGTTACGTAATGACGCGGGCTTTGTTTCCGATAGAGGGGAAAAATTTCCTCCCAACATGCCCAAGGGCTAATGGGGCAACCTGCTTCTCAGCAGCCCATAGGCGAAAGTGCCGGCCATGGCCGCCGCCAGGAAAACGATAAATACGGTATATCCACTGCCCATCAGGATGAACATCGGCCCGGGGCAAACGCCGGCCAGCGCCCAGCCCAACCCGAAGATGATGCCGCCGATGAGGTAGCGCGGGATACTTCTGTCCTTGGGGTGGAAAACGATCTCCCGCCCCTCCGTTGACTTCATGTGGGTTCGCTTGATGGCCTGGACAATGCCCACGCCGGCAATGATTGCCGAAAAGATGATCCCATACATGTGGAAAGACTGGAAGTGGAACATCTCGTAGATACGGAACCAGGATACAGCCTCTGCTTTATAGAGCGTGACGCCCAGCAGTATACCAACGAATATATACTTGGAAATTTTCATGGCTTGGCTTTTTTAGAACAGGATGGGAAATACGAGGTGCGTCATGACGAGCCCTCCGATAAAGAATCCAACCACGGCGATCAAAGAGGGCAATTGCAGGGCCGACAGGCCGCTGATGGCGTGCCCGGAAGTGCAGCCCCCGGCGTAGCGGGCGCCGAAACCGACCAGAAAGCCACCGCCGACAATGATGATCAGGCCGCGCAGGGTGAAGAGGCTCTCCCAGCTGTAAAATTCAGGGACGAGCGGAACTTCTCCCTGGCCGTAATTGAAACCGAGTTCCTTCAGGCTTTCCACCGTGGCGGCCGACACATGGGCCACGTCACTGCCGCCCAGGAAATAATGGGAGGCAATGTACCCTCCGAACATGGCTCCCAGGGCAACCATCAGGTTCCAGCCCTGCGACTGCCAGTCGAAGTTGAAAAAGTCGGCGAACCGGCCGGCGCCGTCGGCAGCGCACATGACCCGCAGGTTGGCGGAAATGCCGAACTCCTTGCCGAAAAACAGCAGGATAAACATGATTAGCGCGATCATCGGCCCGGCTACCCACCAGGGCCAGGGCTGGCTGATGAACTCTTTGAATTGGATGAGAAAATCGGGTACCATGATTTTGGTTTTTGCCTTTGAAATTTTTCCGGAAGCCAATTCCCTCAGCTCCCGGATCATACCTCAAAATTAGGGTGAGCCGAGGTTCCGATAATGTGATCCCCATTACATAAGGGGGTGATTTATGTCAGTTAAAAATAGTGATTTTTGCTACTTGGCTTTTCATATCCCCAGCCTGTCCTTGAGCAATTTCCTCAATGCAGGCCGTGCGCCGGGGTTCAGTAAATTCACTGCCCGAAGGCCGCATAGCTTTTCTACCAGTTCCACTGCGGCGATGGTGTTGGTGGCCGGGCCGCTGACCAGGTCGGGCTGCATTCCGAAGCTCTTCATTACACCGTAAACGGCGTAGGGGTCGGAAGCGCACAACATGGTGCAGCGGATGTTGTCCTGGATGTAGTTGATCGCTACGTCTCCGTTGTAGGGCTCCAGGGGGGAGGCGCCGATCTCCACGACTGCCACATCCCCGCCCGCATTTTCCATCAGCGACAGCATGTGCTCCAGGGCGGGCAGATATTCTTCCCGGCTGCAAACGGTGGAAGGGAGCCCGGCATCGACAAAATCGAATACGGCGGCTGCGCCGGCGTCTTTAATGGCCAGAATATCCCGATAGCGGCCAGCGCCGGTCATCTTTGCGCCGATCACTTTTAATCCCATCGATTTGAGCTCCCGGGTAACAATGCGGGCAGTAGTGGTTTTGCCGGCCGACATGGAAGTGCCTACCATCAGGACTACCGGCATTTTGAATGGGCGGGTGGGCACGGGCGTAATGGAGTTCTTCATGGTGCACTTGGCCCCCTGCCGGATGACGTGGCCGAGATATTCTACCTGTATGGGAATGGGGGAGAAGGTAGAAGCGGAAGTGGCCTTGCCGATCAGCCCGGCGGCGGTCATCAGGTGAAATCGCTCATGTTGCTTGATTTCCTCCCAGGTGCCGGTGATCTCCAGGGTGGCGTGGCGAATGCCCAGGGCGCCGATCAGGCGTTCGCCCTTTAAAGGGTCCATCATCCTGCCGTTGTATAACTCGATCCTGGCCTTTTCCGAACCGGGTTTCATGAGTTCCACTGCAATAAAGTCGCCGGCCGCCCACTGGCTGAAGGGAATGGAACGGGTTTCGAACCCTCCGTCCATCAAACCGGAATTGCGGGCCAGAGAGGTAAAGGTAAATTGGTATTGCTTCATAAGCTTATTCTTCAACGGTCACTTTTTCATTTCTTCTGATGGTAGTAATAATAGCAGAGTCAGCAAGGCTGTTCGTTCCAGCAGTTTATCCAGGAAAATAAATTCATGG
>JAGFJE010000069.1 GCA_024103175.1 Phaeodactylibacter sp.
ACCGGCGCGGAGAAGCTCCGGCTGAGCGTATCAAAGCTGGCCATCGCCATGAAGTATCCCAGGGCGTTATCATAATAAAAATGGCCCCGCACATCCAGCAACCCATCCTGATTGTAATCGCCGGTAAACAGGCTGATGGCATTGTCCATTCCGGGGATGGCCGCCCAATCGTCAAAGGCCCCGTTGCCGTCGAGGTGGAGGGCATAATAGGTGGGGCCGTTAGTGCGCAGCAGCAGGTCGCCCACTCCGTCCCGGTTCAGGTCGGCGACCAAAAGTTGCTGCAGATAGGGAAGTTCTACCGGCAGCGGGATGGAAACGGGGGCCACGGCCAGCCCGCCGCCGGTATCCAGCTCATTCCAGATCAGGGCCAGTTCCCCATCGGTGGTGGCCGCTACGATGTCCCGATCCGCATCCGCATCCAGGAGGCCGGTGGCGAAGTGGTTGCTTCTCCGAAGTTCCAGGCCCGGCAAGGGAATGACGGTACCCGGGCCGTTTACGGTGTCCGCCAGCCAGGCGACGAGTTGGAACCGCGTCCAGCCTTCATCCGGCAGGGCGCCTACGCCGTCCGGCAGGCCGTCGCCATCCAGAGTGGTAAACTGGAAATGCCCTAAGCCCGATGGAGGCCGCCACAAATGCCGGGGTGGTGAGAAGGCGTTCCCACCGGACAGGTTCTCGATCCACCGCAGGCCGCTTTCCACCGCCAGCAGGATATCGGGCAGGCCGTCGCCATTCCAGTCCCGGGCAGTGAAGTCTCTGATGTAGCTGAAGGCGTCCGTCAGCGGGGAGGGTAAGGTGAAGTTCCCCGCGTTATCCAAAGCGAACCGGCAAAATACCTGCGAATTGTCGCGGGTAAGGCCCAGGCCGACGGCGTCCAGGCGGGAGGACAGCAGGTCGGGGCGGCCGTCGCCGTTCAGGTCGCCGGTGGTGAGCCGGTAGCCGGCGTAAGCCGAATCGAGCGGATGAGGCGTAAGGTTGAAACTGCCGTTGTTCTCCAGCCATTCACAGGTGTACAGATCGCCACTTCCAGGAGAAACTGTACGTTTCAGGGTAAGAATATCCTGGTCGCCGTCCGCATCGATATCCGCCTGGGTGTGGGAAACATAACCCGCCCATTCTTCCTGCAGGGAAAAATGGGATGTACCGCCCAGGTTGCGCACCAGCATCATGCCTTGCTGCGCGGAGAGGCGCAGGGGGTTCTTGCTCAGCGCCAGGTCGGGAAAACCGTCGTGGTCGAAGTCGGCCACGGAAGTTTCCATGATATAGTCGGGATAGTCCGAATAATATTCCAGGAAGACGCTGTTCTGCCGGGAGAAGCTGCCGGATTCCTGCTGAAGGGCCTCCAGCAAAAGTACTTTCTGGCCGTCCGGATCAAGTTGGCCGGTGGACAGTAACAGCACATCCATGTCGCCGTCGAGGTCGTAATCGCACAATTCCAGGCCCCGGAGTTCAAAAAGATCCAGAAAGTCGAAAAAACCAACTGCTTCATAAGTGAAAGCCTGGCCTGAACCCGGATTCCAGTTGACATACAGGCGGCGGTTGCTGACATTGAAGTGCAGCACGTCCTGCCAGCCATTGCCGTCCAGGTCGGCCACCCGGAAGGCATCGTAGTCGCGCACCCAATTGCCGGAGGGCGCCTGCGGGCCGATGAGGCTGAAATAGCCCTGGCCGTCGTTCTCCCAGTAGGGGAAGGCCTGCCGGGCGCGGCGGCCGTCCACGATATCCAGGTCGCCGTCGTTGTCCATATCGCTTAGCTCGAAATGGTAAAAGAAAGTCGGGCTGTCTTCCCAAACCGAATCCCCGAACACTCTCGGCCAGGCCAGCGCGCCCTGTCCATCGGTATTTTCATAAAAAGCCAGATGGCCATCCCAGCCATTTCGGGTTCCAATGATGTCCTCATCGCCGTCGCCATCCAGGTCGGCCGCCTTAACCTCCCGAAGCTCCTGAACATCCAGGATAACCTTAACCGAATCGCGCTCCAGCTGCCCCCGAAGCGGCAGCATCAGCAGTATTCCGAAAAAGGTGGCCGCAATTGGTTTCAACGCAGCTGAAGCCCACCCGTTTCTATCCGTATGCCTTGTGGTATTTGTTTTCATGCTGCTAAAATGAAGCAATTCTCACCCAAGCACAAGAACATTTTTCTATATTTATACAGCTTTAAAATAGTCTTATAAATTGACAATCAATTACTTAAATTAAATTTTCTAATACTTGAAAACACCCATTGCCTTTCAGCTGCTCCGGATATTGTCGCTCACCGAACTAACCCAGTTGGAAGCTTTTCTCAGCAGCCCGGCCTTCAACCGCCGGCCGGAAATGGCCCGCCTGCTGGCCTGGTGGCGGAAGAACCGCCATGAGCAGTTAGACAAAAAGCGGGTTTTCCGGCAGGTGATGCCGGACAGCCCCTACCTCAGCCGGGACTGGTATCTGCTGCTGAGCCGTTTTACCAGGCTGGTGGAAAGCTTCCTGGTGTGGCAGGAACTGCAAAGCGACGAACTGGAACAGTACCCCCTGCTGCTGCGCAACCTGCGCCGCCGCCGCAAGGACCGCCTTTTTCAGCGCAGTATGGCGCAGGCCCGGGCTCTGCTTAACAAACACAGACAACACACCGCCCACCACCTCTACCGGGCTTATGACCTGGAACAGGAATACTATGACTACATTGCCAGCCACAACCGGCAGGCGCCCACCAACCTGCAGGCGATGAGCGACCGCCTGGATGAGTTCTTCATCGCCGAAAAGCTCAAACAGGCCTGCCTGGAGCACAGCCGCCGCATCGCCAGCCAGGAAGCTTACGACATTCATTTCCTGGAAGCGATAGAGCGACAGCTGGAGTTGCGGCCAGCCCTCCTCAACGTACCCGCTATAGCGGTATACCACGCCTGTTACCTGGCGGTCGTACGCGGGGGCGACAAAGCGGCATTTCAACGACTGCGCCGGGCCATGGAGGCCCATCGTCCGGGCTTCCCCCGGCAGGAGATCCGGGACCTCTACCTCCTGGCGGCCAACTACTGCATCCGGGCGCTGAACCGGGGAGAGGAAGGCTTCGCCCTGGAGGCTTTCTCCCTTTATGAACAGAGCCTGCAGCAGGGCTTCCTCCTCGAAGACGGGCACATCCCGGAAAGCACCTTCGGCAACATCGTCTCCCTGGGGCTCAAGCTCAACCGGTTTGAATGGGTAGAACACTTTATCCGGGAACACGCCCGCTTTCTGCGGCCGGAGTTCCGGGAGGCTCTGCCTGCCTACGCCGCCGCCAAGCTGGCCTATGAGCAGGGTGAACTGGCCCGGGCCCTGCAGCTGCTGGCCACTGTAGAAGCCCGGCAGCCGTTCCTGTATTTCGGCGCCAAAACCCTCCAACTGAAGGTATTCTATGAACTGGGCGAATGGGATGCGCTGGACAGCCTCCTGGAAAGCCTGCGCGTCTATTTGCAGCGCCACACCGCCCTGGGCTACCACCGGGAACATTACCTGCTGCTGCTCCAGTTTGCCCGCCGCCTCCTGCAACTGCCTCCGACTGACAGGCAAGGCAGGGCGGCGTTGAAAGAAGAGGTCGAAGCGGCAAAAACCTTCCGGGAACGGGAATGGTTCCTGCGGCAATTGAAGTGAACTGAAAACCTGGTTAATCACCCTACCCGGTTGAACGCCAGGGAAAGAAAGAGTATCTTTGGTTTTTATTTCGACCGTGCGAAAACCGAATTTCGAAAACCGAACAGCCAAATCCTCCTTAAATGCAAGACAAAACCTCCCGCGCCCAGAAGATCATTCAGTCCAACGCCCTGTTCGCCGCGGCGGGGGGCGCCATCCCCGTGCCCGTGCTGGACGTCGGGGCCGTCACCCTGGTGCAGCTCGATATGCTGAAGGCCCTGTGCAAACTGCACGATGTAGACTACTCCGAGCTGCAGGGCAAGGCCATCATCACCGCCCTGAGCGGCAGCATCATGGCGCGTATGTCGGCCAGCGTTTTCAAGCTCATCCCTGGTATCGGCACAGTGCTGGGAGGCATCTCCATGGCGGCTTTCTCGGCGGCCAACACCTACAGCATCGGCCAGGTGTTCAACCACCTGCTGGATAAATACGGCTCCCTGGACAATTTCGACATCGAAGAGATCAGAAAGGTCTTCCAGGAAGAGTTTGAGAAGGGGAAGGATTTTTTTGAGAAGAACAGACAGGATAGACAGGATCAACAGGATTAACAGGATAGGGGCTTGGCCTTCGGCCAGGCTTGCATTTTAATGTACCACCTACTCCTCATAGCAGCTTTGCAAATCCCCGTTCGCGAGAGACTCCTCCTTCGCCAAGGCTACGGCGGATGGTGAGTGTCTCGATGCGGGATAACGAGCAAGTCTCCGACTTGCGCAGATGAGCAGTCCGAAAGTGAATAACCAATCCCTTCAAATACACTTGCCAATTCTTTCGCTCATGCGCCAACACCTCGCTATCTTCGTCTTAATTTGTTTTAATACAACCCTCCTAGCCCAAATCAACCCCGCCAACATCACCATCGCGCGAGATGAGTGGGGCGTGCCCCACATCTTCGCCCCAACGGACGCGGAGGTGGCCTACGGTTTCGCCTGGGCCACGGCGGAGGACGATTTCGAGACTCTGCAAAAGCAGGTCCTCCCGGTGAAGGGGCTGATGGGGAGAGCGACGGGCAAGGCCGGCGCCCGCCTTGATGTGGCCGTACACCTGCTCGACGTGCAGGACATCGTGGAGGAACGCTACGAACAGAGCCTGTCGCCGGATTTCCGAAAAATAGTGGAAGCCTACGCTGCCGGGGTGAACGCCTATGCCGCTCACCACCCCGGAGAAGTGCTCCACCGCAAGCTGTTCCCCATCACCGGAAAGGACATCATCAAAAGCTACATGCTGGGCATGGCGCTGATGTCGGGCGTAGACCGGGAACTGGGCAATATCCTGGGCGGAAAATACAAGGCCCCGCCCCAGGAGCGCGGCTCCAATGCCTTCGCCATCGCTCCTTCCAAAACGGCGGACGGCCAAACCTACCTGGCCATCAACTCGCACCAGCCGCTGGAAGGGCTCTATTCCTGGTACGAAGCCCACCTGTGCAGCGAGGAGGGCTGGAACATCCTCGGCGCCTCCTTCCCGGGCGGCGTGACCCTTTTCTCCGGCGCCAACCCACACCTGGGCTGGGCCCATACCCTCAACTACCACGACTTCGCCGATGTGTACGCGCTGGAAATGCACCCCACCGAAAAGAGGTTGTACCGCTTCGACGGTAAGTGGGAGGAATTGCAGCCCTACCCCACCAAAGCGCGGATCAGGATACTGGGATTCCTGACGATCGGCGCCACTCAAAAATTCTACAAGAGCAAATACGGCGTTACCTTCGAGACGCCCAACGGCTACTTTGCCCTGCGCTTCCCGGCCAACCGCGACATCCGCGCCGCCGAGCAGTGGTACCGCATGAACAAAGCCGCCAACCTGGAGGAATTCCGCGCGGCGCTGCGCATGCAGGCCGTCACCTGCACCAATGTCGTCTACGCCGACAAAGAGGGGCACATCTACTACATCAGCAACGGACTGTTCCCCCGGCGCAACCCGCAGTACAACTGGCAGGAAGTACTGCCCGGCGATACCTCCGCCACCCTCTGGGCCGACGATTTCTACCCGCTCGACAGCCTGCCCCAGGTGCTGGACCCCGCCGCGGGTTATGTATACAATTGCAACCATACCCCCTTTTTGTCCTCCGGCCAGGCCGACAACCCCGCCCCGGAGCACTTCCCCGAAACCATGGGCCTGCAGGATAGCAACAGCCTGACCAACCGCGGCGTCCGCCTCGGGGCCCTGCTGGAGGAGGCCGGAAAAATAACCTACGAGGACTTTAAAAAGGCCAAATACGACCGCGCTTACCACGCGCCCATGCGCTCGGCCCCCAAACTGGAGGCCATCTTCCACCTGGACCCGGAAAAATACCCCGGGGTGGCGGAAAGCATCCGCCTGCTGCAAGACTGGGACCGCATTGCCGACGAAGACAGCGAGGCCGCCTCCATCCTGCTGCTGGCTTATTATTACCTGCTCGACAACCTGAAGAGCCGCCAAAGTTTCAGAACCGGCGACGAATTGGACGAGGCCAAACTGGCAGGCGCCATCGCCCACGCCCAAAGCCACCTGCTGGAACACTTCGGCAGCGCTCGTGTACCCCTGGGCCAACTGCAACGCCACACCCGCGGAAAAGCCGACCTGCCCTACGGCGGCGGCCCCGATGTGATGGCCGCCGTACGCAGCCGCCCCTACAAAGACGGCCGCCTGCGGGCCTACACCGGCGATTCCTACATCCAGATGGTGCGCTTTACCGCCGACGGGCCGATCATTGAGACCGTCAACGCCTACGGCGCTTCCGCCAAGCCGGATAGCCCGCACTACACCAGCCAGATGGAGCTGTTCGTCAACCAACAGCTCAAGCCGATGACGCTGGATAAGGAGAAGGTGCTGAAAGGAGCGGTGGAGGCCTATAGCCCGAGGTAGGGCCACAAGTAGGTGTAAATGTGGACAAGTGTAAATGACCAAAGGGCACTCATTGCCCGTACATTTACACCTTTACACTTTAGCATTTTTACACCTTTATCAGACCTCCCAGCACCCGCAGGCTCCGTTCGATCTCCTCCGAGAAAGGGGCTCCGTAGCTCAGTCGGATATAGTTGGAAAAGCGCCCGTCGGCACTGAATATCTGCCCGGGAGCGATGCTGATGTTGTGGCGGATTGCCTGGCGATACAGCGTGTAGGCATTTATCTCCGGCGGAAGCTCCAGCCAAAGCGTATAGCCGCCCTGGGGACGGGTAACCCGCACCCCTTCCGGAAAGTGATCGCTGATGGCCTGGGTATACCGCAGGCATTGGGTGTGCAGCGCCTTACGCAGCCGGCGCATGTGCAGCCCGAAACGGCCGGCATCCAGGAAGCGGGCCATGGCGGCATGGGTGGGCGTTGCCGAAGTGACGGTATGGGCCAGCTTCTGCCGGAGCACCTGCTCGTGAAAGCGGCCGGGAATGCACCAGCCGACGCGGTAGCCCGGCGCCAGCATCTTGGAAAAGGAGGAGCAGTAGAGTACCAGCCCCTTCTCGTCGAAATGTTTGCAGGCCAGGGGACGGCTCTTCCCGAAATAGAGATCGCCGTAGATATCGTCCTCAATGAGGGGGATATCGCGCCGGGCCAGCATGCGCACCAGGCGCTCCTTGCGTTCGTCGGGCATGCAGGCGCCGGTGGGGTTGTTGAAATTGGGAACGAAGAGGCAGGCGGCGACGGGCACCCGCTTCAGGGCATCCTCCAGGTAGTCGAGATCGATTCCCGTTTCCGGATGGACGGGCGCCTCCAGCGCCTTAAGCCCGTGGCTGTGTAACACCATAGATACACCAAAATAACCCGGAGCTTCGATCGCTACCGTATCGCCGGGGCGGGTGAGGGCCTGCAGGCAGAACGACAGGGCCTCCATACAACCCTGGGTAGTAATGATCTCTTCCGGCCCCGTGCTGCCGCCCCAGTTGAAGGACAGGCGCGCCAGTTGCTGCCGCAGGCGGGGGTTGCCCTGAATGTCGTCGTACTGGATGCAGCTGTTGGCGTCCTCGCGCAGGGCTTCCATCATCGACTTGTTGAGCTTGGCTTCGGGCAGGTGCTCCAGGGCGGGCGCCGCTACCGACAGCCGGACGATGCCCTCCGAGGTCAGGTTGCGGTACACTTCCCGGATCATTTCGTCGACGCTGATGTCCTTCGGCGGCAGGGGCTGGCGCTCTGCGAAAGGCGCCGGTGGCAGCTCCTGGGGGGTGAAGCGCACGTAGTAACCCGATTTGGGGCGGGCTTCCACCAGGCCTTTCATCTCCAGTTCGCTGTAGGCCTTAAAGGCCGTGCTCATGCTGATGCCCTGCTCCTCGCTCAATGCCCGCACCGAAGGCAGCTTATCCCCGGTGCGCAGCACCCCATTCCCGATCATCTCTTCCAGGCGCCCGGCCACCTGGCTGTACAGAAAACCATCACTGTTGTCCATTAGCCAATCTGTTATGCTTAAAAAATAAAAATCTGCATCTGTTTTGCCTTTTCAAATGTAGACATATTTGCACCGAAAAGCAAGAGCGAAGCCTGAAGTGGGAAGGCCGGGGAGCCAAATTCCGATTTACTCCGTCAGTCGCTTCGCTCGTGTCCGCCTTCTGATTTTTGACTTGAAATCACCCGACATTTTTTGAAATCACCCAAAACTGTTACACCATGTCACCGATCGAGATCCTGGATTACCGCCCGGAGTGGCGGCACTATTTTGAACAATTCAACAAAGCCTGGCTGGAAGAATACTTCAGTGTGGAACCTATTGACCGCTGGGTTCTGGAAAACCCGGAGGAGGCCATACTGAAAGGAGGCGGACAAATCCTCTTTGCCCGCCTGGAAGGGCGCATCATCGGCGCGGTAGCCTTGCAGTACAATCAGGACGGCGCGCTGGAACTCATCAAAATGGCCGTCGACAAGCCCTACCGGGGGCAAGGGGCGGGCACAAAGCTCTGCCGGGCGGCCATCCGCAAGGCCGCGGAGATGGGCGCCACGAAGCTCATATTATACTCCCAAACCAAGCTGCCGGCAGCCATTGCCGTCTACCGCAAGCTGGGCTTCCGGGAAATTCCTCTGGAGGCAAATGACTTTTCCTATGAGCGGGCCAATATTAAGATGGAGCTGGAGTTAGAGGCCGTAAGGAGAACTGGTTGATAAGGCTTGTTTTTTACCTTCAAAAAAGAATCGCCCCCTTTTGAAAAGATATAACATGAAAAATCAAATTCATAATATGCATACTACAACCACCATTCCCATCCGCCGCACTGCCGAGTCGGGCCTTCCCGGGCTGGACATCAACAACCTGCCCTTCGGCAAGACGCCCACCGACCACCTATTTATAGCCCGCTACGCCGGCGGCGAATGGGCGGAGGCCCGCATCGAGCCCTTCCACCAACTCACGCTCAGCCCCTTTGCCCTCTGTTTCCACTACGGGCAGACGGTATTCGAAGGCATGAAGGCCTTCCGCATGGAAGACGGCAACATTTCCATATTCCGGCTGGAGAAGCACCACCGGCGCTTCAACCGCTCTCTGCACCGCATGGGCATGCCGGCCGTCCCTTACGAACTGTTCCGGGAAGGCCTGCGGCAGCTCATCGCACTGGACCAGGAGTGGGCGCCCTCCGGAAAAGACGCCTCCCTGTACATCCGCCCCTTCGTTATCGCCACCGAGGAGCGGCTGGGCGTAAAGATCTCGGATGAGTACCTCTTTCTGATCGTTTGCACGCCGGTAGGGCCCTACTACGCCCGTCCGCTGAGGGTGAAAGTAGAAACGGAATTCGTCCGGGCGGCGGACGGCGGCACGGGGTACGCCAAGTGCGGCGGGAACTACGGAGGCGCTTTCTTACCTACCCAAAAAGCCATAGAGGCTGGCTACGATCAGGTGCTGTGGACGGACGCGCAAACCCGCGAGTTCCTCGAAGAATCGGGCACTATGAACCTTATGTTTATCATCGACGGCACCCTGATCACCCCGGCGCTGAGCGACACCATCCTCGACGGCGTCACCCGCGATTCCATCCTGCAGCTGGCCCGGGCCCGCAGCCTGGAAGTGCAGGAACGCAAGATCAGCATCCGGGAACTGGAGGCGGCCTTAAAGAGCGGCGACAGAGTGGAGGCTTTCGGAGCAGGGACGGCCGCAGTGGTGGCGCCCATCGAGTCCATCGCGATCGGGGAGGAAACCTATTCCTGTTATGTGAAGGAAGATGCGGTGATGCATTCGTTCAAAGCAGAGCTGCAGGCGATACGCACGGGTAAGGCGGAGGATGTATGGGGGTGGAATGAGGTAGTCGGTGTCCGGTAGGGGACGGCGGTTGGCGGTTGGCGGTTGGCGGTTTAAGCTTCTGAAAAATATAGACATGGAAATCACCAGCATCTCCTCCTTTCTCGACTATTACGCCAGCATCCGGGCGCGCACCGAGCGGCTCCTCTCTGTTGTGCCGCCCGACAAGCTGGAATATACTTACAAGGCCGGCAAATTCACCATTGCTGATCAGATCCGGCATATTGCGGCCATCGAACGGTACATGTTCGGGGAGACGCTGGCCGGCAGGCCCAGCCGGTATGCGGATTGCGGCTATAAGGAAAACGAATTCCTTCACCTGATTTTCCGGGGATCGTCTTTCATGGGGAAAATTTGAACAACCACAATATCAGGATCGTCGAATCTATAAAACAGGATGTGGGGAAATATGCGCGGCTGCCCTTTTGGAGTTTCTCTTTTAATGTGAATCCCCCGAACGTCGTCATGGCGAATAGAATGATGAGTTGGGTTTTCTTTCAATCGTTCAAGGGTTTGTTCAACTGCATCCAGAAAAGCCTCAGCAAGATCACCGGATGGATCGCGGTTTTCTGTATACCACTCTGCACAGGCGAACATATCATCTCTCGCTTCAGGTATTACTATGAGATTAAAATTTATTACGACTTATTTGCTCACGTACAGAATTTAGAGCCTCCTTATAAGGAATGCCCTTTGTCTTACCTGCATCATAGGCTGCCAAACGGCGATTGTTTTCCTGAACAATATACTCCGGAAGAACATCCGGTTCATCATCACTGAGCATCCGGGCGATCGAGGCGATCAACGCCAATTGCTCTGATCGAGTCAATTGATGTACCTGCTCCAAAATATTTTCAAAATCTTTGCTCATATCAGATACAGTTGTTAGGTAAGATACATTATTTATTTGAAACAACTCGACGGCCAACAAGTTCCATTACTTATACTTCATTAAATAGAGCTTCAGTATTCTTCCGGCCTTCCAGGATTTTTCATTTCTTATTTGTACTTCACCACCCCATACACCTCCTCATTATAAGGTATCTCATACAGCACTTCCTCTCCGGGAAACTGCTCCGGCAAGGCAATGTAATAAGCCCCCTTTTCCAGCTCGTAATTGCGCCGCAGCGTCTTCCCCCGGATCTGGTTGAGGTAGAAAATGGCGGAAAAGGAGATACGCGCGCCCTGGTATAAATACAATGGCGTATCCCCCACGATCTCATCCACGGCCCGGGCAATCTCGATGTCCACCTGGGCGTCGCTCTCGTGCGCGCGTTGCGGCAGGACGGTAAAATCGAACAGCAGGCGGGCAACGGCGGTGGCCAGGATCAGCAATATCAGCGTCCGCTGCGGTTGACGGAGGTAGAAGTAGAATACCGCGGCGCCGGCGAGGAAACCGCCAAGCGCCAGTGGCCAGCGGTAGTTCAGGAATTCCAAACCGGGAATAAAGGGAATGGCCAGGCTACCCAGCGCCACGGCGCCGACCAGGATACCGCTGAGGATGCGGAAGGCCCGGAAGCGCCAGGCCTTCACCTCCTCCCGGTGCTGGTAAGCATACAGGCCGATCATCAGCAGGAAGGGGTACAGCATGTAGATGTACCGCTGCCGGGCGCCGGGCGATATCCAGTAGGGTAAAACATTCACCAGAAACATCAGCGCAACGAAGGTGAGCAGCTTATTGCGCAGGAGCAAGCTCCGCACGTCCCGCCGGATGGCGAACAGCAGGAGCAGGCCGCCGGGCAGCAGGTCTTTTATCGTATCCAGGGGGAACATGAAGATGTGTTCCAACAGCTTCAGCAGGCCGTTCTCCGCTACCGTGCGTTCGCTCGACTCCGCCACCATCATCTGCAGGTAGTTGCCGATGTCGTTGTATTGGTGATAGGCCAGCAGGTAGCCGCCCACCAGGGCGCCGTAAACCAGGATGCCCGCCAGATGGGCCAGGGACAACAAGCGTTTCAATTCCCCTTCCCACCACAGCCAGGCCAGTACCGACAAACCCAGGAAGAGCACCGAGGGCAGGCCCTTGGTCAGCGTGCCCACCGCCGCCAGGGCGTACGTCAAAAAGAACATCCACCTATACCTTCCCTGCTGCTGAAAGTGGAAAAGGGTGGCAAAGCCGGCAAAGGTGACTAAAGTGTAAAACAAGTCGATCTCCCCCAACAGGGAAAAATAGAAATACAGCCCCCCGCTGATGGGAAACAGCAGGGCGGACAGCCAGCCGAACTCCGGGTTGACGTAGCGGCGCCCCAGCCAGAAGAGCAGCACAGAAGTGAAAATGATGGATAGTACGGTCGGCAATCGCAGCGCCCAGGCCGTGTAGCCGCCCGTTACCTTCGCGCTGGTCCACACCACCCAGTTGAATACCGGGGGCTTTTTGTAGTAGAACTCGCCGAACTGGGTCGGCACGATGAAGTTGCCGTTCTCCTCCATCTCCATGGCGATGGTGGCCCGGCGGGGCTCCTCCAGGTAGACGGGCTGCACACCCAGGTTGAGGAAGAGGCCGAGGAGGGCCAGGAGGGCGGTGAAGAGGAGTATGCGTGTATAAGCGTATTGGTGCATTGGTGTATAAGTGCGGGCGCAAGATAGTACAGAATTCAGAAAGAATAGAACGCAACGGCCAAACCCTCTCGCCTAAAAGAGCAGGGCGTGCTGCCGTACCGGCCACAGGGCCTGCCAAATAATTAAAGGATTGTTTGCATTAGCGCGCAATTTATGCGAAATTGTATACTCCTGGACGTTAGAGTTATCCCCCTTACTTTACGAAAGCGACGAATGACACCACCGAACCTGTAAGGCCTTTTGTGAAAACATCCGGAACCCAAATTCTCTCAGCATGAAACGGTTATTCTCTTACTCGTTTATTTTTGCTGCTTTCCTCCTCCCCTCCATTCCCAGCGCCCAGCCCGAGATCATCTCCCTGGCGCCCTCCGCCGCCCTGCCAGGAGAAAAGCTCAATGTGGCTGTAACCGGCGCCAATACCAGTTTCCAGCAAGGGCGCACAACGCTGAGCCTCGGGCCGGGCGTCCGGATTCTGGAAGTGCGGGTAAACCACCCCTTGTTCCTCACGGCCTTAGTGGAAGTGGACGACAATGCCGCTCCCGGGTTTTTCGGCCTGGATGTAAAAACGGGCAATGAACTTGTATCTCTGCCCCAGGCTTTCACCATCCTGGAACCGGGCGCCTCCGTCAACGTAGTTCTAACCATCATTCCGGTGCAGGCGCTGTACCTCAGCGACCTCGACCCCAATGACCCGGTGAACAACCCGTTGTTGTTCAACGTAACCCTTTACAACGACGGCCAGGAACGCAGCCTTCGCGTGAGGTACATTTTGAGCAACGAGGAGTTCGGCGCCATAGGGGCCGCCGATAAAGTGTTTCCCAACCTGGCCCCTTTCGCCGTTGAGGTTTTTGATAACCGGCAATTCGATGAATACGACCTCAGCCCGGAATCGCCGGAATTGCTCAACATTGCAGCATCGACCGGCGTCGTGCCGGCGGGAGCCTATACCTATACCGTCTTGGTTCTCGACGAAACCGGAAACGCCATCGCCCGGGATGAGGGCGTCAATGTGGTCACCAATGAAACGACCATCATAGACCTCATCGGCCCCGGAGCGCCGCTCGGCGAGCGCCCGGAAGAGGTTTCCCTGTCCACTCCCTTTTTCCAGTGGTTTTCCACGCTGAACAATTTTCATTTCACCCTCTACGAAGTCAATGAAGGCCAACAGTCGGCCATCGATATCACGGCCAACCTGCCCGTATACGAAGAGCGCGGCCTGGCCGCTTCCTTCCTGCAATACCCGCTCTCCGCCGAATTGCTGGAAAGAGGTAAAACCTACGCCTGGCAGGTTACCGCCCCGCTCAGCGGCAGCCAGGGCAACGAGCGCGTATACAGCGAAGCCTTCTGGTTTCGGGTGGGAGATGATGGAACGGAGCCAGGCTTTGCCCTTGCCACCCTGGAGGTCAAGCCCGAAGTGGCCAACCTGCAGGCCGGGCAGAGCTATCAGTTCAGCGCCACCGGCTACGGCCAGAACGGCGAACCGGCCCAACTGAACTGCGACTGGAGCGTTGTCCCCTCCACGGCGGGCACAGTGAGCCCGGACGGCCTGTTCACCGCAGGCAGCCATCCGGGGGCGGCGGCGGTGGCCGCCCGCTGCGGCGGCCTGCAGGCCTACGCTACAGCAGTGATCAGCTGGAGTGTAACCGACCAGTTCTTCGATGTCCGGAAACTGTTCGACCAGGTGTTCGGCCTGGAACCCGATAGATAACTGAGCGCTTGCTTTGCATTTTACCACCTAAACCCTGGCGTCAATGAAAAACCTGGCCTTAGTCCTCCTGTGTTTACTTCCCTTTCTGCTTGCCGGCCAGCCAAGTTCGGGAGCCCTGTACCTCAGTAAGCAAACCGGCAAATTTTCTACCCTCTCCGGTTCGGGCTCGAAATCGACGGACCAACACGAAAGCGGCACGGTCACCATCAGCCATACCGGCCCTATTACCTGGACGGTAACGCCCTCCGATATCAGCATCAGCCCGAATGAATCCAAGTCCTGGTCGGGGACCATTCAGCCGGATATGACGGCCGCCCCCGAACCGGGCGCCTCGGCAGAAGCCACTATCCGGGGCGATTACGACGTAAACTTCAGCCGCCCGGCGGGCGCCGGCACGGTAGGCGCCATAACCGGCGTCTACAGTTGCGGCGACAGTTGCTGGTATCACCCCAGCGGCGGCAGCCACGAACTGGTCAACCATACCGGCTTCATCGAACGGGCCATTACCGTCTACAGTATAGAAGTAAAACTGCCCGACACCATCTGCCTGGCAAAAAGCCAAACGGCCAACTCCGCAACCGGGGCAGCCACTGCCGAATCCTTTCCTGCCGGCGGCGGCTCCTTCGAATGGACGGTGCTCAACGGCCCGGTTACCATTACAAACGGCAACAGCCAGGCGGCCTCCTTCGAATTGACGGACACTACCGTTACCGACGCCAGGGTGAAAGTCAAATTCACCATGGAAGGCGTAAGCTATGAAGCGGAGGCGCCCGTCAAAGCCTGCGACTGCAATTGCAAGGAGGCGCCAAATGGGGAAACATTCGGCCCCCTAACCGTACAATTCGCCGCCGTGCCCGACGCTCCGTCGCCCGACGGCGAAGGCTACTGCTCCTACACCGTCGCCCGGGCGCAGATGACGCTGAAAATGGATAACCCTCTGGAAAACAAGGAAGCTGCCGTTCAGGACGTCCGGCTTTCCTACAAAAAGCATTGTGAAACGGGCAAATTCAAGGATGTAACCCTCAGCTGGACGGGCGAACAGCCGCTGGGCGCCGTCAAATTCATCGACGTTTCCATGAAGGCCTTCAGCCTGTCCGTCAGCCCGGAAGGCAACCTCAGCGGCAGCGTCACGCTGAGCGCCGCCCTCAACCAGGACAAAGACCTGACCGGCAAGAACCTGATGATCCTGAAACAGGGCGTCAACGGCGACTTTAAATTCAACTTCGCCGGCGGCAACAGTTTTGCCGGCTCCTTTGACTTTCTTGGCGTCCGGGACATCAACATCCACATCGTCAAGGGCGGCGGCGCCATCGCCAAGTTCGAGAATGGCGCCCTCAGCTCCGGCGGAACCCTCAGCGGAACCTTTACCGCAGTGGGCGGCGCGGAATACCGGTCCAATGCCTTCAAAGTCACCATGAACGGCCTCTCCCTCGGGCTGGAGCTGTCGATGGCCGGCGGATTCAAGCTCCTCGACGGCAACGGCTCGGCCACCATCTCGGAGATGACGGGGGTCGACGGCTCGGTTAAATTATCGCTGGCCTACCACCAGGGTAACTGCAACGCCACCGTCGAGCTGGCCGGCACCAGCATCACCGCCTTCTCCATGACGCTGACCGGCCTTACGCTGATGGTGAATTTCAATTCCGACTTCGATATGATCGAGTTCGACGGCAGCCTCAAGGCCAAACACGAACAATTCGACGCCGCTGTGGATGTGGCGGAATTCAACGTCAAAAACGGCGAGCTGACCAAGTTTAACGCTTCGGGTACGGTCAAATACAAGCAATTCGCTTTCGAACTCATCAGCGCCGCCTACGCCCCGGTGAAACTCACCGTTTCGGCCAAGGTGGAGCTGAATGTCACTGTAGCGATGAAGCTGATGGTGGACCAGTTCACCATCGATGAAGACGGCGCCATCACCGTCGGCAAGATCGAAGGGGATCTCGAGAAGACGCCGGTGAAAGTCTCTTTTAAGGCCAGCTTTCAGGCCGGCCGCTTTACCGGCTCCTTCAAAGGGGATTTCACCACCATTGGCCTGGAGGGCGACGTCGACGTCGGAGCGAAGGAAACCTACAATTTCGGATACTTCAAACTGACGGCCAAGGTGAATGTGCCGCTCGGCAACTCGGGCCTGAAACTCACCCAACTGGGCGGGGA
This sequence comes from Phaeodactylibacter sp., assembly GCA_024103175.1. Classification (GTDB taxonomy): domain Bacteria; phylum Bacteroidota; class Bacteroidia; order Chitinophagales; family Saprospiraceae; genus JACJXW01. The sequence goes on from JAGFJE010000069.1 coordinate 16,251, forward strand.
AATGGGCTTCAACTACCAACTGCCCAACACCCCTACCCAGGGCATGTACCTCATCGGCCTGACCATCGGCGTGGCCGACGTGGCCGACTTCTGCGAAGTGGCCGGCAACCCCGTCATTCAACTGGGCAACAGCACGGTGATCATGACCTTGAACGGCACTATCGCCATTTTGAAGAACAACACCTTTTTCTCCGGCAGAATGAACGTCAACTACAAGATCCCGGACAACGTCATCTGGGGCAGTGTGGGGACGACGGTGAAGATCCCCGGTAGCGGTTTCATTCTAACGACCAACAACGTATCGGTGAGTTTCAACATCGGCAACAACCGCTGGTCGGCCAGCGGGTCGGGAATGGGCGGCTCCATGTTCGACGGGGTGGTCCGTTTCAGCAACGGCCATGTCAATATGCGCGGGTCGTTGTCCAACCCGCTGGCGCTGAGCGGAAGGCTGGGCGGCAAGGCCTCGGCCGCATTCAACTACACGGTAAACGAATCGGCGGGAGGCAATTCCTTTTACGGCAATATCAGGATCAACATGAACGCCGACATCCTGGCCTCGATCAACCAGAACGGGCTGGCCGGCAGCTTCGGGGCATACGTGACCGGCTACGGCAGGATAATGTTTGACACCTGGATCTGGAGCAGTTCCGTCAGTATTTCGGGCTGGAGCAACGCGCGGATATCCGTATCCGGCAATTCGGCCTCCCTGTCGGGAACGATGACGATCAACCTGCCGTTCAGTATTCCCTTCTGGGGCAACCAGGTGTCGGCGGGCCTGAGCCTTTCGATCTGAACTAAAAAAAAGACCAGATATGTTTCGAATGAAAAAACTGTTCTTCCTCATACTTCTCGCAGGCTTGTTTACCGCTGTGGCTGCGGCTCAGGCCCCGCCGGTTGAGCTGTTCGGCGAAGGGGGCGACGGGCTGGTAAAGCTGCTGTGGGTGCCTCGAAGCTGGCCGGAGGGGCTGACGGCATTCCAGGTACAGCGGCGCGCCCTTTCGGGAAACCGGCGAGGCGGCTGGACGCCGGTGAACGATACGCCTATTTTCCCCGAGCTGAGCCGTGCCAAGGACTTGTCTAATGTGGAAAGCGGCCCGGCGGCCCTGGAACGCCTGCAGGAAAAGCTCGAGGGCCACCTGAGCGCCGGCAGTACCCGGGAAGTACCCCGCCAGGAATACCTCCGGCAATTGTCTTCTGATCCGGAGGCCGTAAAAGGCCTTTATTTGCCCATTGCGCTGGACTACGACTTCGCTCTGCTCAACGGCTTCGGCCTGGTGGACCGGGGCCTGCCCCCAGCGGAAGGCTACGAGTACGGGCTGTTCCTCATCTTCGGCGCCCAACGGCAGGAACAACCCGTTGACACCTTCTCCTGGCAATACGGCGCCCCTCCGAACCTGAGCCTGCCGGTGGAACTGGAAACCCATACCACCGGAACACCTTCCCGCCTGGAAATACGCTGGACTTTCGATTACCAGGCCTACCTGAGTAAGAACCTGAACGGTTTCAACCTGTACCGCCAAAGTGGGGCCGGCAGCTTTCAGAAGCTGAACGAAACCCCTATCTGGGCGGCCGCTGAGGGAGACACGGCCCGGCTTTCCTTTTTCGACGAAAATGTGCAACCCAATACCGCCTATACCTACGCCCTCGCCCCTCTGTCCCTATTCGGTTCTGAAGGGCCCCGGCAGGAGGTGGTGTACGACCCTTCAGAATTGCCGGGAGAAATAGAGCCGCCCGCCCTTCAGGTTGCGGCCCGGCCCGCCGGCAGCCCGGGCATTTCGTTCGAATGGGGTTTTTCCGCCGCCGCCCAGTCCTTCATCCGGGGTTTTGTGCTGCAACGCCGGGAAAATGTGGAAGCCCCCTATGAGGACGCCTCCGCGCTACTACCGCCGCCGGCCCGCGCCGCGGAGGACGTCCCGCCCCGCCCCGGCGAATACTACTTCTATCGCCTGAGGGTAGTTGAGGATCACGGGCTGAACCTTTTCAGCAACGAGCTGCTGCTCTTCTACGATCCGCAGATACCGCCGCCCCCGCCCACCGGGCTGCGCGGCTCGTACGAAACGGAAGGGCAACAGCAATTCATCCGCCTGGAATGGGATCCGGCGCCGCCGGAAGACACCCTCACCGCCGGCTACCGCCTGTACAGCAATTTTCCGCCGGACGAGCGGCTGCTCCTCGAAGGCAATATCTCTCCAATTACCGGCAACAGCTATCTTTACGAAATTTCCAGCCTGAAAAGCGCCGTGTACCGCTTCGCCGTCTCCGCCGTCAGCAAAAACAGGGCCGAAAGCGGGCTGAGCGACACCATCCAGGTAGTAACGCCCTCCCGGAAGCTACCCAACCTGAACATCTGGCCCTTCACGGTGGAAGGCAACCGCATCACGCTGAACTGGGAATATGAGGCGCTCCCGGGCCTGGCCGGCTTCCGCATTTTTCAGGACGGCGAACTGGCAGCGGATGAAAACCAGCTGGGGCCGTCGGCGCGGCAGTGGGCCTCGCCCCCACTGGAGTTCGACACTTCCTATCAATTCGAACTCCAGGCCGTAACCGATACCGGCCTCACCTCGAGAATGTCCATTGCCCGAACGATCCGGACGGAAAAAGAACAGTAGGAATCCAAAAAAACCTAAGCCCTTGAAACACTTTTTACTCCTATCGGCCCTTTTATTATTTCCGGCCGCAGTATTGCCGGCCCAGCAATCTCCGGGCAGGATCATCAGCCCCGCCGCCGGAAGCACCGTGCCCAACGGAGAACTCTTCATCGTTTTCCAAAAGGAAGAAAGCCTGAAATGGGAGGGCCTTTCCATAAAGGTCTACCTCGACGCCATGGACCTGAGCGCCTTGTCGAAGATCACCGGCAACCTCCTGACGGTGCTGGCCACCCACCGGCTGAAACCGGGGGAGCACAGGATCATGGTGCGGTTTTCCAGAAAAGGAGAGCCTCCACTTGAGTCGCAATGGGCCTTCCGGGTGGCGGGGCAGAAGGCGGGGCTGCCGGCCGGCGCACTGGCGGAGGGCCGCCCGGCCTTTACCCTGCGTTCCAACCTGCATTTGCTGTCCCGCCTTACTGAGCTGAGCGGCCCGGGGCAACTCCTGCGGCAGGAGCCGCCCGGCCTGCACGCGCTCAACTTTCTCGGCAGCGCCCAATATAAAAAGCTGGAGATCCCCTTTCGCTTTTATATCACCAACCAGGAACGGCGGTCGCTGCAATGGCGCAACACCTACATGATAGGGCTGAAAGGCGAATGGTTCGGCCTTTTCGCCGGCGACGTTTTCCCCACTTACCAGCGCCATATCCTCGACGGTTCGAAGATCAGAGGGGGCAGGGCCTACCTCAAAGTGCGCAACGCGTCCCTGGACGTTACTTACGGCAGCATCCAACGCGGCCTGGAGGGAGAACTACGGCAGTATGATGTCGCGTTGGGCTTCCCGCCGGTAAACCTCGAAACCGGCGCCGGCCAGTTTATCCTTCCGGGTAATTACCGGCGGGATGTGCTGGCGGCTCAACTGCGGTTTGAAAACAAGCGCACCACCGGGGAAACGGTATTTACCTTCCTGCGGGGCGCCGACCGGCCGTCTTCCATCGAATACGGAGGGCCGCCGGGGCAAAACCTGGTGCTGGGGTTCGGGCACAAAACCGGAACGAAAAACCAGGTGTTCCTGCTCGATTTCGGCATCTCCGGCAGCCTCACTACCCGCGATACGCGGGGAGGGGCCGTCACGGCGGCGGATATTGAAAATATTTACGGGTTGGAACCACCGGTAGACCCGTCCTCGTTGGAGCCCCTGATTGTGATCAACGCGTCGACCACTCCCCTGAAAAATACGGAACTACCTTCGGTGAGCGTTTTCGCCAATGCGCGGCTCAACCTGTTGCGGCAGCACCTCAGCATACAGTACGAGCGGGCCGGCAGCTCGTTCTATTCTTACGGGGCGCCCTTCCTGATCAACGACCGGCAGACGCTGGCAATCGGGGACTGGATGCATCTTTGGAAGCGACGCATCACCTTATCGGCCAATTACCGTTACTACACCAACAACCTGTCCAAAGAAAAACCGCTCACCCAGAAGACGGGCTACTTCCAGGGTTCCCTGCGAGCGCGCCCCCATCCCGCCTGGCCGCAACTGATATTTTCTTACAACGATTTTCGCCGCCGCGGAGAAGACGCCCTTTCCCGGGAAGCCACTCTAAGGCGCAATATACAAACCCTGACAGCGGGCATCCACCATTCTTTCCTGATCGGCAAAGCCCGCCAGGCCATGAACCTTTCCTACAGCCGCAACAACCGCCTGGACGAGCTGAAACCCAACGGCAGCTTTTTTACCGACGCGCTTCATTTACGGCTCAACAGCGGCCTGCCCGCCGGTTTCCAACTGACATTGGAGTACCAGTTTCTGTTGCTGTCTAACGACACCACCGACTTCAACCGGCAGAACGGCTACGGCTTCTGGCTCCGGTACCAGGCCCCGGATAAAAAGCTCAGCATCTCGGCGGGCGCACGGCAGTTCCGCACCGCGGAGACTTTCTTCACCCCCGAAGCCAACCGCCGCCTGTTCAGCGGGCAGGCGGAGTACTTCATCGGCGACGGCCTGTCGTTCAGCCTGCAACTGGGGCGTTCGGAATACCAGGAAGCCCTGACAAACAGCAGGAATTACGAGGAGCTTTGGGGAGAAGCGGGGTTGAGGTATCGGTGGAGGTGATTAATATTTCAGAGCCATCCGCATGGCCTGGACTTTCCCGCCACAGCGAAGGCCGCACCAGTAAACCCCGGAAGGCAAATGCCCGACAGCAGCGGACAGCCGGTGGTTGCCGGCAGGCAGGCTACCATTGAAAAGCTCCTGAACCCGCCGGCCCCGGGTATCCAGCAGGAAGATCTCCACCTGCTGTTGTGAGACAAGTCCCAACTCCAGTTGAAGGTTGTCTTTTGCAGGTATCGGATAAAGCCGAAGAGCCGGCGCATCAGCATCCTGCCTAACCGTTCCAACGATCGGTTCCGTAGAAATATAAAAGGGCGCCATGTCCACCGCCGTGATGTAGCGGCCTCCGAGCGCAAAAAAGCGGACTGTCACCGCCGCCGGCGCGGACACCTGGTCCTTCACTACCTCATTCTGGGTATAAAGGCCATCGCCGGCCGCCGGGTCGCCTCCCTGCATGCCATCGTCGAAGAGAGGATATTCAAAGGCCAGGCCTTCCACCGCCAACGCCCGAAAATGGTACAGTCCATCGATCAGGGTATTGAACAGAACGGCCTGAATGGGCTCTGCCCCGGGGCTGGCCCCTACCGTAAAAGTAGCCGTGGAGGAGCCATCATCGAGTACGTAGCCGGGCGAGGCGGCAACCTGTCCGATGAGCGGATAGGCGGCAGGGATAGAATCCGGGTTCACTTCCGCCAGGAAGAGTTGCTGCTGATCGCTGATGATGTCGTCATCGTAGAAGGCCAGCCGCGTGCCGGTAGGCGCAAGGGCGGGCCATCGCGATTCAAACCAGTTGAGCGGGAAAGTATGTTCCAGCAGGATGGGAGAAAAAACCCGGTTGCTGTCAATTTCAAGAAGGAGAGGGTATTTGGTGTTGCTCACCGTCCCTTCCACCATGGCCATCAGCCCGGCGGAATCCAGCTGCACGGGGGAGCTGCTGTGCAGGGGTTGTTCTTCAAAACGGGTGGCGCCGGTGGCCATGTCCATCACCGCCAGGCGATGATCAGAGGTGCCGGGCATGCGCCGCAACCAGGCCAGGCGCTTGCCGTCAAGGCTCAGGCTTATCGGCTGAGCGTCGTTATTGGAAGGCGGGCCGATGGTAGACAGCAGTTCCAACCCTCCCCCACCGGTAAAGCCGACGATATGGCCGTACTCAAAAATATTGTCAGAGGCAATGTGTGACACAAATGCCCCCGTTGAACCATCATCCGATAAAACGAGGGCGGATTCGAACGCGAGGTTGATGTTGAACGTGGCATCGGGGTCGCCCAGCAAGAGCATGGCCACGTCTTCCGCCGAGAAGAGGCGGGTGAGCCCGCCGCCGTTGCGGCCAACCGTATACAGGCCCGCCGTGGGCTTCCCCCCGGAATTGCTGAGGAAATAAACAAGGGAACCATCGTAAGTCAGCTGCGGCGCCAGGCGGATGATCGGGTCGACATCCACCAGGTTAGGGTTGGCGTGGGGGATGGTGTCGGCCGCCACCACCCGGTTGCCGCCGTCAAAATCGGCGATGAATATCTCGCCGGTACCGTCCGTCCAGCAGACGGTAGAGCCATCGCCGCTGATGTCGACGAATGGAGCGCGGCAGGGGCAGCCCAGGCGATAGGAGGCATAATCGTAGATGAGCCGGAGTTCGGAGCCATCGGCATTCATAGTGTACACCTTGCCGGCATTGTCCCGGAAGACAGAAAAGACGAGGCGCGCTCCGTCGTTGCTGAACACTGCGGGATGAGGGTTGCTCACATCAGCCTCGCCGTTGGAAAAGGCGGTGGCCTGGAAATACAGGATAGTATCCGTAACAGAGGATAGGGTTTGAGCGGTTAGGGGCCCATAAAGGAATAGCCAGGCTAAAATGAAAAGGGACGGATTCTTCAAGTGCATGGATTTCTGCTTTTTACTTTACCGAAAGGAGGATCTACAGGAATCATCAGAGGTTATACAGGCAGTAAGGAATTTGCACAATCACAAGGGGAAAAGAAAGAGAAAGACAAGGACCGTAAAGAATGGAGGATAAGCGTGCCGGTTTGGAGCATGAGTGTATCCGGTGTGGTTATTGGTTATTGCCGCCTCCTGAGGCTACCCGCCGAATATTGGACAGCCCATACAGCGTAATCACAACAACCTCTTCAGATAGTCAAAGAAGGAGTGCTCCCCCTGGTTGAGCAGCATTTTGCGCAGGTGCCGGCCAAAACGGTGGGATACGACCAAAGCTTCCCCGTTTTTCAGAACAGCGCTTTTATTCCGGTGGTCATATCGCCTCAGGTAATGGATGTTCAGCAGGCAGTTTTTACTGATCTGCACGAATTCGGTATTGTCGGCCAGCAGGTCGGTATAATAGCCCAGGTGGCGGGTGGACAACAGGCGTTCCCCGTCCCCGAAATTGACCGCGCAAACGCTGCCATCCGCCTGAAAATAAGCCACTCGTTCCAGTTCGATAAATTCAATAACCCCTTTGGGTAGAACGATGCCAATGGAGGTAGGAGCGCTCATATTGCCTTTAAGCAGGTCCAGCAGGAACTGCACCTGCCGGTTTTCCGTAATCCGTTTTTCTCTCTTTTCCAGAAAACGTTCCACGGCGCTCTGCAGGGCTTCTTCCGAGACGGGTTTGGTGATAAAGTCCAGGCAGGCAAAACGGATGGCCTTGGTGGCGTATTCAAAGCTGCCGTGTGCTGTGACAAACACCAGCTCGGGCAATTTTTCCCCATTGCGCAGCAGTTCATCCAGCACTTCAAATATCGTACCCTCCTGTAGTTGAATATCCAGGAATGCCAGGCTCACCTCCGGGTTCTGCAGCAATTTTTTTGCTTCCTCCAGGGTTGAGGCCACCTGCAGGACTTTCACTTCCTGGGGGATACGGCCCAGCAAATGGCGCATGGTGTCAATATAATCCAATGTATCTTCTACAATACCGACGCAAAGGCTCATATATCCTCTTCTTTAATAATAATGGCCACATGGGTTCCGTGGGGCTGGCGGGCTTCGGTTGTGGTGCTGATCCTGTACCCGAGCTGGTTGAGCAAATGTATCCTTTCCTTCAGAATGCGGGATCCCAGCGGGCGGTGTGTCCGGAATGCCGGGCCGGCGCGATGGCCCAACCCGACCCCGTCATCCTCGATAGCAATAAACAATTCATTGGAAAGGTAAGCAATTTTTATGGACAACAAGCCCTTCCGGCGGGCCGGCAGCAGCCCGTGCTTGATGGCGTTTTCCACGAAGGGTTGCAGCAACATGGGCGGCAGCCGCACCAGTTTGGGTTGTATGTCCGGCGCTACCTCCAGTTCAAAGTCGAAATGGCCGTTGCTATTTAGTTGTTCGAATTCCACATAAGACCGGATCAGTTCTATCTCTTTTTCCAGGGAAATTTCATTTTCGGGGCCAAGGGCTGCGGCCTTATTCCCCTGATGCGAGGCGTCCAGGAAGTTGCGGATCAGGCCAGACAGCCTGACCAGGTATTTGCTGGCTTCTTCCCGCTTTCCTTGAATGATCTTGCTTTGGACCGAAGCCAGGACGTTGAAAATGAAGTGAGGGTTCAGTTCCGCCAACAGCAGTTGAGCGCGCAGATAATTGACGGACTGCAATTGCCGGGCGTACCGGCGGCTCAACAATCGCTGCCGGAAAAAGAAAAATGCACTCAGGCCAAAAGCGGCCAGCCCCAGGCCGATAGCCGCCGGCGGAAACCAGGCTTCCCGGTAAAAGGGAAGGCGGATGACAAAATTAATCTCATCCTGATACATTTTCGGGACAGCCCCATCAACCGGGCCGGCCCGAACCTGAAAACGATAATCTCCGGAGGACAACCCTTCGAACACCGCTATGCTCCCCTCCGTCCAGGCAGACCAGGGCTCCTGGTTTAAACGATACTGAAAACGCACAGCGGGCGGCCGCGTTGCGCCCACCGCCTCAAATTCGGCCGTTGCGCCGGCACGGCCGTATTCCACTTCGAGGATGCTGTCCCGGCGCCGAAAGGGCAGCAACTTACCATTGAAACGAATGACATTGGCCCTGAGAAAATGCCGGCCGGTGTCCAGCAGAGCAGGAGACAACCGGGACAGATCGGTAGCTGAAGCGATCCAGATATAACCTTTTGAGTCTCTGAAAAAACCGTTGAACCCCGGCTCGATGCCCGTGTAACCGTTGGTGTGATTGAATATTTTAAACCTGGCTTCACCCCGTTGCAGGTATCTTTCCGCATCGAACAAGTACAATCCATCCTTGGCCCCGATCAACAGGCGCCGCTCATCAAAAACGGCCAGGCTTTTTACGATACTGTTCAGCAGTACGCTATGCACCGGGGTGATGGCATCCGTTTCGGGGTTATAAACCAGTAGGCCATTCTCTCCCCCCAGCCACATACGGCCCTTCCAATCGGGAAGGATGCAGTACACCCCTGCGCCGGGCAGCCGGCCGTTCTCTACCGTATAATTTTGAAAATTGCCCGACTCCGGGTCATAGCGGCTCAGGCCGGTGTAACTTCCCAGCCAGTAATTTCCTTTTTCATCAATGCCGATGGCCTGTACATAGTAAGAATCGTGCAGCCCCTCCTGATAGGCGATGGCTTCCTGGCTGCCGTCCTCACTCACGAGCAGTATAGCATTGGAAGCGCCGGCCACCACCTGGCGGCGTTCCGCATCATAGGCAAGGGAAAAAATGGCATGGCCCGAAATTTTCCGGAAATCCCCCCCATCGTATTTCAGCAACCCTCCGATATTTCCGAAATAGAGATGCCCCTGGCCGTCCATTGTCGAAGCCGCGAGGAACTCCGGCCCCACCTGCCCGCCAAAATCCACAGATTTTGGCGGCCATTGGCCCGCCGTGTAACGGAACAGGCCTTTCCCGTAAGACGAAAACCAAAGCGCCCCTTCTCTGTCTTCAACCACCGACCAAATATAAGGATAAGGCTCCGGTGAGAACTCCTGAAAGGCCGGGCCGTACAAGTGAACCAGCCCGTTTTCCGACCCCAGCCAGAGCTGGCCCTGCGCGTCCTGAACGACATCATTGACGTTGACAAAGCTACGCGCCGCCTTCAACCCGCCGGGGGGCAGGAACCAGCCCCGGTAGTTCAACCAGGCCCCATCATCATTCAGGTGGCGCACCTTCGGAACCGGGCCGCCAAAGAAACCTTCCAACGACCGCCGGAGCCGCCCATTTTCAAGGACATAAAGCACGAGGCTGTCTTTCGCCGTAGCCCCGCATACCATTGGCCGCCGCGATAAACTGCCCCTGATAAGCTCTTGCCCCCTCTCTACAGCTGCGCACCGCTCCAGGCGGGTACCGCTTGTTGTCAGCAGCAGGCGGTATATCCCGCCATCGTCAAAGTGCAGATAAAAATGGCCTGCCTCCGGCTCATAGTACATTTGCTTTGGAATACCCGGAAGAGCCATTCCCTCCAGCACAGAGTGATAAATACCATCGCTGAAGCAATAAATAGTGCCGGTATTGACCTCGAAGATCCAGCAGTTGTCCTCATCATCCACAAAAAAATCATACACCACATAAATAAAAGGTTTCCGGAAATTCCGGAACCTGGCTCCATCGAACAGGCTGATCCCATCGTAGGTGAAAATAACGGCCTCTCCCCGGCTGTTTTCAGAAATGCCGTGAATGCGCTGATGGGCCAGCCCTTCTGCTGTACCATACTGACGGAATGCCTGTCCGTTGAAGACATTCAGGCCGTTGCGGGTGCCCACCCATAGATACCCCCGGGAGTCGGCGTGCAGTGAGGTGATCTTCATTTGAGACAGGCCGTCCTCCATGGTAAAAAGACGATGCTGGTACGGCTCCGGCTGGCTGAACAACAAGCTGAAAAAAGCCGGCGAGCCGAAAAGAAAGAGGATTGCAAAAAGTCGATAGCAAAAAAGTGACATACTCAAAAATAACCAATTGGCAGGCGCCAAACTGCACCGAAGTAGTGATAAAAAAGTATTTATCTGTATTTCTATCCTGGAAATCAATTGAGCCGCTTTAACTTTGCCCCTCTATTCTTGTTAGAGGATAAAAAAGGAAAAAACAGATTTATGCCCACATCGAGACAAAACGACATTGCCTTATTACTCCTGCGCCTCACCTTCGGCGGCGCCATGATCTACGGCCACGGCTGGGGCAAGCTGATGCGCCTGCTGGGCGATGAGCCCATCAAATTTTACAATTTCATGGGGTTGGGGCCGGAGATATCCCTTGGCCTGGCGGCCTTTGCCGAAGTGGGCTGCGCCCTATTGGTGATTTTGGGGCTGTTCACGCGCTGGGCTACCGTCCCGCTGGTGATCACCATGATGGTGGCCATCTCCACCAACCTGGGCGAAGGGTTCGGGCAGGTGGAAAAGGCGCTGCTCTTCCTGACGGCCTTCCTTTCCCTGCAATTCACCGGGGCGGGCTGGTACTCGCTGGATGCGCAGGTGAGAAACAGGGGTTGATTTTTGATTTTTGATTTTTGATGTTTGATGTTTGATGTTTGATTTGCGATGTTTGATTTGCGATGTTTGATTTGCGATGTGAGCCCCTCTGAGCCACTGGGCGCCAGACATCATAAATCAAAAATTTCAGCCGGCTCGCAAAGACGGCCACACGTCAAAAATCAAAAATCGAACATTCTCCTTCGGCTAAGTCAATTTCATTCCAATGCAAAGAAACCTCGTCTACTTAATAATTCTCCTCCTTCTCCTCGGCTGCTCTTCGGGTGATCAACCGCCCTCCGCCAACTACATCAAGCTGGAAGGCAGGACCATGGGCACCACCTACCATATCACTTACAGTGACGGGCAGCAGCGGGATTATCAGCAGAGTATTGACTCCCTGCTGGAGATCGTTAACCTGGAGGTATCCACCTACATCGGGCAATCCACCATTTCCCGTTTCAACCAGGCGGACAGTACCCTCAACCTGAGTTATGACCCGCGCACCGAAGCAACAGAGGGCTACTCCAACCACCATTTTCTGGCGAATTATTTCAAGGCCGGGGAAGTATACGAAGCCTCGGAAGGGTATTTCGACCCGACGATCATGCCGTTGGTCAACTACTGGGGGTTTGGATACACACCGAAAAAGGTAGTGGGAGAGGTGGACAGCATGGCGGTCGATTCCCTGATGGAATTCGTAGGCTTCGAAAAAGTCACCCTGGCCATAAAGGGCCAGGACAGCCTGCTGGTGAAAGCCGCCCCGGGCGTACAGCTTGATTTTAGCGCCCTGGCCAAAGGATACGGCGTCGATGCGGTTGCCGGCTTGCTGACATCAAAGGGCATAGGCCATTACATGGTGGAGATCGGCGGAGAAGTGGCTGCCCGCGGGCAGAGCCCCCGTGGGGGCGACTGGAAGATCGGTATCAATGTGCCCCGGGAGGAAGCCGGCGCGCAGGACATACAAACGGCCGTCCCTCTCCACAACCTGGCGCTGGCAACTTCGGGCAATTACCGCAACTTCTACGAGGCCAATGGCCAGAAATACAGCCACACCATCAGCCCCTTCACCGGTTTCCCGGAGCGGAGTATCCTGCTGAGCGCTTCCGTTTTCGCCCCCGATTGCATGACGGCCGACGCCTACGCCACCGCCTTCATGGCCATGGGGCTGGAGCGCGCCTTTGCCCTGGCCAGCCGCCTGCCCGATGTCGAAGGATACTTCCTCTTCAACCAGGAAGATGGCACATTGGGCGTGCGCTATACCGAAGGCCTGCGGCCATTATTTGAAAATGAGGGTGATAAACAATAAATTTACCCGGCAAGTTTGCCCACACTGATAAAAACATGTTAATGGATTTCAAGCTCGACCGCGACCTGATCTTTCTCGACCTCGAAGCTACCGGCCTGAACGTCATCCGCGACCGCATCCTACAGATCGCCATGATCAAGTATTTCAAGGACGGCCGCGAGCCCGAGGAATTATCCATGCTCATCAACCCCGGCATCCCCATTTCCGAAGAGGCCATGCAGGTACACGGCATTACGCCCAAAGACGTGGCCAACAAGCCCACCTTCCAGCAAGTGGCGGAAAGGCTCCTGGAGTTTATCGGCAACGCCGACCTGGCCGGTTACAATTCCAACCGCTTCGACATCCCCATGCTGATGGAAGAGTTCGCCCGCGTCGGCCTGGAACTCGACCTTTCCCGCCGCCGCACCATCGACGTGCAGCGCATCTTTTACAAGATGGAACCCCGCACCCTCAAGGCCGCCCTCAAGTTCTACTGCGATGAAGACATGGAAGACGCCCATGACGCTCTGGCCGACGTAAAAGCCACCGTCGCCGTCTTCCAGGGCCAACTGGAGCGCTACCGCGGTGTCGACCACATCGATGACGACGGCAACAAAACCACCGCTCCCATCATTAAAGATGTACAGGCCCTGCACGATTTTACCAACGATATGCGTTTTGTGGATGCGACCCAGAAGATGAAGTACGACACCAACGGCGAGATCGTCTTCAATTTCGGGAAATACAACGGGAAACCCGTCGCCGCCACCCTTTCGCGGGACAAGCAGTACTACAACTGGATACTCAACAAGGAGTTTTCTTCCCAGGTAAAGCAGGTCGTCAAAAAGCTGGTCAAGGAATATGAGCGGAATAATCAGAAGTAGCCTTTTTCTTACCCTGATAACCATGGGTATGCCCGCCTGTTACGAGCCGGTGGAAGGCTGCCTGGACGTGGAAGCGGTCAATTACAACCTCGAAGCGGATAAAAACAACAGCGAAGAATGCACGTACCCCAAAGTGCGCCTGGCGGTACAGCACCGCTACCGCAAAGACGATACCCTGTACGCCTTCCGCCTGGTGGATTCCGTTTACTTCGACGCCCAGGGCAACCCTTTCCGCCTGAATAATGTTCGTTTTTATATATCCAACTTCCATCTCATTTACACCAACGGCCAGGAAAAGGAAATGGATGAAACCATCGAGGTGGAAATACCGCAACCCGATGGAACGAGCCTCACACGCACCATAGAAGATAATTTTTCCCTGATCAGCCCGCGCGTCACCCAAAATTACACGATCGGAACCCTGAAAGAATCCGGAACCCTGCAGGAGGTCCGGTTTGCCGTAGGCGTGGAAGGGGTAGCCAATGTCGCCGACCCGGCATCCTTTCCCAGCGGCCACCCGCTAAGCCTGGTGGACAGCAGCCTGTACTTCAACCAGGATTCGGGTTATGTGTTTGAATACATAGAGCTGTTCCGCGACACCACCGCTGCTGATACCATTCCGGTAACCCTCCGGATCGGAACGCCGGAATACCTGAGGGAGGTGCGCTTACCGGTGAGCCTTGAGAAAAGCCGGGGGTTCCACCTCCTGCTGACCCTGCAGGTGGATTACAGCCGCTGGTTTGGCGCCATCAACGCCCGGCAAGACAGCCCGGAGCAGCTCAAGGAGAAAATTGTCGCAAATCTGGCAGAATCCTTTTCTGTGGTTGCGGCAGTGCTGCAGAGCCAGTAAGTTGAAAGCCCGATAGAGGCCGGAAGGGAAATACTTTGGCACACAGCCCTTTCTTATTTCCACAAGCCTCTACCGTATTTCCGCTCAGAGTAAAACACACACCTTCTGCCCTGATATCATCATTCCTAATCTAAATGAATTCATCTATGAAGCATTTATTCTTCATGATCCCTCTGGCCGCCGCCCTGCTTTTCGGCGGATGCAATAATACCGATGATGAGGGGCAGCCGGGCAGGGCCGACCTGGAGCTATCCTTCGAACCCATAACTGAAAAACCGAACATCGGTGATGTGGTCACTTTTCAGGCCAAGCTGTTCAACCGGGGGCCGCTGGCCGCTGATGGGGTAACTGTCGAAAATACCGTGCCTGAAGGTTTTACGCAGGTGGGCGACATCAACGCCGGCGGCGTATTCACCGCTCCTCCCGTTATCCGCTGGGCCGGCCTCAGCATCCAACCGGAGGAGACGATCACCCTTTCTTTCACCGCCGTAGCCGGAAAGCCCGGGGGTGACATCGGATTTACCCATAGCGCCCAGGTGACGGCCAGCAACCAGCCCGACCCGGATTCTACCCCGAATAACGCAAGCGGGGCGCCCAAGGAAGACGATGAAGCGGTTTTACACCTGATCCCCCTGGCCGGAGAGGTGAGCCTGAACTTCAAAGCTTCGTACGGGCAGGACCCCCTGGTGATGTTCGAACGCGAATATGCCTATGAAGACAATATGGCCATCAAAATGCAGCTCTTCCAGTTCTACCTCTCGGAAGTGAACCTGCTGCGGGAGGATGAGCGGGTGCCCGTAATGGACGTGGGGCTCATTTCCTTTGGCGATGTCTACACTGATGAGCAGGCCCTGGCAGGCAAAAGCAGCGGCACGCTGGTTGCCCCTCCCGGCAATTATACCGGCATAGAATTCGGATTCGGGTTGACGCCCGAACTCAACGCCACCATTCCCCCGGATTATCCGCTGGGGCACCCCCTTTCCGAAAACTACTGGGAGGCCGCCAGCAGCTACATTTTCTTCAAGTTTGAAGGCAACGCCGACCTGGAGCCCAACGGCGAGTTTTCCGACAAGCTCACCTTCCACGTCGGCGGCAACGGCAACTACCGGCAGCTGTCCTTCGACAAGCCGATTGCCATCGAAGACGAAAAAGAGCTGACGCTGCAGTTCAACATCGACCTGCAGAAGATGCTCGTCGACCAGAATACCGGCGAGTACCTCGACTTCCGGCAGGTGACGCAGAGCCACAGCAACGAATCGCCATCGGCTACCTTCCTGGCCGACCACGTAGCCGAAGCGGTAGAACTGGAATGAAACGAGTGCCCTTTCACGCAGTACACTCCGTACACAAATCCAGGCAACGTGCAGGTTACGGAGTTAAAAAACGGAATTTTATCTTCAGGCCACACATCATATTATCGGGGCTTGCCTTCAGCCTCTTCAGTTGCTCGGGCGGCGAAACGGCTATCCCCCCCGCCGGCGAGCCCTACCTGCTGGCCCTGCCCGCCCAGTATTCCACCCCCAACCTGCCCGAAGACAACCCTATGACGGTAGCGGGCGTGGAGCTGGGCCGCCGCCTGTTCTACGACCCCATCCTGTCGGCGGACAGCAGCCGGTCCTGCGCGTCCTGCCACCTGCCCGAACGGGCCTTTACGGATGGGAAATCGATTGCCACAGGCGTCAACGAGCGCCCCGGGCGCCGCAATGCCCAGTCGCTTGCCAATGCCGCCTATCAGTACCGGGGCCTGTTCTGGGACGGCCGTTCGGCCACTCTCGAAGAGCAGGCGCTCCTCCCCGTAGAAGACCCCAATGAGATGGGGCACGACTGGGCGGAAGTGGAGCGGTCGCTGCGGCGCCACCCCTCCTACCCCGCCTGGTTTGCCGCCGCTTTCGAAACCACCGATACTTCACAGATCACCCGCCGGCTGGCGGCCAAGGCGCTGGCGCAATTCGAAAGAACCCTCATCAGCGCCGGATCGAAGTACGACCGGGTGAAACGGGGGGAAGCCACCTTCACCGAAATGGAGGAGAGAGGCCAACATATTTTTTTCGACACCTCGGAGGAACTGCCGGAGGGAGAATGCGGCCATTGCCACACCCCTCCCCTGTTCACCGACCAGACGTATATGAACAACGGCATAACCGAAGCGCCGGCCCTGGCTGATTTCCGGGACAAAGGCCGGGGCGAGGCCACCGGGCAGTATTTTGACAACGGCCGCTTCCGCGTGCCCAGCCTGCGCAATGTGGCGCTGACCGCCCCCTACATGCACGACGGCCGCTTCGCCACCCTGGAGGAAGTGATCGAACATTACAACCAGGGCGGCCATTACAGCGAGAACGTTGACCCCAAGATCAGAAAATTACACTTGTCTGACACAGATAAGCTGGCCCTGAAGGCTTTCCTCGAAACCCTGACCGACAGTACATTTGTTAACAATCCGGAGTTTCGCAACCCATTTTAACCGGGACGATAAAATATTTTGCCATGAAAATTAAACTGCTTGCCGCCACCCTTCTCACTATCCTGCTGGCCGTCACCGCCTGCCAGGACGATGGGCCCATCGTAGAATGCGACCCCTGCGTGGATGATGATCTCATCGATGCTACCTACAACCCGCAACCTTACGAACTGGAAGTCCCGGAATGGTTTCCCAATCCCATCATTCCTCCGGACAACCCCATGACCGTGGAAGGCATCGCCCTGGGCCGGCGCCTGTTCTTCGATCCCATCCTGTCCAGCGACAGCACCCAGTCGTGCGCGTCCTGCCATAACCCGCAGCTCAGCTTCACCGACGGGCTCAAGGTGAGCACCGGCGTTCTGGGCATCGAAGGGCGGCGGTCCTCCATGCCCATCGTCAACATGGCGTTCAACAACAAAGGCTTCTTCTGGGACGGCCGCTCCGCCACCCTCGAGGAGCAGGCCCTGCTGCCGATAGAAGACCATACCGAACTCAATGAAACCTGGGAAAACGTGATAGAGAAATTCAGGCGCCACAAGGATTACCCCGCTATGTTCCGCCAGGCATTCGGCATCGAAAAGAAAAGCGAGATCAGCAAAGAGCTGGCGGTGAAGGCCATCGCCCAGTTCGAGCGCACCCTGGTCAGCTACCAGTCGCGCTTCGACAAGATCGTATGGGAGCAGGTGGGCTGGCCCACCGATTCGGAACAGCGCGGGCGAGACCTGTTCTTCGTCGAATTCGCCAACAACAGCCTGGACCACCCGGGCTGCTCGCACTGCCACGGCAGCGCCCTGTTTACAGAGAACAACTATTTCAACAACGGCATCGACTCGGTCGCTACTCTCAGCGACTTTGCCGATTACGGCCTGGGGGAAGTCACCGGCAACCTCTACGATAACGGCAAGTTCCGCGCCCCTACCCTGCGCAATATCGCTCTGACGGCGCCCTATATGCACGACGGGCGGTTCAATACCCTGGGAGAAGTGCTCGACCATTATGCTTCCGGGGGCCATGGTGTATCGAATGAGGACGCCAACATACAGCCCTTTACCCTGACCGAACAACAAAAGCAGGACCTCATCGCTTTCCTCAACATGCTGACGGATACTTCTTTTGTCAATAACCCGGATTTCCATTCTCCTTTTTAGGGGCCGGCCGGAGACTGATTTGGGCCCGGGTAAACCTTCTGTTGAATCGGGTAAGAAAAGATGAGGGCAGTGTTGGGCGCCTTCCCCTTTCTCTTACTACGGGCCGCCTGAAGGCAGCCCGCCCGAAAAAAAAGCTCCCGCAGCATCAGCCTGCGGGAGCTTTTTTTGCCCTGTCAAGGGGCAGACATAGATTTTTTTCAACTTTTTTTCCCGTTTTTTTCCGTCTTTTTTATATCTTTTTTTCACGAATTAGACGCCAAAACACCTATTTATAAAGGACTCGAACTCTTTTTCCTAAATTATTTTTTCACAAAAGGCTATTTTTGTCCTTGTTTTCCCCTTGTATTATTAAGATGTTTGTAATGTCAAACGAAGATAAAGCCGGTAAACGAACCGGCGCACAAAATTGGGATAATTTACATGGGATTTAAGTTTGTCAAATAGCAAGTCAGGTTTTATTGGGATAAACGATCTGACTTGCTATAAGACAAATTCCAATGCCAACCCAGGATTGACATCGAAAACATCTTCCTCTCTTCGAGGTATAAGATATAAAGATATTATTTTTCTCTCTTTTTCTGCTAGCTTTTGAGCTAGTTTTTCGTACATGTTCATGGGATTATAATTACGATAAGTCGTATTACCGAACCAGGTGATGCGACTTATTTTTTTTAGCGATTTCCTCTTTAGACCGCCACCAAGGCAAGAAGTCACAGGATACCACGAAAAACTTACGTTTCTTCACATTTTGGCTGGATTGATCGCCTCAATCGGCATGGCCAATGGCTATGGTTTTATGCCACGAAGCCGGTTTATTGGCCCCAAATGCAAGAAAACCACACCTACCCCTAGAATATGTGTTATAAAACTATTATTTTTACGTCAACTAAAACTAAATGCCCTATTTGTGGTGTTTACGTACTAAACAGATCGCCGATATCAGTTTTTCCATAACCTGAATAATAAAGGCGGCCCGTTTAAAGTTAGTATAGAGCAAGCTGTAACCGGCAGGCTCAGGGCAGGCGGAAAAAGCTCCAGCCGCCCCACCAGCAAGACATTCATGTTCATGGGATTATAATTTGTTAGTAGTAGGTCGTATCACATTTTCTTGTGATGCGACTTTTTTTTTCCTTTCCTGCAAAAATCAGTAAGCAATAATTGATCCTTTAAAGTAAAATTTGTTTCTTTGCATTAAGAGTAAGCTTTTACCCGGAATTAAACACATCCTCATCCATCCCCACAGGTTAGATTCTTTGCCGGTTCAACTTCCTTAGAAGAAGCCTTCTCATTGTGTATTGAGGGTTCATTTCACTTCGGTTTCCAGGAAATATTTTTTGTTGAGCTAATGCTGAACCTAATGGTAATATTCCATCGTACAGGTTTACAGAAGCATATATTTATTCAGCTAACAAATTATACATCCAGATGTGTAGAGATCTACGTTCCAAAGCGTGTCACCGCTTTACCTGGAAGCCTCAGCCTCCAAGCAACCGATGGTTACTGCTGCTACTTTTCGCTTTCCTGATACAGATAGCGAACGCTCAGTTCACCGTCAACCTCACTGTTACAGCACCCAATTGTTTCGGCCTGCCCACCGGTAGTATAATGGCCAGTGTCAGTGGAGGCGCCGCTCCGTTCACTTATACATGGAGTACCGGCGCAACCGGCAACACCCTGAGCAACATTACCGCAGGGAATTACTCCGTTACGGTAACGGACGGCACGGGCGCTTCGGTAAGCGAAAGCACCACGGTCGCCGAGCCTACGGTAGTATCGGTAAGCCTGTCGGCCAACACCTGCCAGGTTCCGTTTCTCATAACCGCAACCGGCAACGGGGGCAACCCGCCCTATTCCTATTCCTGGACTACCGGCGCCAGCGGCTCCGTGATCACCGTTCCCGGCGCCGACACCTATTGCGTCACCATGACCGACCAGAACCTTTGCGGAGTGGTCAATTGTATAACCGTCGCCCCCAACCCCCTCGGTGTATCGGTAGACACCGAGAGCCTTACCTGCCCGGATAGCGACGATGGAGAGGTACTGGCCATGGCCACAGGAGGTAACCCGCCTTACACCTATGCCTGGAGCAACGGCGCCACTAGCGCTGGCCAAACCGGCCTGCCTGTCGGCACATACACCGTTACAGTGACGGATTCCGGCGGTTGTTCCGCTTCCGCCTCCGGCACGGTCGGCGCCCCGCCTCCCCTGACGTCTGACGTTACCGGCGCCGGCCCCGGCTGCGCCGCCGGAAGCGACGGCTCGGCCACGGCC
>JAGFJE010000128.1 GCA_024103175.1 Phaeodactylibacter sp.
GCCTGGCCCGCCGCCTACTGGCTGATGCGGCAATGGCTGCAGGGTTTCGCCTATAGGGTTGACTTCAATCCGCTACTCCTTTTGCTGGCAGGGCTGGCCGCGCTGGCAATCGCCCTGCTGGCCGCCGGCTGGCATTCGGTAAGAGCGGCGATGGCCGATCCGGTGGAGAGTATCCGGGTGGAGTGAGGGAAGTTTTCCATTTAACCATGAATTAACCGGACTTTGGACAGTATGTGTTTAGCGGTGCTCCAGGTGACATCCTTTCGCCTGCTCACCGAACCATAGCTTATACCATTGGTGTTTGAAGGCGAAAGGGTGTCATCTGGCAACCAGCCCTGTAAACTTCTATCCCGGCCACCAGTCTAGCGTTGGACAAAGTCGGAAATCGGAATTCGGAATTCGGAATGGCTTGGGACGTTCCGCAACATCTTGGCTATCAATAGTGTCCAACGTTAGACGGCTACCATTCTAGCGTTGGACAAAGTCGGAAATCGGAATTCGGAATTCGGAATGGCTTGGGACGTTCCGCAACATCTTGGCTATCAATAGTGTCCAACGTTAGACGGGTGGCCTTCTATCCCTTATCCAGATGCACGTCCATCTGCGGGTAAGGAATGCCGATGTCGTTGCGGTCGAACTCCTTCTTGATCTGCTCGATGAAGTGGCGGTAGGCGGGCCAGAAGTTTTCATTGGTGGCCATGAAGCGGACGGAAAAGTTGACGGAGCTGTCGGCCAGTTCTTTGACGAAGATGTCATACCCCATATCCAATTCTACGTTGGGCGTTGCCTTCAACACCTCTTCGATAACGCCCTTGGCTTTATCGATATCGTCGTCATAGCCGATGCCGACGGTGGCGTCGTGGCGGCGGTAGCCTTCAATGGTATAGTTGCGGATGGGGCCGCTGGTGACCTGCCCGTTGGGGATGATGACCAGGCTGTTGTCCAGCAGTTGGAGGACGGTGTGGAAGATCTGTATCTCTTTGACCGTGCCGGCATGGCCCTGCGCCTCGATGAAGTCGCCCACCTTATAGAATTTGAAGATCAGGATGAGCACGCCGCTGGCGAAGTTGGCGAGGTTGCCCTGCAGGGCCAGGCCCACTGCAAAGGCCAGGGCGCTGAAGATGGCGATAAAGGAAGTCACTTCCATACCGAACATGCTGGCCACACTCAACAGCAAGAGCACCTTCAGGCCGATGTTCACAATGGAGGCCAGAAACTGGCGCAGGGATACTTCAATCCCCCTTTTTTCCATGGCCCCTTTTACCATGCGGGTGATCCACCCGATGACCCAAAAACCAATGATCAGCGTCAGTATTGCGCCAATAGCGTCTAGGGCGTACTTTGCCAGGAAGCCTTGTACTTGTTCTAAGATTGCATTAAGATCCATAAATATTTTTATTGATTTTGCTTTGCAGATTGTTCAACTTCTGGAGCGGCGGCTGTGAAACCACATTATTTACAAGAGGCAAAAACCGGAATATGTTCGATAAGAGAGGGTGAAATTCAGCAGAAAGGAGCAGCCCTGTCGGGGAGGAAAGGAGAAGCGGGCCGCCGGAAGGCCAGGGGGAGGATCATTCGCCAACCAGGATGCTTCCATCGAGAAAGCTGGTTCGCGAATGATCCTGCAAGATTAATTCAGCTTGTCCAGGTGCACATCCATCTGCGGGAAAGGAATGCTGATGCCTACTTTGTCAAACTCCTTCTTCACATTTTCGTGCATGTAAAAGAGGGTATCCCAGTAGTGCTCGCTTTTGCAGAATGGGCGGCTGGCCAGGTTGACCGAGCTGTCGCCCCAGGAAGCCACGACCACGGCCTGCGCCGGGTCATCGAGGATCCAGGGGCATTCTTTGCCAACTTTAAGGATGGCCTCGCGGGCCTTGTCGATGCTGTCGCCATAACTGATGCCGAAGGTGAGTTCCACCCCGATAATACCCTGCCCCGAAATGTTGGTGATGACATTGCTGGTGACCACGCCGTTGGGCACGAAGATGCGCTTGTTGTCCAACGTTTGCAACACCGTATTGAATACCTGTATGCCTTCGACCGTGCCCGTATTTCCGCCGCCGATCGACACCAGGTCGCCAACTTTATAGGGCTTAAAAACGAGCAACAAAACCCCGCTGGCAAAGTGGCCGAGGCTTCCCTGCAGGGCCAGGCCGATGGCGAAGGCCAGCGCACCGAAAATAGCGACGAAAGACGTCGTTTCAATACCAAACATGCTGGCGACGCTCAGCAGCAGCAGTATCTTCAGGCCGACACTGATGAGCGAACCCAGAAAGGGGCGGATGGTGGCGTCGAACCCCCGCTTTTCCATGGCGTTATTCACCACTCGGGTGACCCATCCGATCACCCAGAAACCAATGACCAGGGTTAGGATGGCGCCGATGATTTTAAACCCATAGGCGACAATAAAGGATTGCACCTGTTCGAGGACAACTACAAAATCCATAATAGTGTGTGTTTTGTTTTGATAAAAATTTTGAGGATTTCCTATTTTGACTGGAAAAATCGGAAAAAGGAACATTTAATAAAACCAAACATCAAAATTTCATACATGAATGGGGGATTGGGTATCTAAAGAAGAAGCGCTGGCAAAGATGCAACGGTACTGCGCCTATCAGGAGCGCTGCCACCAGGAGGTGCGCAGCAAGTTGCTGGACATGGGTGTTTATGGCGACTGGCTCGAGGAGATCATGGTGCAGCTCATCGAGGAAAACTTCCTCAATGAAGAGCGTTTCGCCCGATCCTTCGCCCGCGGCAAATTCCGCATCAAACAATGGGGGCGCAACCGGATACGGCAGGAACTGAAAAAGCGCAATATTTCCGGCTACTGCATCCGGAAGGCCATGGAGGAGATCGAAGAAAAAGAGTACCGTGCCGTACTGAAGGCCTTACTGTCGAAAAAGGCCGGCAGCCTGAAAGAGGAGGACCCGTACCGGCGGAAGAACAAACTCGCCCGTTACGCCCTCAGCCGTGGGTTTGAAGCCGAACTGGCCTGGCAGGCCATCGACGGGCTATAGCCACATGGAGCGCAGATCGGGATCGCAACTGTGAAATGTTTTCCTAAAGACAGAACCACATCCTCGGGCCTTCCGGCTTTGCCCCTTAAAGGAAAATACTGTAAATTGCAGGAATTGCAGTACCTCCCTCTAATTACGCCCTACATCAGAAAACTGACTTTTATCATTTTTAGGTTTGTCCGAATAGTTTATGCCGGGGTATATTTATGTTGCCCATTTTATTTTTTTTAAAAAAAGGAAGTGTTATGGCTAGAAAAAAACGCACAATGGACCAGTATGAGCGCGTCAAACTGGATAAGCAGGCCCAGAAAGAAGTAAAAGGAGGCTACAAGTACGGCCCCTCCGGCGCCGGCTATGTCGGTTCCTATATCTGGGAAAGCATTGACATCCGGAACAACCAGAACGGAGGCAGGAATGATAACGACAAGGATACCCGGGGGCGCTAAGCTTTCTGGAACTGCCGCCTGAATTCCTCCTGGATGATCTCCGGGAAACTCCTCCCCTCGATCTTGCTTTCGAACCAGGCTACCACGGCATTGGTATACAGCCTGGGCGTTCCCGCTTGCTGGGAGAGGCCTTCAAACTGCTCTCTGAAGCTTTTGAAATCCTCTTTCAGCATTTTTTTTGAGGGCGCCTCCACCAGTTTTTTTATGAGGCTGATCGTCTTGCGCTCCATATCATCCAGCTCGTTCCTCTTTTTGAGAAAACGGTAAGTCGAACGGATCAGCGACTCCAGCAGTTCGAAATTCCCCAGTTCATAGTGCACCATCAGGTTGAGTATGCGGGACAGGCTCTGCAGGTCTTGCCGCTCCACCGTGCTGGGCAGGCTCAGCCACTGATTGAGGAAGTCCAGGGCCCGGCTGTACTCGCCGGCTCCAAAGGTGATGTAAAAGTATATGTAATAAAAGGTATGGCTCTCGAACAGGCTCTGCTCGAAGCGCCTGCGCTCTTTCAAATGCCGGTTGAGAATGCGCGCCCCCTCCTCAAAAGCGCCTTTGAGCATGCAGAGGGACAACTTCGCCTGATAGTATTGCCGGTGCACCTTAAGCTCGTCGTCCAGGCTTCTGGGGGCGACGCGGTAGAGCTTTTCCAGGTTCTCTTCCATCTCCTCCAGCAACCCCATTTCGCCGCAACTGCGTATGAGGTTGCTCAGGGCAGAGATGTATTCCGAAACATCCTCCTGCAGCATGTGCGGCTCCGATTCCATCAGGGCGATGAGCTCCTGGTTTTTACGGTAGAACCCCTGCTGGTCGGAGGATGCAAAATAGTAAAGGGAGTAGATGCGGTGATAGATCACCCGGGCGGTGTGCGAACTGGCCAGGGTATAGTCCTGAAGCAAAGGGGACCTCATGGCCTCACTCAATACCCGCTTCTGCTCCTCCCGCCGGATAACCGTGTGCTTCCGGATGCTGACCAACATGGTTAAAAAGATGTTCCGGTACGCCGAGATCACACCCAACTGGCCCTGCACCTCCTTCTCTTCCCCGGCAATCCGGCCCAGTTCTTTATCGAGAAAATCTATATCCGTCTCGGCATAAGCGATCTTCTTTTCCCACTCCAGAGCTTCCAGGGCCGCATTGAATTGCTCGTACCGGTAGGCCAGCTTCCTGGCCTTTGCCAGGTGGTCCTTACAGTCATCAAACAACGAACGGCGGAACAGCACGCGCACCCCCTGAAGCATGCTCTTGAGGCGATGCCCGACAGAGGATTTTTCATCATAGGCCTGCAGGCTCTTCAGGATCAGGCCATACAGATAGGCTTTCAATTCCGAGTACTTGCGGCTTTGCACCGGTTCGCCTCCGTAGACAATGCTCATCAGCGCTTCATCGTCGAATGCTTCCTGTTCGTCTATAGCATCAAACAATTGCAGGTACTTATTGTCTTTGTCACCCTGCCCGTTCACGAATATCTTGAAATACCGCTTCTCGGAGCCGGAGAGTGATTTAACCAGGTTGAACAGTTTATTGGAAGGTGTCTTTGGCATCGTTTTAAATAATTGCCTGTTCGTTCATATTACTTACCGTACAGCCGGGGGAGTAGCCTGAATTTGCCACAATATACAAAATTCTGGAACCTGACAAATGAAGCACAATTGAATTGCTGCCATAGATAAATACACCTAATATTATACCAGGAATAAGTTCACCGCTAAAACTATTATCGGCTATGAAAATGATCACCTTCTCTTCTGATACCACTCCGCTGCGGCCCATGCACACCGGAAGGAAACCAAATGCCTACCCCGGCCGCAAAGTGGCCCTCCCTACTATTGAAGGGTATATTTTCAAAAAGGTGGAAGAGGTCGTCATGCTGGAAGCGGAAGGTAACTACACCTCCCTGCAGTTCGCCGACGGCTCCCAGGTCCTGGTATGCAAAACCCTGCGCTATACCGAAAAGATGCTGGCCGGCCACCCCCAATTCTTCCGCATACACCGCTCCTATACCATCAACCTGGACCACCTGGAAAAGTACATCCGCGGCAAAGGAGGCTACGTCGTCATGGAAAATGGCAAAAGCGTAAGCGTCTCCAATAGCAGAAAACCCCATTTTCTGAAAGCACTGGAGTGTTATTTCGGGAGTGGGGGGATGGGTTGATTGGTTGATTGGGTTGCCCGTCTTCGCTGAGGCTCAGCCGGGTAAAATTGGGTGATTGGGGTGGTGGAAACAGGCGAAAGCCCACTCAATCAACCTGATAAACCATTGAACTTAATCAACTACAAAACGGACCGCTGCACAAAGCCCAGCTTTTCCGGATAGTCGGTCGTGAAGTGCAGTCCCCGGCTTTCCCGCCGCATGGACGCCGCCCGGCTGATCAGATAAGCGATCGTGATCAGGTTTCGCAATTCGCACAACTGCGGAGAGATGGTAGTGGTATGATACAGTTCTTCCGTCTCCCGGTAAAGGAGGCTGAGGCGGTCCAGCGCGCGTTGCAGGCGAACGTCAGAGCGGACGATGCCGACATAGCTGCTCATCACCTCCTTCAGCTCCTTGAGGCTCTGGGTGATGAGCACCATCTCTTTGGGGTGGGTAGTGCCGCTGGCGTTCCAGTCGGGAATGCCGGCCTTGTGCTCAAAACTGTCTATCAGGGGCAGGGCGTCACGGCTGATCCGGTGGGCAAAGACCAGCGCTTCCAGCAGCGAGTTGGATGCCAGGCGGTTGGCCCCGTGCAGGCCGGTGCAGGTGCATTCCCCACAGGCATATAAACGCCGGATGGAACTGCGGCCCCATTCGTCTACTTTAACCCCTCCGCACATATAATGACAGGCCGGAACGATAGGGATCATGTCTTTCATGGGGTCTACCCCAATGCTGAGGCACTTGTCGTAGATGGTTGGAAAGTGGCCGCGGAAGGCCGCCTCATCGAGGTGGCGGCAATCGAGGAACATGCAATCCTCACCCCGCTGTTTCATTTCACTGTCTATGGCCCGCGCTACGATATCCCGGGGCGCCAGTGACTTCCGGGGGTCGTATTTATCCATGAACTCCTCCCCATCCCTGGTTTTCAGGATACCCCCGAAGCCGCGCACCGCCTCGGAGACCAGGAAAGAAGGGTTCTCCCCCGCCGGGTTGTAGAGGGCCGTAGGGTGAAACTGAACGAACTCCATGTTTTCCAGGTGCCCCTTGGCGCGATACGCCATGGCAATGCCGTCGCCGGTGGCGATCACCGGGTTGGTGGTATTGCGGTAGACCTGGCCGGCGCCCCCGGTAGCCACTACCGTGATCCGGGCAAGTATGGTGTCGATATTTTTCGTCTGTTTATTGAACACGTACGCCCCGTAACACTCTATGTCCGGCATCAGGCGCGTCACGTTATACCCCAGGTGATGCTGCGTAATGAGGTCTACGGCAAAGTAGTGCTCCAGTATTTCAATATTGGGAAGTTGCTCCGCCTTGTGCAGCAGCGCCCGCTGTATCTCCCAGCCGGTGAGGTCTTTATAGTGGAGGATACGGTTCTCGGAATGCCCCCCCTCCCGGCCGAGGTCGTAGGCCTCCTGATGCTTGTCGAAGCGGGCGCCCCAACTGATGATCTCCTGCACCCGCTCCGGCCCTTCCTCCACAACGATCTCCACAATGCGCTCATCACACAGGCCGTCGCCGGCATCCAGGGTATCGGCAATGTGCTTGGAAAAAGAGTCGATCTCTTTATTCCATACCGCCGCCACGCCCCC
>JAGFJE010000131.1 GCA_024103175.1 Phaeodactylibacter sp.
AAGCGGTCGTAGCTCCATTCGTAGCTGACGTACTGCAGGATGAGCAGGCAAGCGGACATGCCCACGGTGAGGCCCAGGAGGTTGAGCCCGGTGTAGAGCTTGTTGCGGGAGAGGTTGCGGATGGCGATCTTCAGGTAATTGGCTAACATGGACGGTTTTTTTGCAAGGATAAGCCGTTTTTCCTTGGGCTGTATTGGAACCAACGGGAAAAACGGCTTATCCTTGCGGGGCGAACATCGTGCCAGAGGGCCGCTTCTTTTGTGCAGAATCACGCAACCAGGCTAACACCAACTGCTCATTATGCCTGTATTCCTCAGAAAACCAGAAGTTTGCAGCACACCTGCCGCCCTTCCGGCTGTCGCCCCGTCTTCGCTGCGCTCTTCCGGGCAAGCTTCCGTTTTCCGCTTTCCGACTTTCCTTCAATGTTCGATAACGAACACTTCTTGTTCGGATGCGGACAAAATGCCGCTATTGCTTCACCTCCGGATAGCGTAATACTCCCCTCGGGTACGAGAGGGGAGTATATATCAGTCAACTCAAGGGGAAGCGGGTTTATCGTCTCCGACGCCAAAAAATTTTGGCGGCCCGAGTTAGCGTTAGTATCTTATCATCAAAGCCATCCAACATGAAACCGTTGCTCCCATCGGCCGCTTTCCTCCTTATGGCGCTTTCCGCCGCCAGCCAGGCCTCCATCCGCATCATCCCCGAGCCCTACCGGATAGAACCCCGTTCCGGACAGCCCTTTGTCTTCGATGACAACACCGCAATTGTCCTCAGCGATTCTGCCGCCCTGCCGGCAGCAAAGCGCCTGTCCTCCCTGCCGGGCGCCGGCCTTCCCATCGAGTGGCGGAGTAAAGGTGAGGAGGTGAAGAATGCGATCCTCCTGGAACTGGACCCAAAGCTGGAATCCTTGGGGGAAGATGGCTATACCTTCCGGGCCCGGCCGCAGGCGATTACCATTCAGGCATTCCACCCGGCGGGGCTGTTCTACGCCGTGGAAACTGCCCGGCAGTTGCTGCCCTGGCAAGAGGAAGGGCTGGCCGGCTATGCTATTCCCCCCTTCGACATCGAAGACCACCCCCGCTTTGCCTGGCGGGGCCTGCACCTCGATGTCTCCCGCCACTTCATGCCGGTGGAATTCATCAAAAAATACATCGACTACCTGGCCTTTCACAAGCTCAATACCTTCCACTGGCACCTGGTGGACGGCATCGGCTGGCGGATAGAGGTCAAATCCCATCCGGAACTCACCGATTGGGGCGCCTGGCGAGTGGTGAAGGAAGGCCGGATGCCCTGGCAGGACTTTGAGGTGTGGAAACCCGGTGACGAACGCCCCCGCTACGGCGGCTTTTACACCCGGGAAGAGGTCAAAGAAGTGGTGGCCTACGCCCGCGAGCGCTTCATCACGGTGGTGCCGGAGATCGAGCTGCCCGGGCATTCCGAGGTGGTTTTCCAATGCTATCCTGAATTGCTGTGCCGGGACAGCCTGGGCGCCCCCCTGCCCAACATCGGCGTATACTGCGCCGGCAACCCCGACAGCTACCGCCTGCTGGAGGATGTACTGGATGAAGTGTTGGAGCTCTTCCCCTCCGAATACATCCACATCGGAGGAGACGAAGTCAGCAAGAGCAACTGGGCCCGCTGTACCCGCTGCCAGCGCCTCATGGCCGAACGGCAGTACGCCGGCCTGGACGACATACAAAGCCATTTCATCAACCACTTCGACCACTACCTCCGGGACAGGGGGCGCAAGCTCATCGGCTGGCATGAGATCCTGGAAGGAGAACTCAGCCCCGAAGCTTCGATCATGTACTGGGGCGGAGCAGACGGAACGGCAGCCTACCTGCGCCGGGGCCACCCTACGGTGCTGACACCCGGCTCGCACCTCTATTTCGACCACTACCAGAGCCTGAGCCCGCACGAGCCCAAAGCCTGGGGCGGGTACAGCCCGCTGAAGGAGGTATACGAATACGAACCGGTACCGGAAGAACTGGAGGAAACCTACCGCGCCAACATCCTGGGCATACAGGCCAATGTGTGGACGGAATACATTCCCGGCCCCCAAAAGGTGGAATACATGGTGTTTCCGCGCATCGCCGCCCTGGCGGAGGTGGCCTGGGCCAGTGGTGAGAAAGACTGGCCCCGGTTCCGGGAAAAGCTGGGGGGCCTGCTGCCCCGTTATGATGCGATGGGTATAAACTACGCCCGCAGCGCCTTCCGCCCGCAGGCTTCCTTTGAGCTGGACCAGGACACCAAACAACTCATTGCCCGCCTGGAAACAGAGCTGGAAGCGGATATCTTCTACACTCTTGACGGCTCCGAGCCGCCCTCCCCTTCCGCCTCTCCCTACACGGAGCCCCTCCGGCTCGATCAATCGGCCACCATCAGGGCCGTAGCCGTAAAGGACGGGCAGCCGCTAACCGAAACGGAAACCTTCGAAGCCGTACTGCACAAGGCGCGGGGCGCAAAAGTAGAGCTGCACTGCACCCCCTACGGCCGCTATCAGGCCAAAGGCGGCTACACCCTGGTGGACGCCAACTTCGGCGGTGACAAATGGGGCAACGGCCAGTGGTTGGGCATCCTGAATGAAAATTTCGAGGCCGTTCTGGAGTTGGACACCCTCACTACCATCCGGCAGGTGGGCTTCAGCTGCATCGAAGAGACGGGCGCCGGCATCTACTTCCCCGCCAGGGTGGAAGTGGCGGTGTCGGAAGACGGACGGCATTTCCGGACGCTGAGATCCTGGCAGAACAACCGGCCCCTGCCCATACCCCGCACGCCGGACATCCATACCCAAACAATCACCCTGGAATTCAGGCCCACGGCCTGCCGCTACCTGCGGGTAAAGGCGGCCTATCAGCCGGTGGAAGGGCAGGGCGTGTTCATCTTTGTGGATGAGGTGGTGGTGGAGTGATTGTTCAGTAACGGGCTAAAACTAAATCGGAGATACTCTTCAGGAATTGCATGCATCCATTTCTTTAGCTGCCCGGTAATGTTTTCGTCGATGAACTTCTGTATCTTTGAGAAGGTTAAAGATGCTCACCACCTTGAATTTTAGCTCATGCTTTTTTTAAATCGACTGCTTTTTTATGGCCTCATCAAGCCCCTTTCACTCTTGCCCTTTTGGTTTTTACACCGTATCTCTGATGTCCTGTTTTTATTGTTCTACTATGTGGTCCAATACCGGAAAAAGGTAGTTTTAACCAATCTAAAAAATTCTTTCCCCGACAAGACGGCACGAGAAATTGCCGGGATAGCTAAAAAATTTTACCGGCATTTCTGCGACCTGATCATTGAAAGCATCCGGCTGTTTAGCATCCCTTATGAAGAATTAATGTACCGCTGTCGTTTTGTAAATCCGGAAATACTGAACCGATATTACGAACAGGGTAAAAGCCTGATCATTGTAGCGGGCCATTATGGAAACTGGGAAATATTCGGGCAGGCCTGCAATACGCAGATGAAACACCAGGCCGTAGGCATTTACAAACCCTTACGAAGTTCCTTTTTCGATAAAAAGTTTGCCGAATCCAGAGGAAGGTATAAGGTCGTCCTCCTGCCGAAAAACCAGGTTAAGGACTATTTCTGTGAAAATAAAGATCAGGTCAAAGCCGTAATTTTTGGTTCGGATCAAGCCCCGTCCCCTTCTACCAAACGGGTTTACTGGACTTCGTTCCTGAACCAGGATACCGCCGTGATGTACGGAGCCGAAAAATACGCCCGGGAATACGATTACCCGGTCTTTTTCACCCGGATAAGGCGCAAAAAACGAAGTCAGTACGAGGTGGAGTTCGAACTGCTTGAAGAGCATCCTGCATCCTTACCCCAAGGAATTATTACCGAAAAACACGTTCGGTCTTTGGAACAGTTGATCCAGGAAAAACCGGAATTTTACCTTTGGACACATAAACGGTGGAAGAA
>JAGFJE010000133.1 GCA_024103175.1 Phaeodactylibacter sp.
TTTTCCATCTGGATGATGGCCTCCTGGCCGATGACGGTCTGGTGCATGAGCACGTGGTTGAGTACGCTGCCCAGGGCATACTTGGTATTATCATCGGTGGCCGCCCGCTCCACCGCCTCAGAGATGGCAATGCCAAGGCTGCCCGGAGAGTTGGGGTCCTCGGCAAGTATTTTGCGGCCCGCCTCGGTGAGGTTGGTGGGCGAAGCATGTACCTTGGCGCCCCAGGTGTTCATCATGATCTTGCGGTAAGGCTTCTGGTTGTAGCTGATCTTCACCATGTACACCTCGCACTCGATGCCGAAGTGCTGGCAGGCGAAGCTGAGGGCGCTGCCCCATTGCCCGGCGCCGGTTTCGGTGGTGATGCGCTTTACCCCCTCCTGTTTGTTGTAGTAAGCCTGGGCGATAGCCGTATTGGGCTTATGGGAGCCGGAAGGGCTTACCCCTTCATATTTATAATAGATCTTGGCGGGCGTATCCAGCATTTTCTCCAGCTCATAGGCCCGGTACATAGGAGTCGGGCGCCAGAGCTTATAGGCGTCGCGCACCTCCTCGGGGATATCGATCCATTTGTCGGTAGCCACTTCCTGTTTGATGAGTTCCATGGGGAAAAGAGGCGCCAGGGCTTCCGGCCCGATGGGCTCTTTCGTGCCCGGGTGTAGCGGGGGAAGCGGCTTATTGGGCATATCGTGGATGATGTTGTACCACTTTTCCGGTATTTCTTTCTCGGTAAGTAAGATCTTGCGGTTCTTCATAGAGTTTAACTGAGTTTAAGGGAAAGGTTAGGAAATACCGGCTTAAGTTAAAAAATTTCCCTTGGGGGAAATAGAATAGCCTGTAAAAAGAATGGGGGGCTGATCTCTGTCGGGCCCATTCTTTTTACAGGCTGCCAACGGGCGCCTCCGGGGAGGCCAGCGCCGGGCGCTTTTCTATTTTTTCCTGCCTACAAAACTGAAGTATTCCCAAAGGCCCCGGTAAGCGGGCTGCACTTCACTGCTGAGGGGTTCGAATTCTTTGTTAAGAAAAGGAAGGAGGTGGCCATCCATGCGCACATGGCGATTGGCCATGTGCGCCCTGAACCAGGGAAAACGGGAATCGTGGAAATCGACAACGGCGATATATCCACCCGGCTTCAAGTCTTCCTGAGCCTGAAAAAGGAATTCGCGCCATTGCGGATTGGCCATGGTTAGCGAGTAGGAAAAAAGAATGGCGTCCATTTTGCCCCTGAACTGTCCGCTGCCATAACCATAAGGTTCCTGGACCAGTTCCACTCTATTCCAGAAAGGCGCTGTGGCCTCTGCTGCTTTGGAGATCATACGGGAAGAAACATCCAGGCCGGTAATGCAGGCATTCGGGAACCAACGGGCCAATTGCCGCAGGTTGTGCCCGGCCCCGCATCCTACTTCCAGAATTTGGGCCCGTTTCTCAATGGGAAAGGGCAAGGCCCGGATAACCCTGCGGCGCCCGAACAGAAAAGCCCAGCGGGTAGCGTTGTAGATCCTGGACTGCAACTGGTAGTAGCGCTCGATGGCGCGGTTCTGTTCTTCAATACTCCTGATTTGGGTGTTGGCCATACCTATCGTTTTTTTGGTATGTGTATTTATAAAATGTGCCTCTGCTCAAATATATTTAATTTAAGTAACGAATTAGTTATACATGAATATTTCTTTTCACTTGATTTTTTTTCTTATCAGCAGTTCTCGTTTCAGAATGCCACTAAACCACGAGGACACGAAATCCCACGATCCCGATAGCCGTTGGGAAGTGCGGATTTCGTGCCCGTCTGTTCAGCCGGATTAACTTTTGTGGCAGGATTCCACTTTTTTTCTGAGGAACCGGTAAGTATCCAGCTGTGCCCGCACCGGTTGATCCCCCTCCTCCCGGTACGTATTGCTTTGGGTGGCGTCGATCCGGCGGGCTTTGATATTGTCATTCAACTGCAGTTCGATAATGTGGCGGAGTTCGCGGTAAACCTGTTCATCCAGGATGGGCATTACCGCTTCCACCCGCCGGTCCAGGTTACGCGTCATCCAGTCGGCGGAAGCGGTATACATAACCTCCTGGCCGCCATTGCCGAAGATATAGACCCGGGCGTGTTCCAGGAAGCGGTCCAGAATACTGATGGCCTCAATGTTCTCACTCCTTCCTTCCACCCCGGGCGCCAGGCAGCAGATACCGCGAATGATGAGTTGTATTTTCACCCCGGCCCTGCTGGCCTCGTACAATTTTTCGATCATGCCCGGGTCTTCCAGGCTGTTCATTTTCAGGATCATATAAGCTTTCTCGCCATTGCGGGCGCGCTCCATCTCCTTTTCTATCAAGTCTGTGAAACGTTCGCGGGTAGTAAAGGGGGATACAAACATGTGCCTGCACTTCGGGATCAGTACCTTTTTCTCCAGCAGCATAAATATCTGGGCCACCTCGTCGGCCAGGCGGGCGTCGCCGGTCAGCAGGGCGTGGTCTCCATACAACCGGGCCGTCTTTTCGTTGAAGTTGCCGGTGCCGAGGTAGGCGTAGTTTCGAAGGTTCTCTTCTTCCCGCTGAATGAGCAGCAGTTTGGTATGCACCTTTATCCCCGGATAACTGTAGAAAACCAGGGCGCCGGCCTTTTCCAGCTGCTCACCCCAGTAGATGTTGGACGCTTCGTCAAAACGGGCCTTGGCCTCGATGAAAGCCGTGACCTGCTTTCCATTTTCCCGGGCTTTCAACAACGACTCCACGATGGCCGATCTGGCCGCTACCCGGTACAGGGTGATCTTGATGCTATTTACCGCGGGGTCGTTGGCCGCTTCCTCGATCAACTGAGGCACGTAGGCGTATTTCTGGTAGGGAAAATGCAACATGGCATCCTTACGGCTCAGAAAGGGAAGGATCTTGTCCAGCCCTTCCAGTTCCGGGTGAGGCAGCGGGGGCATGGGCGGGTCGTGCAGGCTGGCGTCTCCGGTGGGGTTGGGGAACCCAAAAAAATCGTTGAAGTTGTGGTAGCGGGCGCCGGGGATGAGGTCGTCTCTGCTGAGGCCGAACAAGGCGCGCAGGCGCTTCAGCAACCCCTCAGGCATATTGGAATCATACAGGAAGCGGGTGGGCAGCCCGACATTGCGCCTTTCCAGGCTCTTTTTGAGCTTATCCAGGAGGTCGCCTGAGTATTCGTCATCGATATACAATTCTGCATCCCGGGACAGTTTTACGGCGTAGGCTCCCTGAAAGGGCCCACCGAGCAGTTCTTCCAGGTTGTAGCGGAGGATGTCGTCCAGAAAAGTGATGTAATGCCCTTCGCCGGAGGAAGGCAATTCCACGAACCGGGGCAATACTTCCGAGGGGATCTCCACGACCGCCAATTGTTCCGGATCTTCCAATTCGACCATAAAATACAAGCCGCGGTTCTTCAGGAACGTGGCTTCATCATCAGGCCCCAAGCGCGATGTATTGGTGTGAGGGTATACTTTTTCGAAGAAGAACTTTCGGGCAAAGGCCTGCTGCTCTTCGGAATACCCGGATTCGGAAACGAGGTGGATGCCCCGGCTTTCCAACTCCGGCAGGACCTCCTCCCGGAATATCTTCCCGAAGGCCTCCTGTTGTTCCTGAACGATCTTGCGTATCTGCTTCAACTCCTTTTTGGGTTTGACCTCCAGGTCGAGTTTCCTTCGGTCTTTCTTCTTCAGGTCTTTAAAACTACGCAAGGAAGCCACCCTTACGCGATAGAACTCGTCGAGGTTCGAACTGTATATGGCCAGAAACTTGATGCGCTCGTAGAGGGGCACCTGTTTATCGGCTGCTTCCTGCAAAACCCGGTGGTTAAAAGAAAGCCAGCTGATATCCCGTTTGATGATGTCCTGATCTTCCATGCAATCGCTTTAACGATATTTTTGATATACAAAACGAATAAACCGGGAAAATAGAGTATTGAGGAAGGTTTGCCAAAAAAAATGGCGTTAAGGGTAGATTAATTATGGAAGGAACGCTGCTTTTGTAAGGCAAGGGCCACCTCCGTTTCATTTGCAGAGATGGCCCTTATTTTGATGGTTCAATGATTGGCCGGCTGGAATCGGGCTCAGGCGGCAGCCTCCGTATTCTCGTGCAACGCCTGGCCGATGAACTTAAGCATATTCTTCTTTATAGCCTCCCGCACCCGGCGGAATTCTTCCAGCTTTTGTTCCTCCTCTCCTTTGAAGGCGGCCGGGTCCGGGATACTGTAGTGTATCTTATGGTTGAAGGAGATATCCTGAATCATCTTTCGGGTAGCTTCATCGCAAACGGTGACCAGGTAGTCGAAGTGCTGGCCCCTGAAGGCTTTCAATAATTTTGAGCGCTGGCCCGTGATATCGATACTGTCTTCCTCCATGGCCTTGACGGCAAAGGGATTGACGCCATGATCTTCCAACCCGGCGCTGAAGATCTCAGCGCTGCCTCGGGTATAGTATCTCAGGTAGCCCTCAGCCATCTGGCTTCTGCATGAATTGCCGGTGCAGAGCACCAAAACTCTTTTCATTGCGTATGGTATTTACAAACCCTTAACGCAAATTTAACACAAAAACTTTTTAAAGAACAGTGGTTGGGAAATATCGTTTATTTTTTCCAAAACGGGGGCTTTTCCGAAACGGGAAAGGCTGGCTCCGGAATAGAAGAAAATAAAAAAAATACGGGGCTGGCCTGGAATATTATTTTGCCGGAAAGGTTTTTTCTTATTTCAAATTTCAGAATGTTTCCGGCCTGTTTTGGGGATGGTTTTCGATATTCAGCCAGAAATTTAACATTAGAAAGTGGGGCAGCCGATGCCTTTTCCTCTGCCGAAACCGCCGCCGCCGCCCTGCAGGCGGAATGACAGGGCCAGGCCGCCGAAGTAGTACCAGTCATTAAACGCTCCTCCCCGGCGGTAATCGGCCGTTTCGGGGCCGGGGTCCTTCAGGGTGGGGCGGCTGAGGCGGGCAGCCAGTTCTCCATTACCTTCCAGGATGTCGAAGTAATTGGCCTGGGTGTCGCTCACATCGTCGAGATAGTCGGTGAACAGCTTGCGGCCGCCGAATTCCAGGCCGAGGGTAATGGTTTCATTAAGCAGAAATTTAACCCCCAGGCCAAGGGGTATGGCGATTTGAGTCAAAGCATAGGGCTCTTCGTAGCCGGGCAGCCCCTGCCCTTCGGTGCCCAGCGGCTGCAGTTCGATATAGTCTCCGTCAAATTCGGCTTCCGGATTGAAATGGAATACGGCAACCCCGGCGAAGACAAAGGGCATCACCCCCCGGTCCTGATAGCTGCCCAATTTGAACAGGTTGAGTTCCCCGGTGAGGGCAAACTCAGTGATATTGCTGCGGAAATTCAGCCCCCGGTCTTCCCGGCCGTGGTCGAAGTCATCGGCCGAGACCTTGCCCAGAGAGAGGCCCAGCCGGAGGGCAAAAGCAGATCCGAGGTTGAAGCGGCCGAAGAAGCCAAAGGCCGGGCTGACATCCTGGGTGTAAAGGCCAAACTCCTTGGGTGAAAGGTCGCCGCTGTAGAGGGAACCGCCGGCCATAATGCCAAGTTCGGCGCCCTGAGCGGAAAGATCAGAAAAAGAAAGAAGGCTGCCGGCAAAAAAAGCTACAACAAGAATGGTTCTCATCGCTTAATAGGGTGGTTTTAAATGAGTAATAAGGCTACCAATTTAAAAAAAATCGGAATGCGATGTTCAGGTTTTCGACAGCCTTATAACGCAGCATCCACCCGAAAAATTATCAGAAGCGGGGACAAGGGACCGGGTCGGACAGCATTTTATGAATGGCCTCGCCGAAGTTGTAGGATAGCGTGATGTTCATCATGTAGTACCAATCCCGGCCCTCGCCGCCCCGGGAGTAGGAAACGTCGGCCCCTTCATCTCCTCCCAGGCGGGGGCTGCTCAAGCGAGCGGCAAGCGGGCCATTGCCCTCATAGATATCCCGATGGTTGACCGTGGTGGAGCTCACATCGTCGAGGTAGTCGGTGAGCAGGAAGCGGGCGCCCGCTTCAAAGCCGAAGGTGAACTTTCGGTTGACCATCTTTATTCCCGCTCCGATGGGGAAATTCACCTGCATACGGCTGTAACGCTTCGGATAAGAAGGAAGGCCCTGCCCTTCGGTGCCCAGCGGCTGCAATTCCACCAATTCGCCATCTACCTGTGCCTTGGGGTTGAAATGGAAGGCCCCCACCCCGCCGAACAGGTAAGGGAAGGTCAGGCTATTTTCCGTATGCCGGATACGGATGGAGTGCCATTCGCCGATGATATTAAATTCCCAGATGCCGCTCTCGAAACTAAGGCCCCTGCTCGCATTTTGGGTCCGGGCGTCATCACCCTGAACAGCCCCGAAATTCAGGTTAAAGCGGGTGGAAAACCGACGGCTGTTGGCCACCCTGCAAAACAAACCGAAAGAAGGGCGGTTCTCCTGGATCATCTGCCGGAAATCGCTGGAGGCCAGGTCCCCGCTGTAGAACATGGCCCCAAAATTCAGGCCTATATCGATAACCTGAGCATGGAGTGGAAAGTAAGAGGACAATATGACCAAAGGGATTATGAGTCGTCGCATAAGTTAGGAGGTTTGTTGCCTGTAAGTTTAAGTCCGGATACGAAATTATTCGTTTTTTGTTGCTCAACTACGAATTTCGGGGCAATGGGAATAGGGGGACTGAGAACCCAGTCCGGGAGCGTTTATTGTTTGGTTATTGGAACTTACTGGGGATTAGTGGAGCAGGCGCAAAGCTACATTTTTTTCCCAAGTTTTTTGTATGACAGAAATCCATATTTAACTTATGGCGAAAAAAAGTGTTATAATGCAGTTTTTCAAAAATAAGTAAACTGATAGCCCATGGGAATGCGAAGGCCCAATAGAGCCGAAGGCGAAGAAGGGCGACCAAAGCTGAGCCGCGAAAAACTGACGGAAGCCGCCGGCATCTTCCGCTATATCCGGCCCTATCGCTGGCCTTTTATCTTCGGCCTGGCGCTGCTCTTTATTTCCAGCCTGGTGTTCATGATCTTCCCCTATCTTGCCGGCCTGATGGTCGACGTGGCACAGGGAAAAGCGGAGGCCGACATATCTCTGAAACAGATCGGATGGGTGCTGCTCGGCGTTCTCATCGTTCAGGGAGTAGTGTCTTACTCCCGGATACTTCTTTTCGCCATCGTTAGTGAGAAGGGAATTGCCGATGTGCGCAAGGCGCTCTATCAGAAACTGGTGTCCCTGCCCATTGTGTTTTTCGAGCAGAGCCGGGTGGGCGAACTGGTCAGCCGCCTGACGTCGGATGTAGAGAAGCTGTACAATGCCTTTTCCATCACCCTGGCCGAGTTCATCCGGCAGGTCATCATCCTGGTGGCGGGCATTGCGTTCCTGGCGATCCGGGCGCCGAAGCTGTCCCTCATCATGCTCGGCACCTTTCCGGTGATCGTCATCGGGGCCATGTTCTTTGGCCGCTTTATCCGCAAACTTTCCAGGAGCCGGCAGGAGGAACTGGCCCAGTCCAATACCATCCTCAACGAGACCGTACAGGCCATACAGGCCGTTAAGGCCTTCACCAACGAAGTGTTCGAAGCGCTGCGATACGGGCGTTCCATTGAACATGTCGTAAAGATAGCCCTGCGCTACGCCCGCTGGAGGGCTTTGTTTTCGGTTTTCATCGTGACCTTCCTCTTCGGCGCGCTGTTTTTCATCATCTGGCAGGGCGCCCTGATGGTGGAAAGCGGAGATATGACGGCCGGGCAGCTCATCGAGTTCGTGGTCTACACCGGCATCCTGGGCGGCGCCATTGCCGGGCTGGGCAACTTCTACACGGAGATCCTGGGAGCGGTGGGGGCCACCGAGCGCATCCGCGAGATCCTCAAAGAACAGGGAGAGGTGGAAGCCAACCCCGGCCATGAGGTGGAAAAAGTGGCATTGACAGGAAATATCCGCTACGAGAACGTGCACTTCAGCTATCCCACCCGCAAGGATGTGGAGGTGCTCAAAGGCCTGAGCCTGCAGGTCAATTCCGGGCAGAAGGTAGCGCTGGTAGGCACCAGCGGCGCCGGAAAATCCACCATCATCCAGCTGCTGCTGAAATTCTACGAGTTGGACGCCGGCGACATCAGGGTCAACGGAAACAGCATCTACAACATCAACACCACCGCCTACCGGCAGAACATCGCCATCGTCCCTCAGGAGGTGATCCTCTTCGGCGGCGCCATCAAAGAGAATATCCTATACGGGAAGCCGGAAGCCTCGGAAGAAGAAGTGATCGAAGCGGCCCGGAAGGCCAATGCCTGGGAGTTCATACAATCCTTCCCGGAAGGGCTGGAAACCATCGTGGGCGAAAGGGGGGTCAAACTATCGGGCGGCCAGCGCCAGCGCATTGCCATCGCCCGCGCCATCCTGAAAGACCCTGCCATACTCATCCTCGACGAGGCCACCTCCTCGCTGGATGCAGAATCGGAAAAAGTGGTACAGGATGCCCTCAACAAGCTGATGGAAGGCCGCACTTCCATCATCATCGCCCACCGCCTGGCCACCATCCGGGATGTCGACTGCATCTACGTCATCGACAAAGGCAGGATCATCGAGCAGGGCACCCACGAAGAGCTGTCCCTGATCGAAGATGGGGTTTACAATTCCCTGGCCAAGCTGCAATTTGAGCCGATCTGAGTTGTTTTTTTGCGGCGGGCTGTACGGGAACTTTGTTCCGGGCTTATTCCTTTTTTGTGTAAAATGCAACCTCATGCCCCGTTTCACTGCTCTTCTCATCGTGTTGTCTGTAATCGGCCTGATCGCTTTCTATGTCCTTGAATTCCGGTGGTTTGACCGAACCCTTGACATGCGCAGCCTGGCCCTGTATGCCATGGGAGCCGGAGCCCTGCTGGGGACGGCCCTGGCCCGGCGCTTCAGCCGACGGTCCCAAAACCTGGTGGAAAAGGTGCAGCTCTATGTCTTCTTTATCATTTTCTGCTCCCTGTTCGCCCCCTTTTTCGCCAGCCTGAGCAACCGCCTGCTCAGCCCGCATGCTCCACGCTCCGAGCCGGCCGAGTTCTTTGAACAACGGGCCTATATCGCCGGCCGCTTTGGCCTCATCAAAGAGGAGGAGATCAAACCTACAGGATACTATACCTTCTTTTACTACGAGGGGCAACTGCGCAGGGTAAAAAGCAAACTGCCGCTGTTGCCGTTAGATATGAAAAGGGGGCAAAGCGTGGAGCTGTTAATGCAAAAAGGGCTATGGGGGTATGATGTTGTAGTTCATCAGGGAGGGGCAACAAATAACCGATAACCGTTATTAACTTTGCGATGAATATCCGGGAAAACATTTCGCTTAAAGCACATAATACATTCGGCGTAGAGGCCAGGGCGCGTTACTTTACCGAAGTGAATAATACGAGGGAACTGCAGGAGGCGCTTCGGCAGTGGGCGGGCGAACGGCCGTTCATTCTCGGCGGAGGCAGCAACATCCTGCTTACCGGAGAGATAAACCGGCTCGTCATCAAAAACAACATCGGAGGAAGGGCCGTAACCGGCACAGCGGGCGACAAGGCATGGATATCGGCAGGGGGAGGAGAAAACTGGCACCGCCTCGTCCTCTGGAGCCTGGATCTTGGCCTGGGTGGCCTGGAGAACCTGTCCCTTATCCCGGGCACCGTCGGCGCCGCCCCCATTCAGAACATCGGCGCATACGGCCGGGAGCTCCGTGAAGTATTTCACGCCCTGGAAGCGGTAGAACTGGATACCGGCGCCCTGCATTCCTTCGATAAAGAGGCCTGCCGCTTTGGCTACCGGGACAGCATTTTCAAACGGGAACTCAAAGGCAGATACTGCATCACCCGCGTCAGCCTCGAGCTCACTACCGCCAACCATAACCTCGACACCTCCTACGGAGCCATCCGGCAAATGCTGGAAAGCCGGGGCGTCGCCAACCCCACCATACACGACATCAGCCGGGCCGTGATCGCCATTCGCTCCGAAAAACTGCCCGACCCGGAGGTACTGGGTAATTCCGGGAGTTTCTTCAAGAACCCGGAAACCCCCTTAACTCAGCTGGAAAAACTCCAAAAATGCTACCCGGATATTCCGTACTATCCTTTTGGAGAAGGTTCGGTGAAAGTGCCGGCCGGCTGGCTCATCGAACAGGCAGGCTGGAAAGGAAAACGCATCGGGGATGCCGGCTGCTACGAAAAGCAGGCGCTGGTACTGGTCAACCACGGCCAGGCCAGCGGAAAGGAGATCTTCAAACTGGCTGAGCGCATTCAGCAATCGGTGGAGGAAAAGTTCGGAATAGTTTTGGAGATGGAGGTGAATGTGATCTGAGGGGTGTGATATGGTTATATGGCTGGATGATTATATTGTTGTACATGGCGTTCTATTCATTCCATCATTCCTTCGTTCCATCATTCCATCGTTCCTTCGTTCCATCATTCCTTTCCTTTATTGGGCTTTCCGGCCTCCCTACTGCCCATCCAGCGCCTCATCCCTCCGGTCGTACTTCCGCACCTTATTCCGCCCTTTAAAGGGCACGTATCGGTAAGGCCGCTCCTGAAAGTCGGTGATCAGGGAATCGGCGCGCCGGCTCAGCTCGTTGATGTTCCGGTACAATTTTTCATCGGTAATGAGCTTGCCCAGAGAGCCTTCGCCCTGGTTGATCTTCCCCACCACATCGGAAACGCCCCCCAGAGCAACGTCGGCTGACTGCAGGGTTGCTTTCAGGCTGGCTATGGCCGAATTGGCCTCTTCGAGGGTTTTTTCCAGGTCGGCGGCAAGGAGCTGAGCGCTTAGGGAGTCGGCATTGGAAAGGATGCTGTTGATCTTTTCATTGTTGCGGCTCAGGTTGCCGGTAATGTCATTGAGGTTGGCCAGGGTGCCGTTGATGCTTCCGGAGGAGGACCGCAGGATACCGTCGAGCTGGCCGGTGGCGGAATTGAGGTTGGCCAGAGTAGACTCCAGGTCCTTCATGCTTTTTGCGAGCGGTGAATCCGGGTCTTTGATCAGAGCGGCGTTCAGGCTGTCGATCACTTCCTGCAGGCCTTCTTTCAGTATACCGACGTATTCCTCTACGTTATCCTCCCCGACCATAGAGCCGAGCAGGCCGCGGATCTCCCCTTCCAGCACATCGCCGCTTTGGGCGCAATCATCGCCGGAGCAGGGGCGGGGATACTCCAGCATTATAGCTTTGCCGCCCATAAAACCTGTGGAAACAATTACAGCGGTGGTATTTTTGGGAATGCGGATGCCGGGGTCGAGGTCGAGGATGACCTCCACGGTCCGGTCGACATCATCGAGCAGCCCGACACCGGCTACGCTGCCCACTTCGACACCATTGATAAAGGCCTGGGTTCCCACCTGCATCCGGTCTACTTTTGGATAATAAACTTTATAGGTGTTGGACTTCAGCAGCATATTATTGCCTCGGATGAACTTATAGCCCCAGATGGAGAGGGCGATGGCAGCCACTGCCAGAATTCCTACCTTTACTTCGTTTGACATGCTATTTGTATTTAAGCGACGCAAAGGTAAAAAAAAGGATCATATCAGGGTATCCCCAACTCCCGTTTGGCCTGATCCATAGATATCCGCTTGCCGTTCTTGTAGGCAACGATAAAGGCATCGGGGAAGCCGCGCGCCTGGAGAAGAAGCCGCGCCTCGAAAGCCTGCTGCAGGTTGGAAAAGTTGCGCGCCTGGTATTTATAGAGGTTGTCTTCCTGCACCACCTCGATCAAATAGCCGGTATCGCGCCATTTGTTGTTGCTGGTATCCACGGGCTTCGAGGAGGCGGCGAGCTGTACATTGAACTGAATATCGGGCGATGGCGTCGAGAAGGCGCTTTTCCCAGTAGTTGATCCATAATTGTATTTGAGGGGGGCGGCCCTGGGCTCGGGCTCGGCATAAGGCTCGGCCGACGGGCGGGTATTATAGGCTCGGGGTTGCGGCATTGCAGGCGGGGGGCTGCTCGCAGCGGCAGGCTGTGGCTTTGGCTTGTCCGCGGGCTCCGCGTAAGAATAGGCAGGCAGTGTGCTTCGGTTAAGGGCGAACTCGGGATATTCCCCATTTTCAATGATGCGCTTATACTCTCCGAATGCCTGCAGGATAGCGGCCGCAACCGCCTGCTGCCCCGGTTCCGTTTTCAGGAATTCCTCCTCTTCTTTATTGCTGAGGAATCCCGTTTCGACCAGGACGCTGGGCATGGCCGTTTCTTTCAGCACCACAAACCCCGCCTGCTTCACGCCCCGGCTCTTGAGGCGGGCCTGGTGCTGGAACATGGCCTCCACCCGCTCCGCAAAGAGAATGCTCTGCTCCAGGTAGGCATTCTGAAACATGCTCAGCATGATGTGGCCCTCCGGCGAATTGGGGTCGTAGTCGTAATTGCGCTGGTAATCATCCTCCAGCAGGATAGCTGCGTTCTCCCGCTTGGCCACTTTCAGGTTGTGCTCGGCGGTATGCAGCCCCATGACGTAGGTTTCCGTGCCATGGGTAGCTGCGGAGCCCGGCATGAAATTG
Organism: Phaeodactylibacter sp.; assembly: GCA_024103175.1. GTDB lineage: Bacteria > Bacteroidota > Bacteroidia > Chitinophagales > Saprospiraceae > JACJXW01. The sequence continues at coordinate 12,447 of JAGFJE010000133.1, forward strand.
CAGTGAATGGAAATAAAAAGGTCGGCTTCGTTGCGGTTGGCAATGGCGGCGCGCTCATGCAGGGGGATGAACACATCCTCATTGCGGGTCAAAATCACCCGCACATCGGGATGGCGGGCCTGCATGGCCCGGGCCAGGAACTGGCTGACGGCCAGGGCCAGGTGCTTCTCCTGAGAACTGCTGCCCAGGCAGCCGGGGTCATGCCCTCCGTGGCCGGGGTCGATCACTACCGTTTTGATGCGGTAATCTTTTCTTTCTTTGATAACTTTGTCCGTTTCGCCGCCAAAGCTTACTTTCGCAACGGCCCACGAGGGAGGAAAAGATAACGAAATGTTAAACCCCTTCTGGGTGAATGGCAAAAAGCAGAACAAGAACGTTTGTAGGAAGGTTGCCGCTTTCTTCATAGTAGAACTTTATTGAATCCTTGAGAGCAAAGTTACCAATTATAATTGTATCCCTCATCTGGCCGCTGATGAATCTCTCGGCCCAGGTGGAGGATCTTTCGGTTCAGGATACGCTGCCTCCCGCCCCGGTGGATAGCCTGCAGGTAGACACCCTGGCCCCAGAAACAGGCCGGCGCAGCGCTCCCATGCAGCAGGTAACCTTCTCGCAGGATTCTCTGGATGCTCCCGTGGAATACAACGCCACCGACTCCATGATCTACGACATCCGCGGGCAGAAGATCCACCTCTACGGCAACGCTTCGGTCACCTACACCACCATCAACCTCAAGGCGGCGCATATCGTATTCGACTGGGCAACCAATATCGTCACGGCGGAAGCCATGCCCGACAGCCTGGGGCGGCCCGGCGGAAAACCGGAGTTTTCGGATGGAGCGCAAAGCTTCGTCGCCGACAGCATGCGCTATAATTTCCGGACGCGCAAAGGCATCGTTTACGATGTGACAACGACACAGAACGACGTTGTCGTACATGGCGCCCGGTCAAAGTTTGTAAGCAACCCGGCCCAGGACACCACCCAGAAGAGCAATGATGTCATTTACAGCTCCGACGCCCTGTTCACGACCTGCACGCACGAAAACCCTCATTTCGGCATCCACAGCCGAAAGCAGAAAGTGGTGCCCAACAAGCTGGTCGTCGTCGGGCCGTCCAACCTGGAGATCATGGGCGTACCCACGCCATTGTGGCTGCCCTTCGGCTTCTTCCCCATTTCCTCGGGGCGCCGCACCGGGCTGCTCTTCCCACGAGATTACCAGTACTCCCCGCAGTGGGGCTTCGGCCTGGAGGGCATCGGCTGGTTCTTCCCCCTGGGCGACCATTTCAACCTGGCCGTCACCACCAACCTCTACATCAAGGGCACCTGGGGTATCAACGCCAGCTCCCAGTACCGCAAACGATACAAGTACAACGGCAGCTTCGACATCGGCTACGACGTACGCCGCCAGGAGGACAATGAGGGCAACATCAACCGCCCCAAATCCTTCCGCTTCCGCTGGTCGCACCAGCAGGACCGCTCCGCCCACCCGACCAATACCTTCGGGGGATCCATCAACATACAAACGAACAACTACCAGAGCCGGGTGTTCAACGACGCCAGCCGCGTACTGCAGAACCAGCTCAACTCCAACCTGGCCTTCAGCAAAAGCTGGCGCGACAAGCCCCTCAACTTCAACGCCAGCCTGAGCCACAGCCAGAACTCCGCCACGCGCAACGTGACGATCAACTTCCCCAACCTCAAGTTCCAGACCCAGGCGCTCTACCCGTTCAAACGCAAGGAGCGCACCGGCAAGGAAAAGTGGTACGAAACCATCACCATGCGCTACCAGGGCGACGCCCGCAACCGCTTTGAAGCCAAAGACACCACGCTCTTTACCCAGGAGACCCTCGAGAATGCCCAGTTCGGCGTCCAGCACTCCGTCAATACCGGCACTTCCTTCAAGCTGTTCCGCTACCTCAACCTCAACCCCAACGTCACCTACGACGAAGTGTGGTACCTCAAGTCTCTGCGTAAAGACTTCATCCCCGGGCTGGAGATCGATACCATGTTCAACAACGGAGTGGAAACTTATGACACCACCGCTTACGGCGAGATCAATGAACGCCTGATCACCGGCTTTGAAACCTTCCGGGAGTTCAGCGCCAGCATCAGCCTCAATACCCAGCTCTTCGGGACCATGCAGTTCAAAAAAGGGTGGCTCCGCGGCATCCGCCACGTGATGAAGCCCAGCGTCTCCTTTGGCTACACGCCCGACTACACCATTCCCGAGCTGGGGTATTTCCGGACGGTTCAGGATTCCAGCACCGCCGACGGGCTGCGGGAATACTCCATCTTCGAAGGGGCCATCTTCGGCGGGCCGCCCACCGGCGGCAAGCAGATGGCTATGAGCTACAGTATCAACAACATTTTCGAGGCCAAGTATTTCTCCAAAAAAGACTCTACAGACAAGAAGCTCAAGCTGTTCGACAACATCATCGTTTCGGGCAACTACAACTTCGCCGCCGACTCCCTCAACTTCAGCCCGGTCAACATCAGCGGGACCACCCGCCTGGCCAAGGGGCTGACCACCGTGGGCCTGCGCGCCCAGTTCGACCCCTATGTTACCGAAGAGGTCAACGGCCGACAGCGGCGGGTCAATACCTTCGCCTGGAACCGCGACGGCAAGCTCCTGCGCTTCGTCAATGCCCAGGCCCGCTTCACCACCAACATCACCGTGGGCAAGATCCGCGCCCTGTTCATGGGCCAGGAGGAAGAAGTGATTGAAGACCCGCTGGAAGAAGAGGCCAGGAGGTTCGAGAAACCGGAAGAAACGGACTTCCTCAGCCTGTTCGAGAACTTCCGCATCGGCCACAACCTGGTACTCGACTGGGAAGGGCTGCCCGACGGCCGCGACACCTTCACGGTGGCCACCCACTCCATCAACTGCCAGGGCAGCATCCAACTGACCGACAACTGGAACATCAACATCGGCAACTTCGGCTACGATTTCGTCCGCAAGGGCATCACCTACCCCTCCGTCGGCTTCTCCCGCGACCTCCACTGCTGGGAAATGGGCATGAGCTGGCAGCCCACCCGGGGCACCTACAGCTTCTTCATCCAGGTGCGGCCGGGCACGCTCGATTTTTTGAAGATACCGTATAATAGGAATAATATTGATGCGCGATCGGGGTTCTGATGGCCAGAGGTAGGCCTGGTTGGGGCGGATTGCTGATTGTTGGAGTGTTGAATTGCTGGATGGTTGGCTGGGGGAACGGAGGGATTGTTATATGGTTTCATTAAATGTCCCACTTCCTACCGGCTTTCAGTCATAGACCTGGCAAGAGCAACCTGGCAACAACCGCCTGCTGTGGCTACCTGGAAGTAATGGCAGGCAGGCTGTGCCAGTATAGGCGGTAAGTTTGTCGGAGATAGGTTATGGCAAATCTTCAAGCCGGGCAGGACCACTTTTCGCGTGGTCTATCCTTACCACTAGAACTCTTTGTTCATTTTCTTCAATTGTAAAGATGATACGGTAAGACCACTTTAATACCCGCCGATAAACAGCCTTGCTTTTAGTGCCGCGAAGTAGCCCTCTTGATTCGGGCATTTGAGCCAGTTTTACGATCTCTTCTTCAATACCAGACCTTACACGTTCGGCCGTTTGGTATGATGCCTTTTCCAGAAGATAATCATAGATACTTTTGATGTCGGCCTGGGCTCCTGGCGTTAGTACTACCTGGTAGATTGACCCCACTGTGCGGATTGTTTCCGGAATTCTTCAATAGTCATGAAATCTCCGCGCCTGGCAGCCTCTACTTCTTCATCTAAAATCGCTGTAAGTTCAGAAGCCGTTCGCGGTGTGCCATCTATATCATAACTGACGATCGGATCTTTTTCCTGATAAGCCCTAATCGTCAGATAAACTGCCTTAAGGAAGCGTTCGTCAATCTGATCTATCAGCTGATGTAGCTCGGACCTCATTTCTGTAGCGCTCATGTAGCTTGATTTTAGTTCGTTCGAATACCTAAAAATAACGGTTTTGTGGGAACAATCGTTCTTTTTCCAGGGCAACTTTTCAAGAGGCGGCGGTATCGTATGTGTCCGCAAAGTAACCGCCCGCCTGCGGCGGGAAATAGCCAACCCTGTGGAATTCGCCACCGCCATGCCTCCCCAGGGCAAGCGACTATTCCACAGGGCCAAATGGACAAATAGTCAGGCCTTGAGGCACCGGCACGACAGCCCAAGCCCCCGTGAATAGTCGTTCTGGACGACCCGCTGATAGTCACCGTTGAAGTAGTAGTAGTACCTGGAGAAGCCCGTAACATACTCCGTAGCGGACCAGTAGTAGCCGTTCCTGTCTAGGCCGAGGTACTTGCCGGTACGGCGGCGGTAGCCGCCCAGAAGGGCATTAAAACTACTGTTACCACCTTCTATTAATGCCCAATAAGATTGACTTAGATCTTTACCCCTTACAAAGGCTAATGAATATAATGAATAAGGGGCATAATATCCTCCAAATGCATTGGCTAAACTATTCCACTCCTCATTCTCTGGCAACCGCCAGCCCGGCGGGCAGGCCCGCTTCGCCGCCTCCCAGGTATAGAGCCGGCCGTACTTCTCACCGTTCTTGGGATCGTTGTCGTAAAACCAGCAGCCCTCGCCCACATCGTAGTTCAGGTTTTCGGCCATCCAGGTTTTTCCGATCAGCCGGACAGTTCGGTAAACCTTTCCATCCCGAGGGTCGGTGAAGGAAGACAGTATGCGCTCGCTGGCTCCCAGGCCCAGTGCGATGAGAAGCACGGCCATCGGCGTTTCCGGCCTTTCGCCCAGTTTTCTGAGTAGGTTTTTTACCCGTTCGTATACTTCCCGGTGCTTTTTCTCGTAGGAGCTGTCGCCCGCCGGCAGCGCATTGAGTTGTTCAATCCCCTCGATGATCTCATATACCTCGGCGATGAGGGCATTCTTTCCTCCGGCGTAGGTATCCCAGTCTACGATCTGGCCTATCCAGGCATTTTCGAGCCTTTTGAAAGCGGCGGCGGTGATGATGGTGCGTTTTTCCAGATCGTTTTTGGGGTACTCGGCCAGCATCTGGAAGAGGGCGGCGATGGCTTCCTTAAGCCTGTCGTGGGAGAGGTGGGCGTGGATTTTGCCTTTTAGGTTTTTGAAGCCTTCGACTTCCATAGATACTGAGGGTTTGGCATCTATATTCCGTTTATCTTTTTTTGACCTGTTCAAGATGATCAGGCCCACGCCTAACATAACTGATATCAATGACTTTCACTTCCTTTTTATCTTCTTCTATCACAAAAATGATCCGATAGCGTCCCTCATTGATTCGGCGATAAGTAACCTCTTCATCACTTATTGCCCCGACTATGCCATGGCGTTGGGGCATTTCAGACAAACTGTCCATCGCCTCCAGCAGTCTTTTCCTCACTTTATCAGCCGTATTGACAGAAACCTTGTTTTCGAGGTATTCGACAATACTTTGCAGCCCATCTTTAGCTTCCGGGGTAACGATTATTCTGAACTCTTCCTGAGCCATGACTCCGATTCCTTTTTCAGCTCTTCAAGAGTTATGTATTCACCTCGATCTATTGCATCCAGCCGAGCTTTAAACTCTCGTTTAGCTACACTGGCAAAAATTGGATTACCCTCGATATCATATCCAATAATAGGGTCATCCCCCTGTTGCTCGATATAAGTCCCTACCATTGCATGGACAATTGCCACAAACTTGTCGTCGAGAAGGTCAATATACCGATGCAGGTCGGCTTTCATTTCAGCGGCATTGAAACTCGGCATTTCTTAGTTTTTTGTTACCTAAAGTTAACGGTTTTACCTGAACAATCGTTCTTTTTATTTTGAAACTACGATTTCCCTATATTTGTTAAAAGTAAAAAAATCATGGAATTAAGGCATCCCCAATTTCAGCGCATCACCATCAATCCGGATGTTTGCTTTGGAAAGCCCTGTATTCGGGGATTGCGTTTTCCGGTTTCTACCCTACTGGGATATCTGGCCAGTGGAATGACCCCGGAGGAAATCCTTGCCGATTTTCCTTTCTTAGAGAAAGAAGATATTCTTGAAGGCCTGGCATTTGCCGCTACTGCTCTGGAAGATAAGTTCATCCCGCTCAAGGAACACCGGGCATGAAAAATAAAAACGGGCCGCCCGCCTGCGCCATCCTATGGCGGGCAGGCCTAAAGGCAGCCCGTCCAGTTTTTGGGAAAATTACAGCATAAGCTAACAGGGATTCCACTGTATCGCTGGGAATTGAAGCCGTAAGGAGGCTGCCCTTCTTCAGCTATTAGTTGGTTGAGTTGATTGGTGTGATTGGTTGAT
>JAGFJE010000142.1 GCA_024103175.1 Phaeodactylibacter sp.
TGAAAGACGGCAACGTCATCGACCGGTTCGGGCAGTTGGGCTTCGATCCCGGTTCTCAGTGGTCAAGCGGCGGGGTCAGCACCGCCGAGCAAACCCTCGTCCGGAAGGAGTCTGTCACCAAGGGCGATCCCAATGCCACCGATCCATTCGATCCAAGTGTAGAGTGGGACGGCTACGGCAGGGACGACGCCTCCTTCCTCGGCGCCCACACCAGCGCCTGCGACCAGAGCGGCCCCGGGGGCGAGGACTGCATGGACCTCTTCCTCTCGGAGTATATCGAAGGAAGTGGAAACAATAAATGTATAGAGTTGTATAACCCTACCGGCGCGGCTATAAACTTGTCTGATTACGTACTGAACATCTCCCGGAACGGAGGCACTCAGACAGCTGATATCACCTTCAGCGGCACAATACCGGCCTTCGGCACTTACGTGGTCTGTAACTCAAGCGCCGATATGGCATTTTTAGACAGGGCCGATCAAACCGACAATAATATCAACCACAATGGAGATGACGCATACACGCTGTTGAAAGACGGCGTCGTCATCGACCGGTTCGGGCAGTTGGGCTTCGATCCCGGTTCTCAGTGGTCAGCCGGCGGGGTCAGCACCGCTGAGCAAACCCTTGTACGGAAGGAGTCTGTCGCCAAAGGCGACCCCAATGCCGGCGATCCATTCGACCCAAGTGTAGAATGGGACAGCTATGGCAGGGACGACGCCTCTTTTCTGGGCTTCCACATCAGCGACTGCGTTGACGTGGCAGAATGCCTGATCACCGGCGTAATGATCAACCCCATTACCGGCTGCCGGGATAACGGCTCCGACAGCCAGGGCGACGACTTTTACCTGGCCGAAGTAACCGTGGCGGTCACCAACCCGCCCGCCACCGGCGACCTGGAGCTGTACGGGCCCAATGGTTTCATCACGGAGATCGCCGCCGGCTCCATAACCGGCGGAATGGCCGTATTTTCCAATGTAGAACTGCCGGCCAACGCCCTGCCGGTAATGGTAACGGCTTCCTTCAGCAGTACGGACTGCTCGGGCGACGGCATGGCCCCGCCGGTATACCCCTGCTCCCTGCCGGACTGCACGCCGGTGATCAACGAGCTGGACTACGATAACCCCGGTACCGACGACCGCGAGTTTGTGGAGTTGTACAACCCCTGCTCTCAGGCCGTCAACCTGGCGGATTATTCCGTCATCTTCGTCAACGGGAACAACGGCGAGATCTACGGCGACTTCCAACTGCCGTCCGTCATGCTGGGCCCGGGCGAGTTCTTCGTCATTTGTGGGGACGGCGCCAATACGCCCAACTGCGACCTGGACGTCTCCCCGAACACCAACCTCATCCAGAATGGCGACCCGGATGCCGTGGCCCTGCTCTACATACAGGCCATTGCCGATGCGGTGAGCTATGAAGGCAACACCACCGGCTTCACGGAAGGTTCCGGAGAGGGCCTGTTCGACCCCGGCGCCCCGCAGCTGGGCATCGGCCGGTACGTGGATGGGGTGGATACCGACCAGAATAATGCCGATTTTTCCATCCAGTGCATCACGCCGGGCGAGCCGAACACCAACGTGAGCCAGTATTGTTCTATTCCGGACGGCATCACGGTGGCCCCCATCAGCTGCACCGGCTTCAACGATGCGGAGTACGATGCCGATACCGACACGTATACCCTGACTTCTGCCTGCGCGCACTACTTCGGCGCTCAGGACCAGGAGCTGCTGGTAGGGGCTGATGCCTGCGGTTTCAACACAGAGGTTTCCGCCAGGATAACCGGCGTTAACCCCACCTTCGGATACGCCGGCGTCACCATGCGGGAATCCAATGCCCCCGGCGCCCGGAAGATGTCTATCATCCGGTATGCGAACGGCAGGAAGATCGTGGAATACCGCCCCTCTCCGAATGCGCCGTTCTACCAGTACTGGCTGCCCGCCTACACCATTTACGCCGATTATGTCCGCATTTCACGGTGGGGCGACTATTTCTTCGCGGCCGTATCCTTTGACGGCGTTTACTGGACGACCATATACCAGCAGTACATGGGCGGTATGCCGAATTGTGTGTTGGCCGGCATGACTGTTTCCAGCTATGCCAACGGGGCTACCACCGAGGCCAGCTTCACCAATTTCAACATCACCGGTTCGGCTATTCCGCCGCGGCCGCTGGCCCCGGGCGCCATCAACCCTGAGGAAGCCGTATCTTCTCTAAACGTCTTCCCCAACCCGGTGGTGGACGAGCTGTCGGTGACGATCGGCAACGCGCCGGCCGAAGAGGCTACGATCTCTATCCTGGCCCTTGACGGCAGGGAACTGTACCGCGGTGTGCACAACATCAACGGCAATACGGTCAACCTGCAGCTGGCGCCTCTGCAAATGACGCCGGGGATGTACATCCTGACGGCCAACACCGGGGAGGAGGTCCTGACGAAACGATTCGTGAAGGCGGATCAATAGCGCAGTTTTTTCTCATTCATATGAGCCATTAATTGAAGAAGAGGGCGGCCCGCAAGGGCGGCCCTCTTCTTATTTCGGGCGTGCTACCCCGTCTTCGTGCCTCAGCCGGGCAAGCTTTATGGGCCCGGAAAAAAAGGGGCAATGCGCCTCCTGTGGGGGAGCTACCGTGCGGCTTCACCGGGAGGCACAGCGCCGGCCGCTGGCTGGCGGCTCAAAAAAAAAACGGCGCCGCAGGCAATCCCGCAGAGCCGTTTTTTTATTGGAAAAAGCTATCGTTAATAGCGGTAGTATTCCGGCTTGTAGGGCCCTTCCTTTTCCACACCGATGTATTCGGCCTGCTCATCGGTCAGCGATTCCAGTTCCACGCCGATCTTGGAGAGGTGCAGGCGGGCTACTTCCTCATCCAGGTGTTTGGGCAGGGTATACACTTTGTTCTCGTACTCTCCGTGGTTGTTCCACAGTTCGATCTGGGCCAGCACCTGGTTGGAGAAGGAGTTGGACATCACGAAGGAGGGGTGCCCGGTGGCGCAGCCCAGGTTGACCAGGCGGCCTTCGGCCAGCAGGAGGATGTCCTTGCCGTCGATGGTGTATTTGTCGACCTGGGGTTTGATGCTCACCCGGGAGGCGCCGTAGTTTTTCTTCAGCCAGGCTACGTCGATCTCGTTGTCGAAGTGGCCGATGTTGCAGACGATGGTTTTGTCCTTCATCTTACGGAAGTGCCGCTCGGTGACGATGTTCTTGTTGCCGGTGGCGGTGATGACGATGTCTGCGCGGGAAACGACATTTTCCATGCGCTTCACTTCGTATCCGTCCATGGCCGCCTGCAGGGCGCAGATGGGGTCGATCTCGGTGACGATCACGCGGCAGCCGGCGCCGCGCAGGGAGGCGGCGGTGCCTTTGCCCACGTCGCCGTAACCGGCCACGACGGCCACCTTGCCGGCCATCATGATGTCGGTGGCGCGGCGGATGGCGTCTACGGCCGATTCCTTGCAGCCGTATTTATTGTCGAACTTGGACTTGGTCACCGAGTCGTTGACGTTGAACGCCGGCATGGTGAGGGTGCCTTTTTTCATTCGCTCGTACAGGCGGTGCACGCCGGTGGTGGTCTCCTCGCTTAGCCCTTTGATGCCGGGCGCCAGTTCGGGGTGCTTGTCCAGGACGGTATTGGTCAGGTCGCCCCCGTCATCGAGGATCATGTTCAGCGGTTGGTTGTCTTCGAAGGCGAACAGGGTCTGCTCGATGCACCACCAGAACTCTTCTTCGGTCTGCCCTTTCCAGGCGTAGACCGGAATGCCTGCGGCGGCAATGGCGGCGGCGGCGTGGTCCTGGGTGGAGAAGATGTTGCAGGACGACCAGGTCACGTCGGCGCCCAGCTCCACCAGGGTCTCGATCAGGACGGCCGTCTGCACGGTCATGTGGAGGCAGCCGGCGATGCGCGCGCCCTTCAGCGGCTTGTCTTTGCCGTATTTTTCGCGCAGGGCCATCAGGCCGGGCATTTCGGCTTCGGCCAGCTCGATCTCCTTGCGGCCCCAGTCCGCCAGGTTGATATCTTTAACTTTGTACTTTAGCTTTTGATCTACGGATTGCATTGATTTCCGGTTTGTGTGTGAATGTTTTTTTCTTTGACAAATTGCCGGGCTGTAGGCGAGCGTTGCAATTTGTCAAAGAGCCAAAAATGGCGCTCCCCTATTTAACCACTAAGCGGCTTAAAGGATCATTTTTGCGGGTGCAAAATTACGGTTTTTCGCGCTTTTATGCTAATACTGCACGCTATTACTTTGCCGGATGGGCGCCGGCACTTTTACACATTTACACGTTCGCACCTTTACACCTACAATTTAATCCACTTCCCCTCCTTCGGCGGCGCCTCGTAGTTTTCCAGTTTGTCCAGCAATTCGGGGATAGTATCTGCCACGAGGAGCAGTTCGCGGTGAGCGGGCTTGAGGAAGCCTTCGTCCGTCATGTGGTTCAGTTGGGCGATAAGGGAATCGAAAAAGCCATTAACGTTGAGGATGCCGACGGGATGTTGCCCCTGCCCGAGCTGCGCCAGGGTCAGCATTTCGAATACTTCGTCCAGGGTGCCGTAGCCGCCGGGCAGGACGATGACGGCTTCGGAAAGCTGGGCCATTTTGATCTTGCGCTCATGCATGCTATCGACGACGTAGAGTTTGGTGAGGCCTTCGTGGCAGACCTCCTTCTTTCTCAGAAAAAAGGGGATTACCCCAAAGACTTCGCCGCCGGCCTGCAGGGCGGCTTTTGCCAGGACGCCCATGAGGCCTACCTTGCCGGCTCCGTAGACTATCCGGATGTTGCGCCGGGCCAGGGCGTGCCCCATCTCGGCGGCCGCCTCAGAATAAATGGAGTTGGAGCCGGTATTGGCCCCGCAGAAAACAACGGCTGATTTCATGTTTTCCCAAGATTTTTATCCCAACAGGCTTGACAAGCCTTGGCTGCCGGAGGGCAGGGGGCAGACTTGTCAAGTCCGCATCAAAATGAGCGCAAAAGTAACCAATTTTTATAAGGAAAGCCATACCCAGGCGATAGCCCCAATGATCAGGAAGGCAAAGCCGGAAGCTACCTGTGAAAAAAAGTATACCCCGATGCATTTCCAGAAGCCCGGCCAGAACCGCTGTTCAAAGGTACGGACGTAGGCGTAGAAAGTGTAAGCGGCCAGCAGGCCGGAGAAGGCGATGCCTATCCAGTCGCCCCATTTCATGAACGGGATAAAAATGATGTACAGAACCGTCTGAAAGCTGTAGATGTAGCAGTTGATGACCAGGTGCTCGGCGAGGTTGTAGCCCTTTTCCCGAAAAAAAAGGTAGGTGCCCAGCGCCAGGAAGGGCAGGGAGCTGAGGAAAAAGAGGTTCATGTATTTTTTCATGCCAATGGTGATCCAATGCAGGATGGTAGCCGCCTGCTCCGGCAGCTTTTTCTGGTGGATGCTCGCTTCTACATCCCGCCACACTTCCTCTCCGCTCATTAGGAATTCCGTGGTCATGAAGGTGGCGACGGCCACTACCAGCACCAGGAAGGGGAAGGGCCTGGTCATCCTGTCCCGGTTCTCGAACAGGTACTCGCGGATGGCCCTGCCGGGAAACAATGCCAAGGCCTTGACGGTATAGCCGAGCCCCTTTTCCAGGTTGGCCAGCAGGAGCAGCTCGTTGAGGATGGTGCGGGTGGTGATGCGTTCGGGAGAAGACATGATGAATGGGATAATTAATGTGGTGAACATTGTATCAATTGTCGTCAGCGAATGGCCCTCACTTTTTTGCCCATAAGTCGTATGAGTTGCTTATTTTCTACTATATCCTTCCTTATCTTTGCATGCGGCGCTTTAAGCCTCTGAGTGGATTTTTGAGCCTTGGTGACTAAGTGGCTCTGCGGTGCTAATATACAGCAGTATGCTCACATTGTCCGATTCCTCCACCTTTTTGGCTTAAAAATCCATCCCTCAATATCTGATTATTCCCCCTCTTTGACCCGTAAATGAGAACGGAACCGGCCGTCCACTATATGTGTCCGGTTACTCAATATTTCTTCCATGGAAACAACAACCATACTCGTCGTAGAGGACGATCCCATTATAGCCGCCGACTTGCAGGACCGGCTCACAGAATCGGGCTACGCCGTGCTCGGGCCGGTAGCGGCAGGAGAAGAGGCCCTGTCGTTTTTCCAGCAGGGCAACCTGCCCGACCTAGTGTTGATGGACATCCAACTGGAAGGGGAGTGGGACGGCATCGAAACCACCCGCCGCATCCGGCGGCAGCACGACGTACCAGTTATTTTCCTGACCAGCAACTCCGACGACAAGACGTTCCGGGAAGCCAGCCAAGCCGGCCCGCAGGCTTTTCTGTCCAAACCTTTTCGGGGGCGCGACCTCAGGCACGCCATCGAGCTTGCCATCATGCAGGCGGCCCGGAAAGAAAAACCGGCAACAAAGGAGGCCGCCGAAGAAAATGCCTACCTGATGAAAGACCGCCTGTTCATCAAGGTGAAAGGCCGCATGGTGCGGCTTTTTTTCAGGGATATCTTATGGGTGGCCGCTGATGATTATTATTGCAAAGTTTTCACAAAGGAGAAGGAATATTTGGTCACCCAAACCCTCAAGAAGTTCGGTGAGGAACTGGCCGGCGTCCCGGAGATCATGCGTGTGCACCGCTCTTACCTGGTTAACCTCGCCCACGTGGATGCCATCGGAGACTTGTACCTGCACATCGGAAAACAACGCATTCCGTTCAGCAGGACTGCAAGGGAGGAACTGCTGGCCCGCTTAAGAAAAATATGAATATAACATGAAGGCAAGCATACCACTTTTAATAGCCTTTTTGGTTTTCGCAGGAAATGCTGATTCGCAAAACACCTCACGGGATAGCCTGGCCGCCGTGGTGGAACAGATGCCCGACGATACAGCTAAGGTCCGGCAACTCTGCAATCTGGGCAAAGCGATTGGCAAAGAAAATAACCGAAAAGGAATACCCGTGTTGCTGGAAAGCTACGGCCTGGCCCAAAAACTCGGCGCCCGGGAATGGCTTCCTGAAATAGAAAGCAGCCTTGCCGTCTTGTATACCAATGCCGGAGCCCTCGACACCGCTCTGCTCTATGTGGAGGCTGCCGCCCGAAATTATGAAGAGTTGGGCGATCTGGATGGGTTGGCTCAGTCCTGTCAATATTTCCTTTACCTCTACAAGCGGCAAGGTGAGTACGAAAAAGCCGCTGAATTTGGCTTCAAGTCTTTGGAAACATTTGAAAAGGCCAATAACCGCAAAGGGGCCATCGCCACCCTCGGCAAGCTCGGCAGCTTGTTTTACAGCCTGAAAAAATGGGAAGATGCCCTGGTTTATACCCAGCGGTCTTACGATTCAGCGAAAAAAGAGAACCTGCTTCCGGCAACGGCCTACGCCGCCCACCTGCTGTCCGATATTTACGGCGAAACGGGAGAAAACGACAAGGCGATGGAATTTGTCAGCGAGGCCTTGTCCATTTATCAGCAACGAGGCGACAAGCTGCACACCAGCCTGGTATTGAATGCCAGGGGCATGCGCCTGTCTGAAGCAGGGCGGTGCCGGGAGGCCATTGCCGATTACATAGAAGCCGTAGCAATAGCCCGCAGCATCGAGGCGCAGTCGGTATTGATCAGCACTTACCACAACATGGCCGAGTGTTATTCCTCCCAGGGAGCATACCGGGAAGCCCTGGATTATTATCAAAAAAGCATAGCCATCGCCCAGCGGCGGGGCGAGCGGTGGGTAGAAGACAAGATCATGGGCCAGCTGGCGCTGGCCTACGCCGGGCTGGGGCGCTACGATTCCGCTTTTTACTACCAAACCCTGAGCAAGGAAATCGGCGACAGCTTACTCTATGTCGAGAATACCAACCAGATTCTGGAGTTGCAAACAAAATACGAAACCGAAAAAAAGGCGGCTACCATCGCTCAGCAACAGGCCACGCTCCACCAGCAGCGCATCCGCTTCTGGCTCGTTGCCTGCTTCCTGGCGCTGGCGCTGCTTGGCGGCGCGTTGCTCTTCCGCCTCACCCGCATTCTGCGCAAGCGCAATGAAGAGAAGGAGTTTCTCATCAAAGAGATTCACCACCGGGTAAAGAACAACCTGCAGGTGTTGTCCAGCCTGCTTCACCTCCAGTCCAGGCACATCAATGACGGCGCCGCCCTCGATGCCGTCCGGGAAGGCCAAAACCGGGTGGAGGCGATGGGCCTCATCCACCAGAAACTGTACATGGGCGACAACCTTGCCGCCGTGGACATGCGGGATTACCTGTACAACCTCGGCGACACCCTGCTCGACGCCTTCGGCCTGGACGAAAACCGGGTGAAGATCGTTTATCACCTCCAGCCGCTGCACCTTGACGTGGACACGGCTATCCCCCTCGGGCTGATCATCAATGAGTTGGTAACCAATTCTTTGAAATACGCTTTCCCTGGCGGGCGCAGTGGCCTTGTTGAAATTTCCCTGTGGAAAAACGAATCCGGCAAACTCTGCCTCAAAGTCGCTGACGATGGTGTAGGTAAAAACGGTGCTTCCGAACGGAAAGGCAGCACGTCCTTCGGTGGCAACCTCGTGCAGATACTGAGTAAAAAATTGAAAGGCAAGCCGCAGGTGCTGAATGGGGGCGGCTATGCTACCCTGATCGAGTTTGAGCAGTATAAGGAGGCGTGAAGGGGCGTTGTTCGGAATTCGCTGTTCGGTTTTTGCAAATACCCGATAATCAAAATCCGTTTTTTGAAAAAGAACATTTTTTTGAACAGCTCCAAAGAAACAAATTTTTGAAAAGTTCCTCAGGAACTCGCGAACAGCGAACGGCACACTATGGGCCCCCGAACACCGAACACCGCCCTTCCCCCTTCCCTGAAAATTCCCTGCTTTTCCCTGAAAACCCTTACCCTATTCCCCGCCTCTGCCGGATATTGGCCGGATGCATCCACTGACCATCCTTTTGGCAGAAGACGACCCCGTCATCACCCTCAGCCTGAAAACCACCCTGGAGCGCGATGGCTTCAAGGTGCTCTGTGCCGGCAGCCCGGCCGAGGCCATCCGCTTGTGCGACGAGCATTTGCCCGATCTTGCCATTCTTAATTTTCACCGGAAATGCGAAAAGGACGGGATGGCGCTCGCCTGCCTGCTGCGCACCCGCTATCTGGCCGCTACCTTGCTGGCCACCGGCGCCAGGCCGCAGGATATCGTGCGATCCGCAGACTTTTACGCCGGGCAGGAGGTGCTCTTCAAGCCCTTCACCCGGCGGCAGTTGCGGGAGGCTGTCGCCAGACTGGCCCTTTTCCGTTGACTCCTATTTTGCTTCCCTGAGAATTTCCCGCTCTTCCCTGAACGATACCGGAGCTTCCCTGAAAAAAGTGGCGTCGAACCGCCGTTCTGCCTAAGTTTGATGTGTAATTCAAAACAAACCACCACATTCCAAACAATCATCCAATGAAAAATTCAATCATTTCCACCGCTATCATTCTTATCGGTTTTGCACTCCATTTGCAGGCACAGCAAACAGAAACGATCGCCATAAATACCGGAATATATGCCACCCAACTGGAAACCGGCTTTCAAAATGCCCTAAGTATAAAAAGGCAGGCGCCGGAATTTCCGGTTGAAATGAAAGCCGCCCGCTTCGAAGGTTTACAGTCTTATGTGGCCGCCCACCTTTCCTACCCGAGATCGGCAAGGGAAAACAACATTGAAGGTATTGTAAAAGTGCTGGTTCAACTTTCTCCGGAGGGGAAAGTCCTGGATGCCCAGATCGTAAAATCCCTGGGATACGGCTGTGACGAAGCCGCCCTCGACATGGCGCTGAACATGCCCCGCTGGCAGCCGGCGATGTGCAACGGCGCTCCCATCCCGGCGGAAATTGTGGTGCCGGTGGCTTTCCGGCTTACTTTGTAGCAAAGTGAATTCGGGGGTATCCGGGGAGACATCGGCCTAAAGGCTTAATTTTCAGGGCTGCTGATGACGCCCTTGTCCACATCTTTGGGAGACTCTTATTTCTTTACTGGACTTTGGACGTGCCCTTATTTTAAGTCGGAAGTGGGACCGTCTGGTCAGCCGGTTAAAAAGTCGGAAGTCGGAATTTGGGCCAGAATGGGCGCTCAACGCCTTCTTTTCCGCCTTCCGCCTTCCGCCTTCCGATTTCCGCCTTCGACGTCGGTACGTCCAAAGTCCAGTCAATACCGCCCCCCTACCCCCCGCAGCCCCTTCGTCAGCTCCCGGATCACCCCCTTCTGCTTCGGGTCGTACACCCAGTTGGTGTCAAAGAAGGCCAGCACTTCGAGGTTGGCCTCCTCGCTGAGGGTGAGGCTGTGGAAATGGGTGTCCTTGTTCTGCTGGAAGTAGCGCACGTCGCGCAGCACGTCGGCGTCGACGGAGTACATGATGAAGTCGGAGATGAGGAGCACATCGGCGTCCTGGTAATCGTTGCCGCGCAGTTGGCGGATGGCCTCGTAGAGGGCCAGGGAGACGTCGGTGCCGCCGTAGAAGGACATCTTCAGGAACTGGGCGATCTCATCGATGGAGTTGGCCACGTCGTGCAGGTCCAGCGTTTTGATGCCGCGGGAAAAGTTGATCAGGTAGGCGCGGCGGTTCTCGCGGATGGCCATCTTGAGGATGCCCAGACAGAGCACCTTGGCGATCTGCTCGGGGCGCCCCGTCATGCTCTCGCTGGTGTCGACGCAGACGATGAAAGGGCCCTTTTCCTTCTGGTTGATGCGCTGGTTGATCTCCACGTAATGGTCCTCGCTCTGCACCAGCCTGCTGTCTTCATAGCGGAAGGTGAGCAGGTTCTTGTCGGCGTACTTCTTGAGGAAGAGCAGTTCGGTGTCTTCGTCGCTGAGCAGGCTCACCTCTGAGCTGAGCATATTGCCGAGGTCGTCGCTCTCGTGCACGCCCACGATCTCCGCCCTGGCGGTTTCATCCACCTTCCACTCCTGGCGGATGATGCTTTTCTCAAATTCCTCCTCCTCGATCTCGATCTCCGCCTCGCGCATGCGGCCGAGCAGGTCGGCTAACTCCCTGATAGACTGCTCATCCTGCAGCAGTTCGTCGTACTGTTGTATGATGTCGAAGGAGGTGTCTTCCCACAGTTCGCGCGACATATCCCAGCCCAGGTAATCGGAGAAGGGGGAGACCAGCTCTTTGAGTTTCTGGTATTCCTCCACCTTTTTGGCCAGCAGTTCGGTGAAGGTTTCCTGCTCTTCTTCCAGTTTTCGGAGCTGGTAATCCAGAATTTTGGCGTGCAGCAGAGCGTCCCACCGGGCAAGTACGTCTTTTATCAGCAGTTCGATTTTTTCCCTGTCCGCCTTCGGGATTGCTTCCGGCTCTTTGTTGCCGATCAGTTGCTGAAAGCGGTCCCGGTAGAAGTTGCTGTCCAGCTCGTCTTTACTGTAGGCAGCCTTCAGGAAGATGGGCAGGGCGGGCCAGCGTTTGACAAAGACGTGGAGCGGAGTGACGGCCCAGCCTTCCAGGCGGTTCAGTTCGTCCTCGTAGGGGTTTTTGGAGCGCGCCTTGTCGTAGGTTTTGCGCAGCCAGTAGAGGATGTCGAGCACGACCTGCTTTTGGATCTTTTCGTTGCCCTGCGCCAGGCCCAGCAGGCCGGGGATAGAGAAGATGCCGTCCAGCGCCCGTTGAAAGTATTCGTAGTACTGGTCGTTCAGTTCAGGCAGCAGGAAGCGCTCCGGCTCCAGTTTGTTCTGCAGGTACTGCACCAGGTATTTGCGCATTCTGCGGTCCAGCAGGTTGCCGAACTCGACGAAGCGGTTGTATTCCTGTTCGAGTTGCTCTTGAAGGCCCATGGCTGCTTTTTTGCCGGAAAAACGCCCCCCTTCTCGGGTGGAACTGAGGAGCGGGGCCTTTTTCCGGGGGTTCCATAGTGGAATGCTTTCGAAGGGATAAAGGTTCATCTGCGGCCAAAGCCGTCGGGAAGCGCCTGCTGCGGGCCGTCTTTTCAGGGTGTGGAAATCCAATCGGCCGGGAAATGAGGGTGGCTTGGCCTGGTTCCATTCCGCTGTATTACAGGCCGCCTGCAGTTTACCCGTCTTCTCCCGACAACGTATATGTTTAGCGGTGCTCCAGGCGACATCTTTCGCCTATTCACCGAACCTTCCGCTTGTAGCACTATTGTTAAACGGCGAAATGTGTCATCTGGAAAGGCCTGACACTGGAACGAGATGACACCCTTTTTGCCCTCGATCTTTAGGAATAAGCTTAATCGCCAGGAGCAGGGGCAAAAAGGATGTCACCTCGACGCTAAAACTGTCGGGTGAAGAGGGGGCAGCCCGTCCGAAATAGAAAAAAAATTCCCTCTAATTTTTAAACACATTTTAGTTTTACTTGTATTTATAATAGTTTTACTATCATTTTAATCACAACCAATACCTGATTGCTATGAAAAAGTTGAGTTTGATCCTGTTAATCGGCCTGGCCTCCTCAGTGGCGGCATTGGCCAATAACCAGATTCCCGCCGCCGTTCAGCAGAAGTTCACGCAACTGTACCCGGAGATCGAAATGCCGTTCTGGGAAACGCGCCACGATGGGATAGTCGCCATCTTCCAGGATGAAGAGGGCCTGAAGAAAGCCTTTTTCCAAGAGGATGGCCGCTGGGTTGAAACCCGCATTCGTATGGGGCGGGAGGAGTTGCCGGAGGGAGTGAGCAACTTCGTCCGGGAGAACTACCGGGAAGCGGAGATCAGCTTTTGCGGCAAGGTATACACGGAAAGCGGCATCTGGTATCGCATCGAATCGGAGCTGCCGGACCGTATCGTCCTGAAGACGCTGAATAAAGACGGCGTTCTGATCGACGAGCGCGCCATTGCCCTGAGCATTGACATCGAACCGGCGCCGGCCCTGAAGGCGTCTCCGACAGAGCTGCTCCCCCGGCAGCAGGCCCGGTTGCTGGAGGTGAAATGACCGGGTGCGGCCCGATAAGTTTTTGGCCCCGTTATTATCAATTGAAGTTACTGGTTATTATTGGACAAAAGCCTTTCACCCGGGCGCCGATAATAACCAGTAGTTTTTTTTGCCGGCAGCTTGTCGGAGAAGTGCCGATGAGGCGAAATATTCACCAGAAAAAGAACCTACATGCAGTTATTGGCAGAACTTACGCTGATCTTCTCCATAGCGGCGCTCATCCTTTACATCAGCGCCCGCCTTAAAGCCCCCACCATCATCGGGCTTATTTTTTCCGGGCTGGTGGTTGGCCCGTATGGCCTGGGGCTCATCCAGTCGGAATCGGACATACAGGTGCTGGCGGAAATAGGAATCCTGCTATTGTTGTTTACGATCGGGGTGGAATTTTCCATGGAGAAGCTTTCCAGGACGCTGCGCTGGATCATTCTGGGCGGAGGCGCTCAGGTGTTTCTGACAGCGGGAGTTGTTACTCTTGGGGGGGTATGGCTTGGGTTGCCCGGCTCCCAGGCGATCTTCATCGGTTGCCTTTTTTCGGTAAGCAGCACGGCCATCGTCCTGCATTTATTCCGGGACAAGGGCCAGCTGGATACCCCCGCCGGGCGCGCCGGGCTGGCCGTCCTCATTTTTCAGGATATCATCATCATCCCCATGATGCTGGCGGCGCCCTATCTGGCCGGCGGCCCTGAAGCGGCGCAGGGAGTCGGCTGGAAATTGCTCAAGGGCGCCGCCATTATCACCATGATCCTTGCCCTTGCCCGCTACCTGCTGCCCCCTTTACTTCGCAGCATTGTCCATACCCGCAACCAGGAGCTATTTCTGGTGAGTATTCTCGTTATTTGTTTTGCCACTGCTTTCATCACTCAATTGTTAGGGCTGAAGCTGGCGCTGGGCGCTTTTCTTGCCGGCCTGATCGTGTCCGAATCGGAATACAGTTACAGTGCGATCAGCAAGATATTGCCGCTGAAAAAGATCTTCGTGAGCCTGTTTTTCATTTCCATCGGGATGATGCTCCAACTGCCGTTCTTTTTGGATAACTGGGCCCTGCTCATTGGGCTTACCGCCCTGGTCATGCTGACAAAGCTACTCCTGCTCAGCGGTATTGCATTAGGGCTCAAGCTCGGGCTGGCCAATGCCCTCATTCTGGGGTTATCCCTCAGCCAGGTAGGGGAATTCGCATTCGTTCTGTCCAGGGCCGGCAACGAATACGGCCTGCTCACCGACGATCAATATCAAATTTTCCTGGGCGTCTCCATACTATCAATGGCCCTATCCACTTATCTGATCACAATAGCGCCCGCCCTGGCCCAGAGGATAGCCTCGTTTCCGCTTTTTTCCTCTCTGGCTTGCCGCTTCGGCAATGGGGCCGAGCCTGTAACTGACGCAGAACCATCCGGCCATCTGGTGATCATAGGGTACGGTGTCTGCGGGAGGCAGATCGCCTACGAGGCAAAACAACAAAAGGCTACTTTTCACATCATCGAACTCGATGAAGCCTTGGTAGGGGCCGCCCGGCAACAGGGCGAAAAGGCCCATGCGGGAGATGCCCGCGATAAGGAGGTCCTGCTGCGCGCCGGTACGGATAAAGCCGCCGTTATTGCCATCGCGATCTCCGATGCGGCGGCGGCCGAAGACGTCATCGTGAAGGCCAGAAAGCTCAACCCCAATGCCCACATCATCATCAGGACGCTGTTCATCTCGGAGATCGATATAATGGAACAACTGGGCGCCGATGAGATTATACCGGCACAGTGGGAAGCCTCCATGCAAATCTCCAAAAGGGCGATGGCCGCCTTCAATCGGGAGCACAGGAAAAAACCGCTTCCTGTTTGAGAGCATGTTTGGAGTCATTTTCCCGTCAGCCGCGACATCAATGCTTCGCGGTAGGCCTTCGCCACCGGAATGCTGGCGCCGCCAATCTTCACCTGATGTACTTCCACCTCCTCAATATGCGGCAGGGCCACAATAAAAGACCGGTGCACCTGCATGAACTGCGATGCCGGCAGCATGTCCAGAGCCTCGCCCATGCTGAAGCGGGAGATGAGCCGGCGGCCCGGCGTGTGAAACCAGAGGTAGTTGCCATCCTTTTCCAGGTAAAGGACCTCACTGAGGGCGATGCGGAAATGCTTTTTGCCGCTTTTGACGAACAGATAATCAGCGATGCCTCCCTCTTCCGGCCCTTCCGGCGGGGTGGGAAGTGATTGCGGCTGCCGGGCCAGCCAGCGGTCGCGGGCGCGCAGGGCCGCCTTGAGGAAGCGCTCGTAGCGGATGGGCTTGACGAGGTAGTCGATGGCGCCCTGTTCGTAGCTCTCTACGGCGTATTCGGAGTAAGCCGTGGTAAAGATGACCATGGGCTGCCGGCCGGCCAGCTCCCGGAAGCTCAAGCCGGAGACGTCGGGCATGTTGATGTCGAGAAAAACCAGGGGGACGGGGTTATCCTTCAGCCAGGCCAGGGCTTCCACCGGATCACGGAAAGTGTGCAGCAGGTTCAGGAAGGGCGCCTTCGCGGCGTGCAGGCGGATCACCTCCAGAGCGCGGGGCTCATCGTCGACGGCGATGCAGCGGAGGCGGCCTTCCTTATTCTGTGTTTCCTTCATCGAGGCTGATTTGAAGGTTTACCGAAAACATATCTCCCTGCCTGCCGGCCTCCAGCCGGTGCCGGCCCGGGTAGAGCAGCTCCAGGCGGCGGCGGGCGTTCTCCAGGCCCACCCCGTTGTTTTCATCATGCGGCCGCTGCCGGCCCTGGATGGTATTGCTGGCCAGAAAGCGGAGGGTGTGGTTTTCCATTTCCGCCTTTATCCGAATGACGGACGGATACCCGTAACGGATACCGTGCTTGAAGGCATTCTCTACGAAAGGGACCAGCAGGAGCGGAGCGATTTCAAGCTGCTCCGGCCCGCCCAATACCTGGAAGGCGATATCGACATTGTCCTCTTCTTCCAGGCTCAGGCTTTGTATTTCCACCATGCTTTGAATGAAGCGGAGTTCTTTAGCTAAAGGTACGTAATCCGCCCGGGAATCGTAAACGGCGTAACGCATCAGCTCCGCCAGGCTGGCGATGCCGTCGGAGAGGGGCTCGTTACCTTCTCGTTCCGCCAGGGCGTAGAGGTTGTTCAGGGTATTGAACAGGAAATGAGGATTGAGCTGGGCCTTGAGGTAATTCAGCTCGGCGGCCAGTTTCTCTTCCGCCAGCTGCGCCCGCTGCCGCTCGTTGCGCCACCAGTCCTTGGACAGGCGGTAGGCAAACGCCGCGAAAAGGAACAGAAGGTAGAACAGAATATCCATTCCAACAGGGATCATAAACATCAAGCCGGGCAATAATGCGTGCAAACCCCATTCCAACAGCTGGCAGGCCAGGAATAAGAGGCCCAGTTGGTACAACATCCGCAGCCACTGCTTTTTTCTAAAATATTCCGGCAGGATATAAAAGGCGGCCCCGTAAAAGAAGAGGGCCTTTCCCGCCAGGACGATCACCATCGAAGGCAGGACGCCGGAGGCCCGGACGTACATTTCCCGTTCCACCCCATTCTCGACCACGATCTCCACGCTCTCAAACGCAAAAGCGGTGAAGAGTATCCACAGGCAGAACATCCAGAAGGCCAGATGTAATACAATTTCTATCCATCGTTTCATGAACCCCCAATATGCCAAATTATGCCTGATCACGCCAGAGAATGTTACCTGTCCCCCGTTTCTTGTTATCAACGGCGGGAAAAGCCCAGTTTCCCATCCATACCAAAAAACTGCCCGCTCTTAACATAAACTTGCAGGCCGGGCGCCAAAGCCGCTTCTTTGCAATCAGCCGGCCCAGGAGAAGATTTTGCCATAAAGCCAGGGCAGGCGCCAGTCCATCTTAAACCACAAAAAAATGAAAAAGCAAATCACCCCGATCGTTACTTTTCTTTTTCTGTTGTTCGTTAGCGTTTCCAACGCGCAGCAGCCCGGCCCGCAAACGCTGGCCATGCTGGAAGAAAGCCCGGCAGGCAGCCGGGCACTGCAATTCCTGGAAGCCGTCAACGACGACAGCCCGGTGGATGAAGCGCTGGTACAAAAGCTCTTCGCCCAAAAGCTGATCGACAAACACGGCACGGCAAAGCTGGCGGATATGCTGAAGGACATCCGCCGGAACGACGCGCCCGTAGCCCTGTATGACGCCCACCGCAACGCCAAATTCGAATACGCGCTGAAACTGCAGAGTACCGCCACCGGCGGCTGGCTCGGCCTTGTCCTCTACCTCGAGGAGAACCCGCCTTTCAAAGTAGCGGGAATATCCATTGATGTCTCCAATAAGCCGGCGGAAAAGGAAGAACCGATCTGGCCTGCCGGAGCCACAAAAGCAACCACACCTGCCCTGGCTTCCAACGAAGATATCGCCCGCCAGGCCAGGGCCATTGCGCGGTCCTACCACGATATGGGCTGGTTCTCCGGAGTGGTGCTGCTGGCCGAACAGGGCAAGCCCTTCTACCAGGAAGCCTTCGGCTACGCCGACATCGAAAACGAGATCCCCAATACGCTGGCCACCAAATTCCGCATCGGCTCCATCAACAAGGATTACACCGCCGTGCTGGCGCTGCAGATGGTGGAAGCCGGCATGCTCTCCCTGGACGACAAGCTGGAGCAGTTCCGGCTCGGGTTTCCCGCTGAGGTGGCGGGCAAGATCACCATCCGGCAGTTGTTGTCACATACTTCCGGCTTCGGCGACATTTTCATACCGGAATACCTGAACAACATCCGCGCTTACAAAAGCATAGACGACATCCTGCCATTGCTCCAGAATGAACCGCTGATCTACGAACCGGGCACTGATCAGCAATACTCCAATTACGGCTACATCGTACTGGGCGCCATCCTGGAAAAGTTGAGCGGCCAAAGTTATGAATACTTACTGCAGGAGAACATCTTCCGGATACTGGGCGCCCGGAATACCCACTGCCGCATCGCCGAAGAGATCGAGGGCGAGGCCCGCAGCTACCGGTTCACGGTAAGCGGAGAGAAAATGGACCACACCGGCCAGTTGGAATATCCCACCCCCGACGGCGGTATGTACAGCACCGCCGCCGAACTGCTGGATTTTTTCCAGGCGCTGTTCTACACCGACAAGCTGATCAACGACGAAAGCAAGGCGCTGATCTTCAATGAATATGACCCCAACGGCCCGGCCTGGGAAGAGATCATGCAACTGGACGGGGCCATGCAGGGCTTTGCCGGCGGCGGGCCGGGCGTCAGCGCCGCGGTGCTCTTCCTGCTGAAGGAGAACCTCATGTTCATCGTCCTGGCCAATACGGATGAAAACATCGCCGAAGAGATCGGCCGCCGCATCGGTATGGCCGCGTTCGGGCGCCCCGTGCCGGAAGCACAGCTGCCGGTGGAGAACTACCTGTACAGCGCCTTCAAAACGGAAGGAGGAGAACGGTTCAAAAACAACCTGAGCGCCCTGCTGCAGGAGGGCGGCTACGAAAGCCTCAGCCCCATGACGCTCAACCGCCTGGGCTACCGCCTGCTCAACCAGGAAAATGCCCGGGACGCCATCGAGGTTTTCCGGGCCAACACCGAGCTTTACCCCGATGAGGCCAACCCCTGGGACAGCCTGGCGGAGGCATATCTCCGGGCGGGCGACAAGGCCATGGCGCTGAAGTATTACCGGAAAGCGCTGGAGATCGACCCGGGCCTTCCGAGCGCCCGCAGGATGGTGGAGGAGCTGGAATGATGATACTGTAGTAGTAGACTTGACAAGTTTTTCTCCCGGGTGTCTTCCGCTAAACTTGTCAAGTCTTTTTCCATAGGATGAAAGGATAACAGGATTGACGGAGTGAACAGAGTGGTTTGGCCCAGTGAGAGCCCCCTGTGGGACTGTTCGCGATTCGCTGTTCGCCGTTCGCAAGTTCCTGAAAATCAAAGGAGGGTTTTCGAAAGAGGCTACCCGTCTAAGGTTGGACACTATAAGCAATAGGTAAGCCCAAGCAGCCTGCCGCGGTTGCGAACAGCGAATACCGAACTGCAAACTCGTCCAGCCCTAGAATGTTAGCCTCGAAAGACACAGAAAAATGAACTATTCCCCCCCTGTTAATCTTGTCAATCCTGTCATCCTGTCCTTACTTCTCTTAACTGCCATACCTTCATGGGCTTTTGGTTCCTGTTAATCTTGTCAATCCTGTCATCCTGTCCTTACTCCAGCTCCAGCACCAGCGGCTCCTTACCGGGCAGGGTGATGCCTCCTTTCAGTTCGTATACCTTGCCGGTCAGGACGTCCGTACCCTTTCTCACCCCATCCAGCATTTGTGAAAAGCGAGCGAGTTCGAGAGCGGTGGGCGCCTCGTTGGCATTCAGGATCACCATTACCTTGTCGGTGTCGTTGTAGCGAAAGAAGGCATAAACGCCTTTCTCCGGAACGTAGTGCATCAGTTTCCCAGTGTGAACCACCTCGGCATTTTTTCGCCAGTTGACCAGTTTTTTCATAAACGCCTGGGCCTGCTTCTGCTTGTCTGTCAGGCCCTGGCCGGTGAAGGCGTTCACCTTATCCCCTGCCCAGCCGCCGGGGAAATCGCTGCGGATCACGCCGTGGCTGTCGGTGCCCGGATTGGCCATAAGCACTTCCGTACCGTAATAGATCTGCGGGATGCCGCGGGTGGTGAGCACATAAGCGACGCCCAGCTTGAAGAAGCCGAAGTCTTCGTTGACCTGGGTGTACCAGCGGCTCATGTCGTGGTTGTCCGGGAAGACGACCATGTTGTAGGGATCGGCATAGAGGAAATCCTGGGCCAGCATTTCGTAGAGCTGCTGGAAGGCCTTGTCGCTGTTTTTTTCGTTGAGGCTTTTCCGCATGGCCTCCTGCAGGGGAAAATCCATCAGGCCCGGGAGGCAGGATTCGTAGCCGTTGGGGTTTTCCTTGCCCTCCTGCCAGAACGCTACGATGTTAGGGTTGCCCACCCATTCCTCGCCAACGATATTGAAATTGGGGTACTCTTCCATAATAGCGCAGGTCCAGTCCGTCATAAAATCCTTATCGTTATACGGATAGGTATCCATCCGGATCCCCCCCAGCTCCAGGTATTCCACCCACCAGATGCTGTTCTGGATGAGGTAGGTAGCCATCAGCTCATTGCG
>JAGFJE010000624.1 GCA_024103175.1 Phaeodactylibacter sp.
GGTTATTTTCCCGCCAGACAAGGCGCGAGGAAGAAGCATAGCCGGAGCTACGTGACTGACGAGCAACGCCGTATGGTGGGAAAAGAGCCCGCGATATTACCCCGCTATTTAGTGCCCGAGGCACTAGAAGCTGCCAGTATTTAGTTTGCATGATCATTGTGTTTTAAGAGTTTGTTGGGATCTACTGCTTCAGCAAGGTGAGTGAACGGCTGGCTTCCCGGCCGGCTTGTAACCGATAATAATAGACACCGGGCGCCAGGCTCTTGCTGTCCCATGTAATCTGATGGGGCCCGGCAGGCAGGATCTCGTCCAGCAAGGCGGCGGCTTCCTGTCCCCGGGCGTTAAATACTTTCAGGGATACACGCTTGCGTTCAGCCAGTTCAAAGGGGATAGTAGTAGTGGTGCGGACCGGGTTGGGGAAGTTCTGCCCGAGGATCAGGCCTTGTTTTTCAATGGTTTTCACAGAAGTACTGATGTCTCCCAGTTCGTATTGGGCCAGGGCAAAATCCACGGATTCGATTTGCATGGGAATCCGTTCCAGGTCGCCGCCGACAAGGAGCTTGCCGTCTGCGGTCAGGCTGGCCGCGCGGGGGTCTCCAAAATCAGAAGTGGCCAGGAAGCCTCCTTCTCCGAAGGCCGTATCGAGAGAACCATCGGGATTGAACCGGCCCAGTACCATGTCCAAAGCTCCCACCAAGCTGCCAATCATAATGACTTTTTTATTGGGTTGGAGGACAAGAGCCACTCCGGTTACTTCGCCGCCTGGATAGGCTATCTGGAAGAACCCTCCATCGCCGAAGCTGGTATCCAGGCTGCCATCATTCAGGAAGCGGGCCATGATACCTTTTGTATTGCTGAAACCTTCTCGGGATAAACCAGTGGTTAGAATTTTACCATCTGGAAGCAGGATAATATCTGCTGCGGTTTCATAAAAACCCATTTCTCCGGCAGTTACAAAACCTGCATTGCCAAAACTTTCGTCGAGGCTGCCGTCGGGATTATACCGGACGAGCAGTAGGTCTGCTCCTGAAAAAAAGCCCTCGTTGACATCTACGCCCGCCAGGATGATCTTCCCATCCGGCTGAAGGGCCATTGAAGAGGGGATGTTTATGTTGCCACCGAGGTCGGTGAACACCAGCCCTCCCTGGCCGAAGCCCATATCCGGGCTGCCATCCGGGAGGAAACGCGCCAGGACAAAATCGGTTTCCTGGCCTCCCTCAGCACTGCCCATAACCAGGATCTTTCCGTCGGGAAGAACGGCAACCTCCTCAAAGCCGGCTAAATCATTATGTTGGGTTGTTGACAGGCCGTTATCTCCGAAGGAAGTATCGGGGCTTCCGTCGGTATTAAAGCGGAGTACGGCAAAGGTGCTGCCGGTACCACCTCCTTTTTCTACGGAGCCTGCCACGACGATCTTACCATCGGGCTGAAGGGCATGGCTATTGGCGAAAATACCTTCAGTGGACAGTGCGGTACTCACCAGCCCTCCGGCCCCGAAGCTCTGGTCGAGGCTGCCGTCGGCATTCAGGCGTGCTACGGAACAGTAGGCCAGGGGAAGATCAAAGCCGGATGCGCGGGTATTTCCGGAAAGGATGATCTTGCCATCGGGCTGAGTGCTCAGCCCGTACAGCAGGTCTGTCTGTTCGCTGAAATCTATGAAGGCCCGCCCTCCATCACCAAAGTTCGGGTCCAGGCCGGCTTGCTGAGCCTTGCCCGCCAAAGGGAAACAAAGAGAGAAAAGGAATACGATCAGCATCGTTTTTTGAAGGAGTAAATGTTGGCGCATAGCTACATCTTATGATTATAGAATTATGATGTGCCAAAGATGGGGGAAACAGGCGCCTGGATTCATGGCGATTCCTTGCAATAAGTTGTCATTTTCTTGCATCGTGCCGCGATCCTCAGGATCGCACGTGCTAACGAATGAATCGTTTTTCCGGCCAGCATCATTGGCTAAGGGGCCGGAGAAAAATAAGTTCCTCATTTCAGGCGAGCTCCCGTCTGTGCAGCCGGGTAAAATTTTTTCGCCAGGCAAGGCGCGGGGAGGGCGCATGACTTGTTCCGACGAATGTCGGAAGCGGCGCTACGCAACCGATCCCGCAACGTAGCCTGGCGGAAACCTGCCTGCTCGCCAGCCCGCCTGCTGTGCCAGCATGGCCGGCAGGCTCGCTGGCAGGCAGGAAGAGCCGGATCAAACCTGCCTACCTGCCGGTGAGGCAGGCAGGTGGGGAAGTTATTCTTCGCCGGGCCCTAAACAAGGCATGTAGGGCTGGATTCAGGCCATCGATCCGGAGGATCGCGGCACGGTCAGGAATGTTTTTTCTGATACTTCGAGGGAGACAGGCCGAACTGTTTTTTGAAGGCCCGGGAAAAATTGGCGGCGTCAGGGAAACCGGTGGCATAAGCGATCTCAGAGACATTTCCGGCGCCCTGTTTCAGCAAGCCGGCGGCGCGTTGCAGGCGCATGGAGCGGATGAGCTGCCCGGGCGGCTGGCCGATGAGGGCATTAAGCTTGCGGTTGAGCTGGGAATCGCTCATGTTCATTTCCGCGGCCAGAGCTTCGACGGTGTAGGCCTCCTCTCCCATGTGTTCTTCAATATTGCCGAGCACCTTTTTCAGGAAAACCTGGTCGGCCGATTCGGCAGACACTTCGGAGGGCCGGATGACGGTGGCCCTACTGAAGCGCTCGCGCAGCTTGCGCCGCAGGGCGATGAGATTGGTGATCCGGACACGGAGCTCCCGGGCATTGAAGGGCTTGATCAGGTAGGCGTCTACTCCGGTTTGCAGCCCGGAGATCTTATCCTCTTCCCCGGCCTTGGCCGTCAGCATGATGATGGGGATGTGGCTGCTCCTCTCCTCCTCGCGTATCTTTCGGCTGAAGGTATAGCCGTCCATCT
Source organism: Phaeodactylibacter sp. (assembly GCA_024103175.1). GTDB lineage: Bacteria > Bacteroidota > Bacteroidia > Chitinophagales > Saprospiraceae > JACJXW01. Next base: position 2,898 of record JAGFJE010000624.1, read on the forward strand.
TCGGCATCATCACGTCGCTGATGATGAGGTCCGGGATGTGTTCCCTGGCCAGCTCCAGCCCTTGTTCTCCGTCTTCCGCCTCCAGTATGCTGTAGGCAGGTTCCAGCGTTTCCCGGATGAAGTGGCGCACGTCGGCATTGTCTTCAACGATCAGGAGGAGTTCCCTGCCGGTACCAGCAGGGCGGCTTTCTGCAGGGCCCGCCGGTTTGCCGGTGGACGGGGCTGAGGGTTTCGAAAGGGGCTGCAGCCTCACCTCGTTAGAGGTTAAATGCTCCGGAGCCTTCGCCTGCTCGAGAGGCAGCAGGACGGAAAATTCAGTACCCCGGCCAACCTCGCTTTTTACGGTAATGGCGCCGCCGTGCAACTCCACCAACTCCTTCACCAGGGCAAGGCCGATCCCTGTGCCTTCGAACTTTCGGGTATCCTCACTGTCCACCTGGTAAAAGCGGTTGAAAACGTGGGGCTGTTGTTCGGGGGGAATGCCGATGCCGGAGTCGTGCACTGTAATGGACAGGAGTTGGTTGGTAGTTGCCGGTCGCCGGTTGCGGGTTATTTGCTGGCTGACTGCCAACTCGGAACGAGCAACGGATAAAGACACCTCTCCGCCATCGGGAGTGAACTTGAAGGCATTAGACAGCAGGTTGATGACGATCTTCTCCAGTTTATCCGGCTCGTAGTCAAGAATGATCTCTTCTTCCAGGCAATTGAAAACCAGGGATATGTTTTTCTCTTCGGCCAGGGATTCGAAGGAGAAAAAGAGGTTTTTCAGCAGGGGCACTACGTCATTGCGCACCAGTTGTAGTTCCATGTTGCCGGCTTCCAGTTTCGACAGGTCGAGGAGTTGGCCGACCAGGTTGAGAAGGCGCCGGGCGTTGCGTTTGGCCATGTTCAGTTTCTCCCGGCCTTTACCTTCCTTTAGTTCAGATGCTATGGCATCGATCTGTCCGAGCACGAGGGTTAGCGGGGTTCTGAACTCGTGGGAGATATTGGCAAAGAAGCGCGACTTCATCCGGTTCAGTTCCCGGAACTTTTCGGCTTCCACCTGCTCCAGTTGCAACTGGGTTTGCAATTTCAGGCGGTTGAGTTCGTATCTGCGCAGGGCGTAAACCAAGGACACGAGGGCAAGGACGTAAAAGAGATAGGCCCATACCGTTTTCCACCAGGGTTTTCTAATGGTGAAAGATAACAGGAGCTTTTCCTCTGTCCATATTCCGTCGCTATTGGCAGCTTTGGCATAAAGCGTATACCGGCCGGGGTCGAGGTTGGTGTAGGTAGCGCTTCGCCCTGATCCGGCGTCCTTCCACTCTTTTTCGTAGGGTTCCAGCTTACACGCGTACTTGTTTTGGGCGGGTTTGGCAAAGTGCAATGCGGTAAATTCAAAGGACAGGTCATTCTGGAAGTGCTTCAGCGTGAGCTTTCCCGTCCTGGAAATGTGTTGTGACAGGGGGGAGCCTCCGCCAATGGGAACAGGTTCATTATTCAGCTTAAGCCCCGTAACCACGATCTGCGGAGGCACGGGATTGCGTTTGTCGGCCTCATCCGGGAAGAAAGCATTGAACCCGTTAATACCACCGAAGAACAGTTCGCCGCTTTGGCTTTTGTACTGGGATTTCTGATGAAATTCCTTGGATTGTATGCCGCTTTCCAAGCCAAATATCCGGGTTTCCCGGGTTTGGGGGTCAAAGCGCACCAGGCCGTTATCCGTACCGATCCAGAGCCTGCCGTCGTCATCGGCAAGCATGGCGTCCAGGTTATTGGTCGGGAATCCGGCGCTTTGAGCCGTAAAGGAAGTGAAAATGCCGCTATCAGGATCGTAGCGGTTCAGCCCCCCTCCGTAAGTGGCGATCCAGAGTACCCCCTTATCCTCAAGATGGAGGGCCCAGACACTATTACTGCTGAGGCTGTTGGGGTTGTCGGGCTCAAAAGCAAAACGGGATAAGGCTTCTGTTTTTGGATCGTAAAGAAAAAGCCCGGAGGTACTACTGCCCAGCCAGAGCCTGCCCATGGGATCCGGCTTCAGGCAGGTGACGTCTGAGAGGAGTGCATTCTCGATATTCCGGAATCGGCCGTCGGCGGGGGTGAAGTGGCTCAGCCCATACCTGTTTCCAATCCACAAGGCGCCATTTTCATCTTCGAGGATGCAGTTGAGGTAGTTTGTTTGTGCAGGGTAGGCGTCATTTCTGAAAACCTCAAAGCTCTCCCGGCCCGGTTCATAGCGGTTCAGGCCATCGGTGGTGCCGGCCCACAGCTGGCCCTTGCTGTCTGCATACAGGCAATTCACCTGCCGTGTACTCAGGCTATTGGGGTTGCCGGGGCTGTGTTTGTAATGAGTGAAGGTTTGGGTAGCCCGGTTGAGGCGGTTCAGCCCACTGCGGGTGGCGATCCAGAGCCGGCCCTTCTGATCTTCCACGATGGAAAAGACGTCGTTGTGGCTCAGGCTGTTGGGGTTGCCGGGTTCGTGTTTGTGATGAAGGAAGCGGTGGGCGGTGGGGTCCAGTTTGTTCAGGCCCCGGCTGCGGCTGCCTATCCAAAGGATGCCCTCCCGGGTTTCATAGATGGCGGTGATGAAGTCGCCGGAAAGGCTATTGGGGTTATGGGAGTTATGCTGGTAGGTGGTGAATGTGCCGTTTCTGCTGTCAAAGTAACTGAGGCCCTGTTGGGCGCCCAGCCATAAATGCCCTTCTTCCCGGGAATCCTCGAGGATGTAGGAGCGCCATTCGCCTCGGGGGAGGTCAGGCAGGCCAAAGGGGTGAGGGTAAGCTTTAAAGGCGCCTGCCTTTTCATCATAAAGATGCAGGGCATTGTCGGTAGTTACCCATAGCGCACCGGCATTATCCTGGTAGATGTATTTGATGAACGGGCTGCGCAGGCCGGAGACGCCTCGTCGAAAATGAGCGGTTTCTTCGGCCCCAGGGGCGATGCGTAGCAGGCCGTTGTGCGTACCCACCCACAAATAGCCGGCAGTATCCTCCCAAATGCAGGAGATGAGAAGGCTGCCGGCGCCTGTGATACCGCTCTCGAAGTGTCGGATATGGCCAGACTTCGGATCTAAATGAAAGAGCCCTCTTTTCTCTGTTCCGATCCAGAGCGTCTCTTTGTTATCTTCCCACAGAGCGGTAATGACCTGGCCTTCTATTGCATGGGAGCCAGGCCCGCGGGGCAGAGGTTGATGGAAAATGCCTTCCTCCCGGTCGAAATAGTTCAGCCCTCTTGCGGTGCCGATCCATATCCTTCCTGAGCGGCCCTCCACCAGAGTGCTTACCTGATTGTCGCTAAGGCTTTCGCCATTATGGGGTTCGTGGCGATAGACGACAAATTCGTAGCCGTCGTACCGGTTGAGCCCGTCGTCCGTGCCGAACCAGAGGAAGCCCTGTTCATCCTGAAGGATACAATTGACGATAGACTGGGAAAGGCCTTGTTCCAGGGAAATATGATCAAAATGCAGCTCCTGGGCAGAAGCGGCCGGGAGTTTACACAGGAGCAGGCAGGAAAGAAAAAGAAGCCGCTTGCTGATGAACCTGATGACCATAAAAACAATATGCATAAGAAAAGCTCCTGGAAAATTCACAGTAATAAGGCCGCTGGCGCCAGCCTCTCTCTGCCCACCGCAAAAGGGTCATTACCCAAACCTAAACAATATTTCATTTTTTTCCTACCTCTTCCCTTTCTTCATTTTCCCTTCTCTTTCATTTTGAAAAATAAAATATAAACGTAAATTTGTTGCGTCGCAGATGAAATTGTAGAAAAGACACTTTCTGGTTACGAAAAGCCACGCGAAAGAAGTAGTTTTGTAAAACAAAGGGCCCATTATTTCATTCCATCTGCTTAAAGGCCTTTACCCGCCCCGGTTTTCTTCACTTACCACGTATCCGGCCCGGGAGAACAGCAACTATCCGAAAAAGCAATTGGCGCTGCCATTCAGCAGTGCCCGCCCCACCTTTACTAAACCCACTATTCCCCGGAAATGGACTTAATAGGCCATTGCTGGCAGGCAATGGCAATGGATCAGGAGCCAATTAGTGAATTAATTGTACCAAAAATCGATTAGACAATGATCTCAAAAACGAAGTTCCCCTTACTCGGGCTGTTCTTTCTATTGGCAGCCTTCACCCTCCAGGCCCAGCAACAGGATATCATCCGATGTTATACCGTAGAAGCCAACCAGGCGTTGCGGGAACAGTATCCTCAGCTCGGCACTCCGGAAGAATTTGAACAATGGCTGGCCCCCCGCGTGCGCGCCTACAAACAGGAACAGGCCGCCAAGCGGCAGGTAGTGCTTACGATCCCGGTAGTTTTTCACATTATCCATGATGGCGAGCCGGTAGGGGCGGGAGACAACCTCAGCGCGGCCTATATCAATGCCCAGGTCGATCAGCTAAACAACGACTTCCGCCGCATCCTGGGCACCTCCGGTTACAACGACAATTCCGTCGGAGCGGATACGGAGATAGAATT
>JAGFJE010000168.1 GCA_024103175.1 Phaeodactylibacter sp.
TGGAAGAGAACAAAAAGATCCTGGAAGATGCCAGCGATCTGAACTGAAGCCATCCGGCCGGTTTTGCTGACGCCAATTGAAAATCGCTATTCATTCACTCATTATACCGAACATGGACTTTAGCAAACTCTTCGACCAGTTTAATACGCAAGACAGCTACGCCATACTGTTCATTATGCTGATCGCCTTCCTCTTCGGCCTGTTGCTGGGGTACATCCTGCGCAGCCGCCGGGTGATGCAGCTCAGAAAGGAACTCCGGGAGGCAAACAAAGAACTCGCGGACGCCAGGGCCCAGGCCGAAGCTCTGGAAGAGCAACTGGGGCTGAAAGAAGCCGACCTCAAAAAGGCGGGCTTCGCCGTCCGGGAAGCCGAAGCCAAGGCCGAACGCATCGAGGAGGAAAAGGGCGCCTTGCACAAAGAGATCTTCGAACTCAACCGAAAGATCGATGAGCTGCAATCCGCCAATAAATCCCAGAAAGCCACCATCGAAGAACTGAACACCACCATCGTCGGCCTGCAATCCAAAAACCAGCAGCTTTCGGAAACTCTGGAAACGGAAGATGAAAGCATAGAAGGAATGGCCCAGATGCAAAGCATCTACAACGCCACCCGCCAGCGCCTGGAAGCCCTGGAGGAAAGGCTCGACCGCCTGGCCGGGGAAAACGAGCACCTGCGCGAAGAACTGCAGGGCCTGAAGAGCAGTGGGATAATGGCAGCTACCGCCGCCCCGGTGGTGGGGCTTTCCACCGAAGAAAGGCAGGAATCCCGCGGCATCCATCCCGAACCGGGGCTGCCCGATGCCGGCGTGGTCGAAGACGAGCCGGTAGTGGTGGTCAACCCAGACAAGCCCTTCCTCAAAGATAAGATCGGAGTGGCTGCCGAGGCGGAAGAGCAGGACGACCTCACCCGCATCGAAGGCATCGGCCCCTTCCTGGAAAAGAAACTCAACGAGATCGGCGTATTCACCTACGAAGAGATCGCCAGCTGGGACTCCAAACGGATCAAAGAAGTGACCCAGGCCATTCAGTATTTCGAAGGGCGCATCGATCGCGACAACTGGGTGGAACAGGCCGCCCGCCTCGCCCTCAGAAAGCAGGAGAACCCGGAAGCTTTCCAGGGCCGCCCGGGCGCCCTGTCCAACGACCCCGAAGACCTCAAAATCATCGAAGGCATCGGCCCCAAGATCGAAGAGTTACTCAAATCGGCCGGCATCACCAACTGGGAAACCCTCGCCGAGGCGGAAGAAGAACGGCTGCGCGACATACTCGAAGCCGCCGGCTCCGCCTACCAGATCCACGACCCCTCCACCTGGCCCACTCAGGCCCGCTTGGCAGTCAATGGGGAATGGGGGGTGCTGAGGGAATACCAGGCCGAGTTGTACGGGGGGAGGGAGAAGGAGAGGGATTCGTAGTTGATTGGTTGATTGAGCGCCTCCCTAATCAACCTAATTAACCAATCAACTAATCAACCATCCCCCCCCACTCCGGCGCCGCCTTCGGTATCTGCTTCTGTATCTTATTGAAGAAAGGATGGAAGTGCACTTCCAGGCTGTGCCGCTTGGTGTGCAGGAAGTCCTTTTCGATCTCGCGGCACTCCGCTTCCGCCAGTTCCCGTACGTTTTTCGGTATGGGCCAGCGGCCGGCTATGTGGTTGGCCGCCAGTTTGGCCTGCAGGTCGGATAAGGGCCAGATGCAGCCCTGCGGCTGGGTCAGGCCGATGAAGAACAACGTGGGATGCTCCGGGTGGATCATGCGCAGGTACAGCGGGATGCGATCTGCGTCCTCGAAATCGATGAAACCTTTGTCGAAAAAGGGGAAAGCGATCTTGTAGCCGGTGGCGGCGATCACCGCATCGAATTCCTCCACTCTGCCGTCTTTAAAGTGTACCTTTTTCCCTTCAAACTTTTCGATGCCCCGCCGGGGGTGCACCTTACCGTGACGGATGCGGTAGAGCAGTTCCGAATTGAGGGTGGGGTGGCAGCGGGTGATGGGGTAGTCCGGCCGTTCCAGTCCGTAATCCCGGTAGTCGCCCACCTGCAGGCGCAGGCTGAGCTTCTGCAGGGGCTGGCGGACGAAGTGGGGCAGGCGCGTCAGCAGTTTATTGTAGGTATCCGTGGGCTTGCCCATCATAAATTTGGGGATGATGTAATAGGCCCGGCGCATGCTGATGGCCGTATGGCGGGCCACCCGGCTGATCTCCACGGCACAGTCGCAGCCCGAATTGCCGGCGCCGATGACGAGCACGCGCTTGCCGGCGAAGGGGGCGTTGGTTTTATAACTATGCGCATGGAGGAAAGCTCCGGTGAACTCCCCCGGGATGTCCGGCCAGCGGGGAACGGAATGGTGGCCGTTGGCGGTGAAGAGGTAGTCGAACCGGTGCTGTTCGCCGTTCTTCAGGGTGACGAGCCATTTTTTGTCCTCCGTTTCTTCCACTTTATCTACTGCGGTATTGAAGCGGATGTATTTCTCCAGCCCGAAGTGGCGGGCATAGTTTTGAAAATAGGCCAGCACCTGTGCATGCGACGGATAGTCGGGATAGTGCTCCGGCATGGGGAAATCCAGGAATTCGGACATCGATCTGGAAGAAATGATGTGGGTGGTCTCACAAACGCTGGAATGGGACTCGCCGGCCGTGAAGATCCAGTTGCCGCCCACCTGGTCGTTCTTTTCGAAACAAACGACGTTCTCTATACCGGCCTGCACCAGGTTCTTGATCGAGGCCAGGCCCGAACAGCCCGCGCCGATGACGCATACGCTGGGGGAGGTGGGGGTTGCTGCCATGTGCGCTTTCAATTGTTGGATTGCTATATTGCTATATTGTTGGGGGCGCTCCGGGGCTCCAAAGGGCTTCCCTGAGCAGAGCACTATAACAATGAAAAAATGATCATAAATTGCCCCACATTTACACTTTTACACCTTTCCACTTTCACACCTTCTACAGCTCCAGCCCACCCAGGTCTCCCAGGTCCTCCTGCTTATAATGCTGTTTGGTGAACGCCCGCTGCTTCTGCCGCTCCAGGATGAGCCTGGCCAGGGCGATATTCGCCGGCTCTTCGCAGAAGGGCGACAGGGCGAAGTGCACCTTCTTTTCGTCAATATCCAGGCGGTACATCAGGCTGAGCAGGAACTCCAGGCGGTTTTCGATCATCTCTGCCACTACACTGGACAGCAGTTCCAGCAATTCCTCTTCGGTCAGGCTTTTTTCCTGCGGCTCCAGTTCGAAATCGCGGTTGATCAGCTCGGCGGTGGCGGCCAGGTTGTCTTTGCTCATAAGCGCTTTCAATTCAGGCGTGCAAAGTAGGTATTAGGGGGGATTTTTCCAAATGGGTGGGGGCGTCCATCTCTTTTTGGTATTTTGCCCGGCAGAGCCCCGTACTTCAAAGAAGTTGGGGCGAAGACGGGCGGTATTCGCACCGGGGCGCAACCAAATAAAGCCCTTACCCTACCTCCCCCTCAGCCCCTCCACCGGGATCTTCACCGGCAGCTCGGCGGGAAAGGCCTCCAGGTTGGCCAGCCAGGGCGGCGCCTCCTCCACCGGCCCGGGCGGCTCTGCTTCATCGTCCCGGTAGACGGTAAGGCCCTCCCGGAGGTAGGCCGGGTTGTATTCTACGCCCCGGTAGCAGTAGATCTCCCGCAGGCGGGGCATCCTCAGCAGCCAGGGCGGAAGGAAAGCGATGGGGTTGTTGCGCAGGTCTATGAAGACCAGCTGAGGATAACGCAGGATGGCGGGGGGAACGACGCGAAGCTCTTTCCCGGCCAGGCCCAGCAACGGCCCGTAATCGGTATCGGAGATCCAGTTTTTCAACAAGCAGGCGACATCTTCCTCACTGAACTGGTCCACGGTGAAGCCCCGCTCCAAAGCGAGGTTTACCCGGAGCTTTTCCTTCAGAGGATGGCGGAGGTATTCAAAAAGGCCCATTTCCATGGGGTTCCCCCGGAGGTCCACCTCCTCGAGGCTGGAGAGCAGGGGCAGGCCGTCGGGCGCCCGCTCCAGCTTATTGTGGGCGAGGCCAAGAAAACGGAGGCGCCGAAAGCGCTGAAAGGCAAACACATCGGTAAAGGCAAGCCGGTTGTAGTTGAGACACAGGGCTTCCAGGTTGGAAAACTGATAAGTTTCATCCGGCAGAATACCCAGCTGCAATCCGCTCAGATCAAGCGCCCGGCCGTAGGGGCTGTCGTATATTCGGGTTTTCAGCAGGCCGCACCGCTCTGCGGAATCGCCGCGGCGCAGCAGGATACGGGCGCAACGCCCGGTGCAGGCATAGATGTAGCGGGCGAGGGGCAATACATCAATGGCCAGCGCAACCTCAAGGGTGGAGAGAAACCGCTCCGGATCGGCCTTTTCCTGCTCGGGGTCATAATTGAGCAGCCACATCAGGCTGTTCTGTTGCGAGGAGGAACAGCCCCATTCCCTGGCGGTAATGCGAAGCAAAGCCCGCAGGCAATTGCGCAATGCCAGCCGTTCCTCCTCCCGGGAAGTCATGAAGTGCCCGCAGAGGCTCAGCAGGAACCCTTCAACGGCATTCTGGCTGTTCAGCAAACGAAAGGCCAGGGCGCTGTTGCGCTCGTCTTCCGTGTTCAGAAGCCGGAGGATATTGGCGGCCGCTTTTTCCGATAATGGCATGGCATTGGGTTAGGACATCCACAAATTACAAGTTTAGATCCAATAATATTAAACCATTCTACTGGTTTTCACTGTTTTATTCTCCGGCGTTCTACTGTACATGGCGCTTTTTTTTTGCCACTAAGACACGAAAACACTAAGCCTTTGTGAGACCTTTGAGGCTTGGTGTCTTCGTAGATAGCGCCCCTTCATATACAGTAGTTTAGGCCCTGAAGCCACAGGAAAGAATAAAAGATGACAAAAAATCCAGGTGGAAACATTTCATTTTTTGGAATATAGCCTTATATTTAATTGCGTTTAGGCCGGTATTTGCCTTCTTTCCTTCCGGCCAGCTTTTCTTTTTGGCTCCTGCCGCTGACTTTCTTTTCTAACGGAGCAGGAGCCTTTCGAGGCTACGGCACTGCCAAACTCCGTGGCCGCTCATCAGAACTTTATAACCCCAGGGCCAACACGTTCTTTTCATAGTGACAACATCTCAAAACCCTTTTTCATATATAACCGATATGCCTGCTCGCAGGCTATAGTTTATTTGAACATAAGGTTGAACCCAAAGATCCCAAGCTATGAATGCGACAATTGCAAAGGTAAACAAGACGATCTGGCCACTCAATTTCGAACAGCTCCACCGCGACTACCACGACTGGATGTCCATGGTCGATTTCTGGAAGTATGAGATCCGGTACCTGGAAAAGGCCATGAAACGTTATTTGGCCTATCCCCTCTCCCGCCAACAGGCCTTCGAAATGCGGGAATCCTTTAACCAACTGATGTGTTCCATCCGCCCGGAGATCCGCGAGATCGAAGGCTGGCTGCGCTCCTTCCACCGCCAGCTGGCCCGTATCGCCAATCCCAACAGCCAGGACCACGCCCTCAAAAACGGCGCCGAACACCGCCGCATTTACCGCAAGATGGATAACTTCCGCCGCCGCCTGGCCCAGCTCAAGAAACAATTATACAGCCTGCTCACCGAGGTGATCCGCGAGGAGAAAGCGGCCCAGGGGCAGCACCGCGCCCTGTGGGCCTATACTTATCAGCCAGGGCAGATAGGACAGCTGCGGCAGAGTGGGTGATATCAAGGGAGTGAAGGAATGATGGAATGATGGAATGATGGATTGAATGTCAGGCAGCTGGCCTTTTGCCTGAGTGCTTTTCTTTTTTGCCTTTCCCTTTCGGGCAGAATACTTTTGTATTCGTTCAACATTTTACTGAAAAATTCCCGTCCTTACCGTAAAATACAGCGTCATGAAAAACTTCATCCTGCTGGGCAGCCTCTGCTTGTTGCTGCTCAGCGCCTGCCGGAAGGACGGCGAAGAGGCCACCTTTTTCCGCATTACCCAGGGCACCTTTTTCTGCGAGTGCTTCGGCGAATGCCTCACCCTCGTGACGGCATCAGAAGGGACGTTCGAAGTATCCTCCTACCAAACCTGCGCTCCCACTTCCACCATTCAACGCGATTGCAGCGTATTCCTGCCCGGAGAAGAATTCCAGTCCCTCACCAGCCTGGTTGACTGGGATGCCTTCCTGAACCTGGAGGAAACCATCGGATGCCCCGACTGTGCCGACGGCGGCGGCCAGTGGATCGAGATCTCCCGCGGCGGAAAAGTGCACCGCGTAACTTACGAGTTCGGTACCCCCCCAACAGAACTGGCTGAGTTCGTCGACGAACTCAGCCAGCGCACCGTGGAGGTGTTGAATACAGGGTGTTAATCATTCCTTCATTCCTTCAATCCCTCATTCCCTCAATCCCTCATTCCCTACAACGTCCCCCTCAGCTCCTGCTCCCGCTCAATCGCCTCGAACAGGGCCTTGAAGTTGCCCTTGCCGAACGAGCGGGCGCCTTCGCGTTGAATGATCTCGTAGAAGACCGTCGGACGGTCCTGTGCGGGCTTGGTGAAGATCTGCAGGAGGTAGCCCTCGTCGTCCCGGTCGATCAGGATATTGAGGCGCTTGAGTTCCTGGAGGCTCTCGTTGATCTCGCCGACCCGCTCCAGCACCGTCTCGTAGTAGGTGTCGGGAACGTAGAGAAACTCGACGCCGCGGCGGCGCAACTCGTCCACGGTATGGATGATGTCGTCGGTGGCCACGGCGATGTGTTGCACGCCGGCGCTGCGGTAGTAATCGAGGTATTCCTCGATCTGCGACTTCTTCAGGCCCTGGGCCGGCTCGTTGATCGGGAATTTGATGAATCCGTTGCCGTTCGACACCACCTTGCTCATCAGGGCGGTGTACTTGGTGGAGATGTCCTTGTCATCGAAAGTGACCAGCAGCTTAAAGCCCATCACGTCCTGGTAGAACTCTACCCATTTGTTCATCTGGCCCAATTCCACATTGCCCACGCAGTGGTCGACGTACTTCAGTCCGATGGGCTCCACTTTCAGAAGGCTTTCTTTGGCCTGGAAGCCCGGCATGAAGGGGCCGTTGTACTGGCTGCGCTCGACGAAGGTGTGAATGGTCTCTCCGTAGGTGTGGATGGAGGCCACCGTCACCTGGCCGTGATCGTCCTTCAGCGTTTTGGGCTCCATAGCGGGTTTTGCGCCTCGTTCAACGGCCTTTTTAAAGGCGTCGCGGGCGTCGTCCACCCACAGGGCCAGCACCTTGACGCCGTCGCCGTGCTTGAGCACGTGCTTCGACACTTCGTGATCGGGGCTGAGGGCGGCGGTCAGCACGAAGCGGATCTTGCCCTGCTGGAGGACGTAGGAAACCGTGTCGCGGTTGCCCGTTTCGGGGCCGCGGTAGGCCACGAGTTGGAAACCGAAGGCCGTCTGGTAGTAATGAGCCGCCTGCTTGGCGTTGCCGACGTAGAATTCGATGTAGTCCGTCCCGTTGATGGGGAAGGTGTCCTGGTGGGTGTTGGTTTTATTGCTGGTTAGCGTATCCATTGGATTTGATTTTGAAATTTGATAAAACTGGAAGGGCAGGCATAGTGCCAACTTGGGGCTTTGATCCACCCCCCGGCCCCCGCCAGCGGGGGAGAACGCACCACTGAATCGGGAAAATATCCCCCGCTGGCGGGGGCCAGGGGGTGGAAATTATGTGTAAAGATCCACATGCCCATTTTCATAACAGATCATAAGGATCAGTGTACCATCAGCTCCTGGCAGGCTCCCCCTCCGGCAGCCAGCTCTTGAAGTACTCCTTATCCTCGATGCCCACGGCCTGGTCGGTCAGTTTCAGCGGGCGGAAGGTATCGACCATGACAGCCAGTTCTCCGGTTTCTTTGGCGCCTATGCTCTTCTCGACCGTACCGGGGTGCGGGCCGTGCGGGATGCCTCCCGGATGCAGGGTGATCATGCCTTTCTCTACATGCTTGCGGCTCATGAAGTCGCCGTCGACATAGTAGAGCACTTCGTCGCTGTCGATGTTGCTGTGGTTATAGGGGGCCGGTATAGCCTGCGGGTGGTAGTCGTACAGGCGCGGCACGAAGGAGCAGATCACGAAATTGCGGGCGGCGAAGGTCTGGTGCACAGGAGGCGGCTGGTGTACCCGGCCCGTAATGGGCTCGAAGTTGTGGATGCTGAAAGCATAGGGGTAAACGTAGCCGTCCCAGCCGACGAGGTCGAAGGGGTGGCTGAGGTAGTAGTAGGGATAGACCTGGTCCTGTTTTTTGATGTAGAACAGGAACTGGCCCTGCTCGTCGTGGGTTTCCAGGGCGGCCGGCTTGCGGATGTCGCGCTCGCAGAAGGGCGCGTGCTCCATCAGCTGGCCGTACTCGTTGCGGTAGCGCTTGGGCGTAGTGACCGGGCTGTAGGATTCGACGATGAACAGGCGGTTGTCATCGCTGTCGAACTCCAGTTGGTAGATGGTGCCCCGGGGCACAACCACGTAGTCGCCGTATTCGAATTCCACATTGCCGTACATGGTTTTCAGGCGGCCGCTGCCCTTGTGGATAAAGATCACCTCGTCGGCGTCGGCGTTCTTATAGAAGTACTCCGTCATGCTCTGCCGGGGCGCGGCCAGGATGATCTTGCAGTCGTCATTGACGAGCACCGGCTTCCGGCTTTTGAGGTAGTCGTCTTCCGGTTTGACGTCAAAGCCCTTCAGGCTGCGGTGTTTGAGCTGCTTGTCCTCCACCACTTTGGGCGCCACTGAGAAAGGGCCGCCCACCTGAACGATCTGCGTGGGCGGGTTGCAATGGTACAGCAGGGAAGACAGGTCGCTGAAGCCCTCGGTGGAGAAGAGCTCCTCGTGGTACAGCTCGCCGTTGGGTTTGCGGAACTGGGTGTGCCGTTTGGCGGGCACCTGTCCAAGGCTATAGTAGTGCATAGGTTTTGGTTTTACAGTTAGGTAATGGTTGGGCGCCCGATCGAAAGCGGAATAGTATCAAGCTATCCTGATTCGACCGGGCATTTGGCTGGTTTTATTTGGCGTCCTCAGAGCTGAGGTTATCGAATACGTTATTCAGCACATCGACGAGGCGGTCTATCTCGGCATTATCGATGCCCTGCCAGGCCTGCCGGCGGGCGTCCCGGATGATGGGCAGGGTGGCCTCGATCTTTTTACGCCCTTCATCGGTCAGTTGTATCTTAAAGCGGCGGCGGTCGTCCGGGTCGATAATGCGATGGGTCAGCCCCTTGCGGCAAAGCAGGTCGATGATGCGGGTGATCGTCGGGGCGTCCTTGTAGGTCTCCCGGGCGATCTCCAGCTGGCTGAGGCCTTCCTGACGGTCGAGCACCTGCAGGACGACCCACTGGTCGATGGTAATGCCGGTATCGGCGGCGGTGAGTTGTTGCTGAAAGAACTGCTTCAGCCGCTTGGCGGTGCGCTCCAGGATAAAGCCGGAGCTCTCCGATTTTTTGTCCAGTTTTTTCGATGAAAGTAGTTCTTCCACTTGTCTCTGTTTACGCACTGCAAAAATAGTTGTTATACTAATTATTTGCAAATAAAACAACTACTTTCTTGCCAGTTCATCTTTGACGAGGGCCTCGACGGCGCCGATTTCCTGTAAGGTTTTCCGGTAGAGCTGATCCTTCTCCTCCATCAGGGAAATGAACAGGACGATCCGGTTGTGGAAGGGGTGCTCAAAGAGCGCGTCCGCATCCATAACTTTAAAGGGCTGCACGCGTATGTGCCGGCTCAGGGCGGGGATGGCGAAGTTGAGGACAGCGTCGAGGTGATTGCCTTCCAGGCGGTTGATGTAGGTATACAATTCATCCAGGAGTTGGAGCTCATTGATTATTTCCCTGTTTCTGACCAGCCGGATATTCTCGCTGTTGATGAGGTTCTCATAGACGCTGTGGTTGCGGTGAAAATCGGATACGCGGCGCAGCTCAATGGCCAGCCGGCCCAGGGTGTCTACCCGGCTCCGGTCATTGGCCAGAATGATGCTGTCCGCAGCCCGGAGCCGTTCCAGGAAATATTGATTGTATTCCGCCACCCCCTGAAGCTCTTCTTTATCTTCCTGCAACTCCTGAAGGATGTATTCGTAATTTTCGCGCTCGGCCCGCCGTTCGAGCCGTGCGTCGTTCCAGCGGTCCAGCAGGAAGGGCACGGAAATGCCGACGGCGACGATGAAGAATTCGTAGATGTAATGCACCCATTTTAACTCTACGAACCGGTTGGTAGCCATAGGATTTTTGATGTTTGATTTTTGATTTTTGATGTTTGATGTTTGATGTTTGATGTTTGATTTTTGATGTTTGATGTGCTGCTGGATAAGGGCTGCCAGGGGCCAGCCATACATCAAAAATCGCAAATCAAACATCAAGAATCAAGAATTATTCTCCCCCTCTCCCCATCTCCCCATCTCCCCCTCTCCCCATCTCCCCCTCTCCCACTCACCTCCTCACCTCCTCTCCCGCTCCTCCACTTTCTCCCCTTCTCCTACCCTCCCCCGCCTCAGCCCCCTCCTGATCTCCCCTTCCCTCATTTTCACGATCAGTTGCCCGGCGTACAGCAGCAGTTCCTGCTCTTCATCGGTAATGGTCAGCTTGGTGCCGATGTGGGTCAGCAGTTCATAGAGGACCTGACGGCCGGCTGGCGAAAGCGTTTGCCCCTGACGGATCAATTTGATCAGGCGTTCCTGTTCGTCTTTTATTCTGAATTCTTCCGGCAAAGGCTCATTGGCGCCTTCCAGCAGGACGTTAAAGCTGAAAAAAACGGGAGTGATGCCGTATTGGCGGCAGACGTCCCGGATGTCCCGCACCAGGGTGGCGCGGCGGGCGTCGAGTCCGCTGGACGGCAGCCGGCCCATTACGCTTAGCGAAAAGACGGCTCCCTCCCGTTTGGAAAAGGTATAGCGGTTCCCGGCGGCGTCGGCATCGACGATGAGCAGTATTTTCCGCGGCGCCCGATCCTGCTTGAGGATCTGCAGGGCGGAATAGTACCCAATATTATCGGTCATGGCCCCATCGATGAGGTGCAGGTAGGGGCGCTCCGGCGAGTACCGGCTTTGGAGCGTCGTATTGGAAATGAGAACCGGAAAGCTGGCGCTCGATTTGATGCCCACGGCCAGCGGTACCTGGAAAGGGTCGAGGTTTTCCCGGACCACCTTTGCCAGCCGGTGGGTATACCCCCGCACCTGATAGCGTTCCAGAATATCGGGGGTAAAAGGGAAGATGGTCATCGTATTCAGGGTAGAACTGTTGGTAATGTGCATGGGGAAGCGCACCGGCTCCGGGCTTCCGGCGGGTACGAAGAAGTCGCCCAGGCGCAGGCTGCGCGGGTTTTTCCGGGCTTCGCGGGCGCGCCGCCGGTAGCCCAGCACATGCTCGTCGATGGAGCGCTCCAGGGCGTCGCCGTC
>JAGFJE010000180.1 GCA_024103175.1 Phaeodactylibacter sp.
CAACCTCGACCAACCCTTCCACGACCTCCAGGCACTGGCCCAGCGCGTCATTCAGGGCAAAAACTTTGACGTAGACCTGGAGATCTTCGCCCAGTTTGCCGATGACCTCAGGCTATGGGTGCTCGACAATTTTGACGATTACCGCATCCGGCAACTGGCCAGAAGTATCCCGGAGCCCGAATACAACCGCAAACGAGGGGGGCTTTGGGGAGCGCTGGGCGCCAGTGGCATCCGGATGTACAAGCAACACCAGGAAAGAGAAGCGGTAAAAGGGCAGGTCCGGGAGATCGCCCGGATATTTGCCGCCATTCACCGAATGATCGGGGAAGAGGAGGATCTGGTGTAAATTTGGGCGGGAATATTTTGGGAATACGCATAAAAACTTTGAAATTCATGGGGATGCCCGGTAAAACCAAGGAGTGGATACAGCACATTTCCAGAAATTTCTTCATGGCCAGGCAGACTACCGAACGCCCTCCTCCCCCTTCTCCTCCGAACATCGCCGGGAGACGCGGGTTTTTATTAGTAGGATTGACACTTAACCGAGGGCCGCTCTTTGGCCTTGCGGTTTTATATTTATAACTAAGCGGCACCTATGGCACAACAAAATATGAATAAGCCTTCTGAAAACGGAAGAAATTCCTCCGGGCCCGACGACAACGGGCCCCGGAGGAATTTTACTTCCAATTCCTGGATACTGTACATACTGATCGCTCTCCTGGCCGTTCAGGCCATCTTCTATTTCACCAGCGACGAAACCAAGGAGATCTCCTGGTCGGAATTTAAACAGGAAATGCTGGCCAACCAGGATGTCGACCGCATCACTGTGGTCAATAAAGAAACGGCTGAAGTATACATCAAAAAAGAAAAACTGGGCCAGGGCCGATACAACGATATCGATTCCGGCAACCCCGGCCCGCATTATACCTTCAATATCGGTTCTATCGAGACGTTCGAAAAAAGCCTGGAAGAGGCCCAGAAGGGGGTCCCTGTTGACGAGCGGATCGACATCAACTATGTCAGCCGCACCAACTGGGTGGGCAACATCCTCTCCTGGATCATTCCTTTCGCCATCATTATCGGGATCTGGTTGTTCATCCTGCGCCGCATGCGCCCCGGCGGAGGTGGAGTTGGGGGAGGAAACAACATCTTCGACATGGGCAAGTCCAAGGCCAAACTCTTTGAAAAGGGCCAGAGCGACGTCACCTTCGACGATGTGGCCGGCCTGGAAGAAGTGAAAGTGGAAGTAAAGGAAGTGGTCGACTTCCTGAAGAACCCCTCCCGTTACACCCGGTTAGGCGCCAAGATCCCCAAGGGCGTATTGCTTATCGGCCCTCCCGGGACCGGCAAAACGCTGCTGGCCCGGGCGGTGGCCGGCGAGGCGAGCGTCCCCTTCTACTCTATTTCTGGTTCTGAATTTGTGGAGATGTTTGTGGGAGTTGGCGCCTCCCGGGTGCGCGACCTGTTCAAAAAAGCCAAGCAGAACTCGCCGAGCATCATTTTCATCGACGAGATCGACGCCGTGGGCCGGTCGCGGGGCAAGGCCGTCTCCCTGCAGTCGAACGACGAAAGGGAGAATACCCTCAACCAGATCCTCACCGAAATGGACGGCTTTGGCGTCAATACCGGCGTCATCGTCCTGGCGGCCACCAACCGGGGCGACGTCCTGGACCGCGCCCTGCTGCGCCCGGGCCGCTTCGACCGCCAGATCTACCTGGAGCTGCCGACCAAAAAAGAACGGCTGGCCATCTTCAAAGTACACACCAAGCCGCTGAAGCTCTCCGAAGAGATCGACCTCGACACCCTGGCCAGCCAGACGCCCGGCTTCTCCGGCGCCGACATCGCCAATGTCTGCAACGAGGCGGCCCTCATCGCCGCCCGCCGCAATAAGGACGCCGTTGACATGCGCGACTTCTACGACGCCACCGACCGCGTGATCGCCGGCCTGGAGAAAAAGAGCAAGATCATTTCCGACCAGGAGAAAAAGGTGATCGCCTACCACGAGGCCGGCCACGCCACCGTCAGCTGGTACCTGGAGCACGCCGACAGCCTGCTCAAGGTGTCCATTGTGCCGCGGGGCCGATCCCTGGGCGCCGCCTGGTACCTGCCCCAGGAGAACGTGATCTACAACAAAGACCAGTTGGTCGACCGCCTGTGCGCCGCCCTGGGTGGGCGCGCATCGGAGGAAGTGGTCTTCGGCAAGGTATCCTCCGGCGCCCTCGACGACCTTGAGAAGGTCACCAAACAGGCCTACACCATGGTAGCCTACTACGGTCTGAACGAGAAGCTGGGCAACATCAGCTATTACGACAGCACCGGCCAGTACGAGCAGTCCCTGCAAAAGCCCTACAGCGAAGCCACCGCCCAGATGATCGACCAGGAGGTGCATGAGCTGGTGGAAGCAGCCTACAAGAGGACGAAAAAAGTGCTCCAGGACCACCGCGAAGAGCTGGAAAAGCTGGCCAATCTCCTCCTCGAGAAAGAGGTGGTCTTCAAAAAGGACCTGGTGGAGATCTTCGGCAAGCGGCCGTATGAGGTGGAAGAGGAAAAGAGTGAAGTGATAGAGGATGGGGATGAGGAGTGATGCTTAAGCCGGCGGATGTACCTTGATCCTGCCATCCAATGCCTTATCCAGAAAACCGATGCCAAAGAGGATGATCTTTTTGCCGCCGCCAAGATAAGGTTGGAAATACTGCTTTTTTTCAATCTGGGCAAGGGCCTGGCGGGAAAGCGTCCTGACATTTTTGACGCGCGTACCGGCGCCGAATTTGAATTCGAGAATATAAATTTTATCGGGCAACTCCAGAACAGCGTCCAGGCGCCCCTTATCCGTTTCCTTTTCCAAAAGCGGTTTCATGCCGGTGAGGCGCAGCATTATGTACACCAGGGAATGGTAATAGGTTTCCCGGGAAATATGCAGCCGAGAGGGAATATCCGCCAAAAAGCTTTGCAGGCGGGTAAGAAAGGCATCGGTGCGTTCCTCCCGCAGGGCATCCCGCAGCTCGATCGCCTCAGGTTGGATCTCAAACTCATCTTTTTCCACAAACGCAGCCGCCAAGAAGGTCAGGAAAGAATGGCGCACCTCCTCGTTGGGGTAGTTGAGAATGAAGCGTTGGCGAATGCCCTCCCGTTCTATGCGGTGTATAGTCAGATAGCCGGTTTGAAACAGTAGAGGGATCAGAGGAAATTTTTTGAGTTGAAGAGAGGAACCGGTAAGGTCTTCGGTTTTAAGGCCTTCAAAAATTTCCGGCAGGTATTGTTGCTTTTTAACCATTTCCGTCAGGAAAGTAGGTGTGCCGGAAGAAAACCAGTAGTTGCCGAAGTCTTTCTCTTTCAGGCTTTTCAAAACTGAAAACGGATTATAAAGGGTTGTTTCCCCATCCCAGGAGTAACCGTTGTACTGCGTCCGGTAATACCCCAACAGCTCTTCCCACGAAAACCCGAATTTTTTTTGTACCTGTTTGAGGTAAGGTTCGAAATTTGCCTCCAGTTCTTCCTGGGTAAAGCCCACGGCATTGGCGAAAGCGCCGTCCAGTGAAATGTCTTCCAGGTTGTTCAGGCCGGAAAAAATATTCACCTTGGCAAAGCGGCTCACCCCTGTCAGCATGACGAAGCGGAGGTACTCGTCTAAGCCCTTCATGGCGCCGTACAAACCGCGCAGCACCTCGCGATTTTCCTCGAATTGTTCTTCATCTGTCAAGGCGTCCACCATGGCCTTGTCATATTCATCAACCAGCACAATGACTTTTCCATGCTGCTCATGCAGCTTTCTAACTAGCTCTGTAAATGCATCGCTCAGAATAGAATTTTCAAGCTCCAATGTATGGTCAGAAGCTATTTCATTCAGATGGTTGAGGAGCGATTGCTGAAAAACGGCTTTTCCATCCTTATAACTGACCCGCGAATAATCAATATGTACCACCGGATACTTCTTCCATTCCTTAACCTGTCCATGAATGTAAAGCCCCCGGAACAACTCCTCCCGCCCCTCGAAAAATGCTTTCAGCGTACTCAACAGCAACGTCTTCCCAAAACGGCGGGGACGGGACAGAAAATAGTACTTTCCCTGCCGCACCATTTCCCAGACAAAGCGCGTCTTGTCCACGTACAACAAGTCCTGCTGAATGAATTCCGGAAATACCTGCCTGCCTATGGGTAATTCTTTCATGAAGAGGAATTTAGTGCAAATGTACCGAAATGCCTCAAAATGCGCCTCGTTTTTTACCCTACCTCCTTCCTACCCCTTACCTTTGCAGGCATAAACCAAGGCCTTTGGAAAAACACACCCTCTTCGAGCTTCACGAGTACATCCGCCGGGTGCTGGCCCTCAACCTGCCCGCCCCGGTATGGGTGAGCTGCGAGATCGCCCAGGCCAATGAGGCCAGAGGGCACTGCTTCCTCAGCCTGGTTCAGAAGGACAGCGACAGCGACCAGATCATCGCCCAGGCCGAAGGGGTGATCTGGCAGTCCAGCCTGCGCAAATTGCGCCGCAAACTGGGGCGCACCCTCGACGGCCTGCTCCAGGATGGCATCGAAGCCCTCCTCCTGGTGCAGGTGAATTTCCACGAGCGTTACGGCTTCAAACTCATCGTTGAAGATATCGACCCGGCCTACACCCTGGGCCAGTTGGAACTACGCCGCCGGCACATCCTCGAACGGCTGGCAGCCGAGCAGCTCATCGGCAGAAACCGCCGCCATACCCTGCCCGTCGCCCTCCAGCGCATCGCCGTCATCAGCTCCGAAACAGCAGCCGGGCTGCAGGATTTTCTGCAACAACTACAGGAAAACGCCTATGGCTACCGCTTCGACTGCCAACTCTACCCCGCCGCCATGCAGGGCGGCCAAACGGAAGAGGAAGTCATCCGGCAGCTCAGAAAGGTGGAACGCCGCCGCGCCCACTTCGACTGCGCCGCCATCATCCGCGGCGGCGGCGCCAAACTGGACCTGGCCTCCTTCGACAATTACGAACTGTGCAGGGCTGTTGCCGAATCCACCCTGCCCGTCCTCACCGGCATCGGCCACGACGTGGATGAGGTGCTGCTCGATAAAGTGGCCCACACTGCCCTGAAAACGCCGACCGCAGTAGCCGATTTTATCGTTCATCGCAACCTGGAGTTCGAGAGCCGCCTCCATCAGCTCGGACAACAGCTGCGCCTGCTGGCCGGCCACAAAACCCGCGAGGAAACCCTCCTCCTGGAACGATACGAGCAAACCCTCCGATACTACCCCAGGCAGCTGCTGAACCGGCAAGGCGAAATCCTCAACCGGATAGCCGGGGAACTCCCCCGACTGGCACGGCAGCGCCTGCGCCTGGAAAAACAACAACTCGAACAGTTCGAACGACTCAATAAACTGCTCAGCCCGGAAGCGACGCTGAAGCGGGGGTTCAGCATTACGCTGAAGGATGGTAAAACAGTGCGTTCAATACATGAACTGGAGAAAGGAGACCGGATCAGGACGCGATTCGAGGATGGAGAGGTGGATTCGGTGGTGGGAGATGTTTGACCGTCTCTTCGAGCCGTTTAAAATTTTTGATTTTTGATTTTTGATGTGTAGCACGCTCACTGCTTTGGAATCCAAAGCCTTCGTGCGGATTTAGTGTTTTAGTGTCTTCGTGGCGCCGTATTAAACAAAATATTAAAAGGCAATACCAAACATGAAACTAACCTACGAAAAAGCCCTGCAGGAGCTGCAGCAGATCGTCGCCCAGCTGCAGGAAGACGCCGTGAGCGTGGACGAACTGTCCGATAAAGTGAAGCGGGCCGCCGAACTGATCGCCTATTGCCGGGAGAAACTGCGGACGGCAGAGGAGAGCCTGGAAGGGTTGTTCGAGTAATAAGGCCGTTCCCGGGCTACCATTCTAGCGCTGGACAAAGTCGGAATTCGAAATTCGGAATGACTTTTGGACGTTCCGCAACATCTTGGCTATCAATAGTGTCCAGCATTAGACGGGTGGCCCGTTCCCGTTTTTTGATGCGATGAGTGCAGGGGTTGAAAGTATTTGGACTTTGGACGTTCTGATGCGAAAGTCGGAAGTCGGAAGCTTGCCCGGCCGAGGGATGAGGACGGGTGCGAAGTCGGAACAGTACTCAAAGTGAGCGCCAAGCGCCCATTTTCCGCCCCGTCTTCGCTGCGCTCTTCCGGGTAAACTTCCGATTTACTCCGTCAGTCGCTTCGCTCGTGTCCGATTTCCGACTTAAAAGCGGGTTCCAAAGGGTATATCTCAGAACGTCCAAAGTCCAGAAAGTATGGAAACATACAGGCTCAAAAGCGCCCGAGGCACTACCTATCGCTTCAAAAGAAAAACCAGCGGAATATCCAACCGCTCGCTCCATGCGCTTTCGCTGTGGCCTTTGCCCCTGAAATAGGCCGTTTTCCAGTTTTTCTCTGAAAAGCCTTTGGTTTTCATAACCTCATCTACCTGTTGCTGGATAGCGGGATAAAGGGCGTCCAGCGTCTGGTCGCCGCAATCGAAGTATATTTTGTGCTTTCCCGGATTGGGCAAATTGTTTTTTAAATACCGTATAAAGGCATCGGGCGCCGGGTTGTTATCCAGCGTAAAAGTGCCCGGCCAGTGGGTGGACAGGCAGGCCGCGCCGCCAAAAACAGAAGGGTATTCGCAAATGGCATACATCGAGATCAGGCCGCCCATGCTGCTCCCCGCAATGAACGTATGTTTCCGGCCGGTATGAACCCTGTATTTTTTATCGATCACCGGTTTGAGTTCCGACACCAGGAATTTCAGGTAATTATCGGAATTGGGTTGAAAAACTTCCGTTGTGCGCCCGGCTTGCTGCAATTGGCGGATGACGGTGTCTTTTTCAACAAGGGAAAGGCCCTCGAAGGGTTTTTGCGGAAAATAATCGGCGTGGCGTTGTTGGCCCGGATTCCAGACGCCCACTACGATGACATCCCGGATTTTCCCACCTTCCATCAGCCGGGTTGCCACATCATCCACATTCCACGATTGGTGGTTCCAGGTGGTTGTGCTGTCGAAAAGCATCTGCCCGTCGTGCATGTACAACACGGAAAACTTCTTTTTGCCGTCATAATTTTCCGGCAGCCAGATATCAATATGGCGCGGTTCCACAAACCGGGAAGCGAAGTTTTCGATGCGGTCGACCTTACCGGCAGACACTTTTTGCAGGTTTTGAGCATTTGAAAGTTCAACGCCCAAAATCAGGAAGGCAACAACGATTAACTGTTTCATCTTGCTGTTAAATTTTATAG
>JAGFJE010000197.1 GCA_024103175.1 Phaeodactylibacter sp.
TGATTTAGTGATTGTTGATTAGGGGCGCCAATCAACCCAATCAACCCAATCAACCAATTTTACCCGGACGAGGAAACGAGGACGGGCAACCATCACGACCCACACATCAGGCAATCCGGGTCATCCAGGTTGCAGGCCTGGCCTTCTTCGGCCGCCACATCAGCCTGGGAGGCCGTAATGCTGTCATTGGCGCCGGCGGCCACTGCTTTCTGCTGTGCCGGCTGCTTCACGGTAAATTTGATCGGGTCTACCGCCGCTTTACTGCGCAGGTAGTACATGCCTGTCTTCAGGCCCTTCTGCCAGGCGTAGAAGTGCATAGACGACAACTTCCCGAAGTTGGGGTCCTGGAGGAAGAGGTTCATGCTCTGGCTCTGGCAGATGAAGGCGCCGCGACCGGCCGCCATGTCGATGATGGCCTTCTGGCTGATCTCCCAGACGGTCCTGTAGAGTTCTTTGAGATCTTGCGGGATCTCGTCAATATCCTGTATCGAACCGTTGGCGGCCATGAGGCGGTGTTTCATGTCTTCGTTCCACAATCCCAGCCCGATCAGGTCGTGCAGCAGGTGCTTGTTTACTACGATGAACTCGCCGGACAGGGTGCGGCGGGTGTAAATGTTGGAGGTATAGGGCTCAAAGCACTCGTTGTTGCCCAGTATCTGGGAGGTGGAAGCCGTCGGCATGGGCGCCAGCAGGAGGCTGTTGCGCAGGCCGTGTTTTTTGATGCGCTTCTTCAGCCCGGCCCAGTCCCAGCGCCCGCTCGGTTGCTCGCCCCACATGTCATACTGCAACTCCCCCTTGCTGGCCGGCGAGCCGGGAAAAGTCTCGTAATGGCCGTCCCGCTCCGCCAGGGCGCAGGATTCGGTAAGGGCGGCGAAATAGATGGTTTCAAAAATATCGCGGTTGAGCCGGCGCGCCTCCGGGCTGTCGAACGGATGGCGCATCAGGATGAAGGCGTCGGCCAGCCCCTGCACGCCGATCCCGATCGGGCGGTGGCGCATATTGGAGTTGCGCGCCTCCGGTATCGGGTAGTAGTTGATGTCAATTACCTTGTTCAGGTTGCGGGTGACCACCCGGCTGATCTCGAACAGCTTCTGGAAGTCGAACTCCCGGGTTTCTTCGTCCACGAACTTGGGCAGGGCGATGGAGGCCAGGTTGCACACGGCCACCTCGTCCGGGGAGGTGTACTCCATGATCTCGGTACAGAGGTTACTGGAGCGAATGGTTCCCAGGTTTTTTTGGTTGGACTTCCGGTTGGCGGCGTCCTTGTATAATATATATGGTGTGCCGGTCTCGATCTGCGATTCCAGGATGGAAAACCACAATTCCTGGGCGCGGACCACCTTCCGGGCGCGGCCTTCCTGCTCGTATTGGTGGTAAAGCGCTTCGAATTCCCCGCTGTGGCAGTCGTACAGCCCCGGCGCTTCGTTCGGGCAGAACAGCGACCACTCCCCGTCTTCCTTGACGCGCTCCATGAACAGGTCCGGTATCCACATGGCGTAGAACAGGTCGCGGGCGCGTAGCTCTTCCTTGCCATGGTTCTTCTTCAGGTCGAGGAATTCGAAAACGTCGGCGTGCCAGGGCTCGAGGTAGACGGCGAAGGCGCCCTTGCGCTTACCCCCACCTTGATCAACGTACCTTGCCGTATCGTTGTATACCTTCAGCATGGGAATGATGCCATTGGAGGTGCCGCCGGTGCC
>JAGFJE010000270.1 GCA_024103175.1 Phaeodactylibacter sp.
TGCGAGTACGCGCTGCGCGAACTGAAAAAGAACGGCTACCGGATCCGCAAAGGGCTGAATTTCTACTACAGCAGCCCGGTGGACAAAGAAAAGGTGTTGCGGCCCTACCTGGACAAAAAAGAATTCCCCTTTATTGCATTCTCAAAAGAGAGCGGGATGAACGAAGATTTCTCCATATACGCCTTCCCGACATTTGTGCTGATCGGCGCGGATGGCGTTGTCCGCAAAGTAGTTTCGGGATTTGGGACGGAGGCCCGGGAGATGCTCCTGGAGCGGGATGCCAATTAAAAAGCCCTAAACTGTTTTAGCCGGATTGCACTTATAGTAGTTTTCCCGCCACGAAAACACCAAAACACGAAATCCCATAAAATTTTGTGCGGATTTCGTGCTCTTAGCGTTTTCGTGGCAAAAGCACCCCAGCCGCCTAAACAGATAAAAAGAGCTACTCTATCTTTATCGGTTCATACTCCTTGAACAGCGAATATTCTATGGCCTCCACCTTTTCCCGGTACGCCGCGAAGTCGTTGGCAAAGAAGGCATTGATCTGCTCCAGTACCTTCGCCGTCTGTTCGCTGGCCTGATCCATCATCAGCTGAGCGGGGCCACTCAGGCGGCCCTCGGAGGAGCGGATGTAGGAGGATGCCTCATACAGGGTGCTGTTGAGCATGCCGGTGCTGCGGCGGATGCCTTTGAAGTCCTCGGGCAGCATGTAGAGTTCCTCCAGCATGGCGAGGCTGTCTTTCAGAGACTTGCCCAGGGTAGTGATCTCCTTGCGGGTGCTGTCCGGCACGTTGGCCAGAGCTTCCTCAACCCTATTGATGGCGGCGGCGGTTTCCAGCAGCTGGTTGAAGCCTTCGGTAGCCTTTTCCACGACGGCGTAGAAGTGCTCATAAGCGGCGTGTTGCGCCTTCATATCTTCCAGCGTTTCATCGGAGAGCGGGTCTTTGTGAACCGTCACCGTGGTAGAATCTACGTAATCTCCACAGCTTAGCAGCAGCTTATACTCGCCGGGCAGCACGCGCTGCCCCCGGGGCGGGTCGTCGTCGGGGCGGGCGCTGCGGCGGGAGGGGTAACGGACGCCGTCCTGGCGCAGGTCCCAGGTATAGCGCGCCATGCCGGATTTGACATCCTCGGTAAAGGTGCGGATGGTATCCCCTTCGGCATCGATGATCTTGAATTCGATCTTCTTGCCCAATTTAGGAGGGGCTTTCTTTTCTTCTTCCGTTGCATTTTCTTCCGCTTCTTCTTTTTTCGCAGCCGAAGGCTTATCCTCCCTCTTATTTTCCGGTTTCACCCAAACGGTCAGCATGGCCCGGGGCCACCGGTTATCGCCCTCGAAGTCGCTGTCGGCCGGATTGGGAGCGCCCCGGCTGGGGCGGCTGGATACCTGATGGGCATCCGGCGCCTCAAACACCCGGAAGGGTTGCTCCAGCACCTGCCCTTGTGTCTGTGCCACCTCCCGCAGCGGCCGGATGTCATCCAGTATCCATATCGACCGGCCGAAGGTGCCGATCACCAGGTCCTGGTCGCGGGGGTGGATGACGAGGTCACGGGTAGGGGTGGCAGGGTAATCGTTCGTCCATTTCGTCCAGTTCGCACCGCCGTCGATGCTGAGGTACAGGCCGTAGTCGGTTCCCAGGAAGAGCAGGCGGGGCTCTTCGGGGTCCTGCCGGATGGCCAGGGCGTGGCCGCTGACTTTCTTTTCATCGACGATGCGGGTGAACGTTTCCCCGAAATCGGTAGTGTGGTACACCATGGGCCTCCAGTCGTTGCGGCGGTAGTCGTTGACGACGACGAAGGCTTCGCCCCGGTTTCGCCTGGACACCTCGATGAAGGGTATCCAACTGCCGGGGCGGGCGCCCGGCAGGCGGGAAGCCAGGTTTGTCCAGCTCTTACCCCCGTCGCGGGTGAGCTGCAGGTTGCCGTCATCGGTGCCTATCCAGATGACGTTCTCATCCATCGGGCTGGGCGCAATGGCGACGATGGTGGTGAAATTTTCGGCGCGCGTATCGTCGATGGTCAGGCCGCCGCTTTCGTACTGCTTCTGTTTTTCCGGGTCGTTGGTGGTCAGGTCGGGAGAGATGATCTCCCAGGTGTCCCCGCAGTCCAGGCTCTTGTGCAGGAACTGGCTGCCGAAGTAGACGCCGCAGGCGTTGAAGGGGTCCTGGGCGATGGCGGCGTTCCAGTTGAAACGCAACTCCACCCCTTCGGGATGCACCGGCTTGATGAAGCGGGAATCGCCGGTGAGGCGGTCCTCATAGGAGACGTTGCCGCCCTGGTACATGGAGTATACATAGCGGTTATTATCGGGCCGGAAGACGACGTCGAAACCATCGCCTCCACCCACGCGCTGCCAGCCGTCGTTGCGCAGGCCGCTCCAGCTCCACACCGCGCTGGGCCCCACCCAGGAACCGTTGTCCTGCAGGCCGCCTCCGATGTTGTAGGGGATATCCATATCCACGTTGATGTGATAGAACTGGCTCAGGGGCAGGTTCTGGACGAACTGCCAGTTCTCCCCTCCGTCGCGGGAGATGTTGAGGCCGCCGTCGTTGCCTTCGATGAGGTAATTCGGGTCTTCCGGGTGGGCCCAGAAGGCATGGTGGTCGGCATGGGTGCCGCGGGCGATCACGTCGAAGGTTTTGCCGCCGTCTTCGGAACGGGAGAGCCTTGACCACAGGTTGTAAATGCGGTTCTCATTCTTGGGGTCGACAAAAATGTCGGCGTAGTAGAAGGGGCGGTTGCCGATGTCTTTATCCGATACTTTCTTCCATTTGAAGCCGCCGTCTTCCGACCGGTAGAGGGCGTTCACCTTGGCTTCCACCAGTGCATAGACGATGTTGGGTTTGGAAGGGGCGATGGCCAGGCCGATGCGGCCGAGCTCTCCTTCGGGCAGGCCGTCTTCGGAGGTGCGCTTCACCCAGTTGCTCCCGCCGTCGAAGGTAACATAGAGGCCGGAGCCGGGCCCGCCGGAGTGGAACGTCCAGGGTTTGCGGCCGTACTCCCACATGGCGGCGATGAGCTTGTCCGGGTTTTCGGGGTCAACGACCAGGTCGGCGCAGCCGGTAGAGTCGTTGACGTAGAGGACTTTCTCCCAGGTATGGCCGCCGTCGGCGCTGCGGAATACGCCGCGCTCTTCGTTCGGCCCCCAGGCGGAGCCCAGGGCGGCGACGTGGATAATGTCCGGATCGTCCCGGTGCAGGATGATGCGGTGGATGGTGCGGGTATTTTCCAGGCCCATCCGTGTCCAGGACTTGCCGCCGTCGAGGCTGCGGAAGATGCCCTCGCCGCTGTTGTGGGAGTTGCGGGGGTTGCCTTCGCCGGTGCCCACCCAGACCTCGCTGGGGTTGCGCTGGTTGATGGCTATCGCCCCAATGGATTGCACCGGCTGCTCGTCGAACAGGGGCTGCCAGGTGGTTCCGCCGTTGGTAGAACGCCAGACGCCGCCGGCAGCGGTTCCGATATAAATGACGTGCGGCTTGCTGTTCACCACATCGATGGCGGTGATGCGCCCGCTCGTCCCGGCCGGGCCGATGTTGCGGATCTTGATTTCCTTGAAATGTTCGAGGTCCAGTTTCTGTCCATAGAGGGATAAGGCACAGCAAAGTGCGAGGGCCAGAGCAGAAAAAAGTAGCTTGGATTGCATGCGGTCAGCTTTTCGGTTAACACTGTAGGGAAAGTGGCAAAAATACAATTTCTCCGCACTATTTCACCCCAGAGCCGCCGCCTTGCTACATCTCCGGATTCAGGATCGCATAGTGGAACACATCCAGCACCTTGTCATTCTTGACCACGGCCTGGCGGGCCATGCCCTCGAATTGGAAGCCGGCCTTTTCCAGCACCCGCCGGGAGGCGATGTTGTTGGAAAAAATGCGGGCGTAGACGCGCCGCAGCCCCAGGTCGCTGAAAGCGTGCCGGGCCATGGCCTTGACGGCTTCCGATACGATGCCCCGCCCCCAGTACTCCTCCCCCAGCCAGTAGCCCAGCTCGCCGGACTGGCTGTAGACGTCCTGCTGGAAAATGATGCCCACCGCCCCGGCGGCCTCGCCGTCCACTTCGATGGCGAAGACCGTCTCCATTTCGGCATTGAGGGCGTATTCGATGAATTGCCGGGCGTCAGCCTCGGTGTAGGGGTGCGGGAAGCGGTCCTGCAGGCGCTCGGCGATGCTGGCATTATTGGCGTGGAAGGCCAGGCTGGAGACGTCGTTTGCGCTGAACCGGCGCAGGCGGAAGCCGCGCCCTTCAATGAGTACCTCCCTGTCCTTGAGCGCGGGGCTCTTCCTGGGGTTGAGCAAGCGGATCAACTGGCGGAGGTTGTCGATCTCCTCATAATCGTAACCGTCGGCCTGCTGGCTTTCCACGTTCTCGTGTTCCCAGGTAGTGTGGAAAGGGATGTGGATGGCCTTGCCGCCCAGCTTGCAGATGGGCAATACGTCCGACTTCAGGGAATTGCCGACCATCAGCACTTCTTCGAGCCGGATGCCGTTGCGGCCGAAGACCTCCCGGTAGGTGGCCTCGTCCTTTTCGGAGACGATCTCCACCCGCTTGAAATAGTCGGCCAGGCCGGAACGGGCGATCTTGTTTTGCTGGTCGAAAAGGTCGCCCTTGGTGATGACCATGAGTTCGTAGTGCTCCGCAAGCGCCTCCACGGTTTCTTTAACTCCATCCAGCAGGTTGACCGGATGATCCAGCATTTCTTTACCCATGTCGACGATCTGCTTCACCTCCCGGCCCGATATCTTTCCGTCCGACAATTCGACCGCCGTTTCGATCATGGACAGGACGAAGCCTTTGACGCCATAACCGAAGAGGCGCAGGTTGCGGCGCTCCGTCTCGTACAGGCGGCCATCCAATTGGCCGGGTTCGATGTAGGGGCTGAGCAGTTCTCTGAGTTTCTCCTGGGTCTGCTGAAATATCGGCTCGTTCACCCATAACGTATCATCTGCATCGAGGGCGACGATCTTGATGTTCTCATACTGCTGCATGGAGGAGGGTGTGTTGGTTGTACTGAACATAGGCAAAGAGTGATTCGGCTAAAAATTAACAGTGGTCGTTAAGTTTCGGTTTGCCCCCCATTATCTTTTCGGAAATATAAGCCGGGATGCTCCATAAAATCAAATTCTTTCCAGAATTCCATACCGATCTTCTGCAGTACCCGCACCGAAGCGGCGTTCTCCTTCATGGCGCGCCCGACGATCCTTTTCAGGCCGAGTGCTCCAAAGCCGTAG
>JAGFJE010000278.1 GCA_024103175.1 Phaeodactylibacter sp.
TCGATACCCGAAGAAACGCCGGCGGCGGTGACAACCCGTCCGGCATCTGCGTATTTCACACCGCTGACCACTTCCGCTTGCGGCGCGGCCTCCCGCAGGGCGTCGATGGATTCGTGAAAGGTGGTAACCCGTTTTCCATCCAGCAGGCCGGCTTTGGCATAGTAAAAGGCGCCGGTACAGACGGAGAAAAGTAACTCCACTTCGGGAGCAGTTTTCCTGATCCATTCGATCATAGCGCCATCCTGTATAGCGGAAGAGGAGTTGCCGCCGAAAACGGCGATGATGTCCGGCGGCGGGCAGTTTGCTATGGAGTACTGTGGGGTGATCTGCACCACACCCTGGCTAATGATAGGCTCCCGGCTGGACGCTACCGTATACACTTCAAAACCGGCGGTAGTGAATACTTCGACCGGGCCGGCAAAATCCAGGATCTCCATGCCTTCATGGATGATGGCGGCTACGCGCTTGCGGCCGGCCGCTGTATTCTGTGCCTTTTCCATTTTTTCTTGTTTTGACTGTGATTGCAATTGCATGCTGCAGTGCAGGCACTGGCCCGCGCTCTCGTAGGCGATGGTGTCGCATGCCCGGTTACAAGGCGGACAAAAATAAGCAATGTCCTGGGTTCTGGCGGTGGTGAAAAAAACCCACAGGGCTAAGAAAAGCGTGAATAACAATCGGGTTGCCATGGTTCAATAGCTTTTATGCAAAGATAGTGGCGCAGGTTTTTAAAAGTTATATTGTACGTTTCACAAATTCACTATATTAAACGGCAAAAACGATAACAAATATGCCCTAATCAAAATAATAAGCTATGCATACGATCCATCGCTCCCTGTTCTTTATTCTTTTCCTGGCGCCGGCCTGGCTGCTGGGCCAACCCGGCGCTCTGGAGATGAAGCTGTTCAACCTGCCGGACGTCGTTTTCAAAAAGATAGATGTACCGGAGGGTTTTGAGGCGGCTTATGAATTGCAAGTCCGGCAGCCCATAGACCACGAAGACCCTTCCAAGGGTTATTTCTACCAGCGGGCCTACCTGTCGCACCGTAGTTTCGACGCCCCCATGGTCATCGCCACCGAAGGATACCACCGCCCTTCCAACCGGGTGTATGAACTCACCAATTACCTGGATGCCAACCAACTGGATGTAGAGCACCGCTACTTCGGCGCCTCCCTTCCTGACGATCCGGATTATCGGTACCTCAACCTGAAGCAGGCCACGGCCGACCTGCACCGCGTCCGCGAATTGTTTGGGCAACTCTACAGCCAGCCCTGGGTGAGCACCGGCATCAGCAAAGGCGGGCAGACGGCCATCTTCTACCGGTATTACTATCCGGATGACGTGGCGGCTTCCGTGCCCTATGTCGCTCCGCTCAACCTGGAGATCAAAGACAAACGCATTTATACCTTCCTCGACACCATTGGCTCTGACGCCTGCCGGGAGGCCATCCGGGAGGTGCAGCTGCGGCTGCTGAAAGAACGGGAGGAGGCTCTGCCCCGCCTGGAATGGTACGCCCGGGGCGCCGGTTACAAGTTTACCTACCTCAGCCTGGAGGAGGCCTTCGAGTACGGCGTACTGGAGTATCCCTTCTCCTTCTGGCAGGTGGGAGCGGCTACCTGTGCCGACATTCCCGATGCGGATGAGGCGGGCCTGGATGCCATCCTGGAACATTTTATGACGGTTACCGGCCTGGACCTGTTCACCGATGAATCCATGGCGGCATATGCCTCGCACTACTGGCAGGCCGGCACGGAGATGGGCTACTACGGCTATGAAACGGAGGATTTCAAGGGCCTGCTCAAGGCGCTCTCCGGAGAGCCCAGCGCTGTTTTTATGCCCGGAAAGGCGCCCATGACGTTTGAGCCGGGCCTGGTCAGGAAAGTCTACGACTGGACGCAGACGGAAGCCGATGAGATGATCTACATCAACGGCGGCGTCGACACCTGGTCGGCTACCGGCGTGCCGCCGACGAATGCAGTGGACTCCCGCTGGTACATCATGCCCGGAAAGGACCATACCAACGCCCGCATCAAAAACATGAGCGAAGCGGACAGGGAACAACTGCTCAGTACACTTCGAAAGTGGATGGATGAGAAAATGAAAAATAAACCTTAGTTTCGCGGCGCGATTGT
>JAGFJE010000324.1 GCA_024103175.1 Phaeodactylibacter sp.
TGGAGATGTAATTCATTTATGGGCAGGGATTTTTCCACGCACAAAATTACCTTTTTTTTGGGATAATCCAGTGTTGGCCGTTTAACGCGAGAACGGCAAGGCCCTTTCCATCCGCGGTGATGAAAAGGGCCGGCCTAAGTTGACAACATTAAACGGAAAGTTATCAGCCCACAGGGGCTCACCTCAACACCACCGGCCGCGCCACAAAGCGCTCGCCTATCTGCAAGCGGTAGTAATACAAGCCCGCCGGCAGGCTGGCCGGCCGCTGCCAGTTGATCCGCTGCCGCCCCGCCGGCAGGTTTTCATCGGTTAGCTCCTGTACAGGCTGGCCTAAGGGGTTATACAGTGTGATATTCACCGGAGCGGCTTCCGGCAGCTCGAATTCGAAGGCCAGTTGAGTGGAAGCGGGGTTGGGATAGGCGCGGAGGTCAATTTCAGAAGGGTTAAGGTACGCTTTGGTACTGGTCAGTGTGTTGCGGTTGAAGAAATTCCAGATCTCGGAGCTGGCGTTAAAGTCAAGGTTGAAATTACCTAAGATGTGTGGAAGAAGATTAACGCCCCCCGGCCATTGGTGCCCACCATTTTCAATTTTGAAGTGGGTAAGCTCAGCCTCACAGCCCTGCCATTGTATGAGCTCCACGGTCGAACTATCGGCGGTATTTAAATCGGCCAGGGTGGTGGTAATGGGATCTACCCCGCAATTATTATTATTGGCCCAAAAGTCAAGGCTCTCTGGGACAGGAGCTAAAAAGGACGGTATTCCGGCTTCATAAGGAGCAAATACATCCGCTGTGCCATGAATAAATAAGGTAGGGACGGCACGGCTGGGAGAACAATCCCAGGTTATGGGTAAATTCCCTCCTACTGAGGCAATAGCAGCTATCTTATCTCCCAGTTCACAGGCTAATATATTTGACAACATTCCTCCGTTAGAAAAGCCGGTTGCATAAATCCGATCGGCTGCCACTCTGTAATCTGTTGATATAGAATCGATTATCTGCTCTATGAAACCTACATCGTCAGCATTGGAAGGGGAGGTAAATATACTGTCAGCTCCCAGGTTAAACCCCAGGCCCTGCGGAGGAAAGCCCGGAAGGGTCATGTCCATTACCATGCCCTGTGGATAGGCTATAAGAAAATGCGCTGTATCTGCTACACTATTCATGTCGCTGAAAGTCATCTGAAATGCTGCATCCAGCGCATAACCATGAATACTGACTACCAAAGGCCATTCTTCGGAGCCGTCGTAGGCGGCCGGTACATACAAAAGGTAAGTGCGCAGCGAATCGTCGTGGACAAAACTTCGGGACAGCGTATCTCCCTGTCCGAACATAGGGGCGTTCAAGAGCAAACAAAAGAACAACGGGGTAAATGAATATTTCATAATTGAGGGATTTAAGTAATGAAGTAATCATGTTGCTCCCTCAAATTGTTCTTCGCCCAGGTGTTGCATTTGGACAAATCGTGCAAGCCTTAGCATAGATCATGCGAATTGGCCTAAATACGGTTCTGAGCACGATATTTCGTCGGCGCCAGCCCCGTCTCTTTCTTAAATATCCTGGAAAAATAGCCCTGATCGGCGAAGCCGCATTCGGCGGCTACCGCAATGATAGGCAGGTTAGTGTCGGCCAATAACTTTTTAGCTTTAGCCAAACGGAATGAACGAATGTACTGGTTGGGATTGATCCCGGTGAGTGCTTTTAATTTCCGGTATAAGTTGGATGAGTCGATAAATAACTCCCGAGACAATTGCTCGACGGTAAACTGTGGATCATCTATATGCTTTTCCATGATCGCATTGACGCCGGCGAGAAAGTCGTTTTCCAGCTCCGCTTCCTCCCGGGAGGGAAGGCTATCCCTGTAAGCTTCTTCCGCCAGGCCGGCTTTGGAAAGGTAGTAGGCTTGCAATCGCTGCCTTTGCAGCAGCAAGGCTTTGATACGCGTTTCCAGTTCTTCCTGCAGGAAAGGTTTCTCCAGGTAAGCGTCCGCGCCCCGCCGAAGGCCGGCCAAACGGGAATCGGCGTCTACCCTGGCCGTTAGCATGATAATGGGAATATGGCTGGTTAGGTTATGGCGTTTCAGGTGGTCACAAAGCTCAAAACCGTCCTTTTCCGGCATCATGACGTCGGTAATGATGATGTCGGGGATCAGGGAGACGGCTTTGTCGATACCCTGCCGGCCGTTGTAGGCGACTTCCAGGTTGTAGGCCGGATTAAAAGAATTGACCAGGTACTGGGCCAGGTCCGAATTGTCTTCTACGATCAACATCAGGGGTTTGCCCTCTTTTTTTTCCGCCCTGGGCAGAACGGGTTTCGCCGGCGCCGGATCGACGGCCGGAATCAATATTTCCGGCGCTGTGGGTTTTACGGGCTTTTGCCTGTTGACGGGCAGGGCCACCGTGAATTCGCTGCCGGCTCCCAGCTCGCTATGAACGCTGATCCGGCCGCCCATCAATTTTACCAGCCCTTTGGCTAGCGCCAGGCCAATGCCGGTGCCTTCTCCAGCCCCCTCCCAGCCTCCCCCGAGGGAGGAGGAGTTCTGCTGCCCGCTCCCCCGGGCCACCTCCCCCCTTTGGGGGGATTGAGGGGGGCTGGGGCTAACCTGATAAAAACGGTCGAAAACATAAGGCAGTTTCTCCTCCGGAATACC
>JAGFJE010000633.1 GCA_024103175.1 Phaeodactylibacter sp.
GGCGATTTCAGCCGGATAGATTATTCGTTACCCATAAATTTAAATAAACTTATCTTGCCGTATCGGAATCGATCAGGATCATTCCGCCTCCGAGGCCAAACCCCGATCCAGGTATGAGTTACAACCACACCCTAATCCGGCACATTGAGCGCATCGCTCCGCTCTCTGAAGCAGAGCGAATAAGCATATTGACCGCCTTCCATCCCCGGGAACTCGAAAAGAAGGAAATTCTGCTCTTCCGGGGCGACATTTCCCGGCACATGCGTTTCATTGCGAAGGGGTGCCTGCGGGCGTATTACCTGGACGACAGCGGCCAGGAGCACATCCTGCAGTTCGGCATCGAAGGGTGGTGGGTCAACGACCTGTACAGTTACCTCACTCAGACGCCGGCCGAATATTTTGTCCAGGCGGTTGAGCCCACCACCGTCTTACAGATTCGCCGGGACGAGTTGGAAAGGTTGTTTGAAAAAGTACCGCCCATGGAGCGTTTTTTCCGCATTAAAATGCAGCGCGCCTACGTTGCCCTCCAGGAAAGGACGGTCAAGGGCATGAGCCAGACGGCCGAGCAGCGCTATATTGAATTCCGGGAGCAATACCGCGAGATCGAACAGCGGGTGCCTCAGTACATGGTGGCTTCCTACCTCGGCGTTACGCCGGAACACCTGAGCGCCATCAGGAAGAAAATAACTTCTTAAGATACCTTAATTTTTTTCCGCTGCCCTCCCGGCATCTTTGTACTGTAACCAAAAATACAGAACAAGATGAACCCGAAAGTATTATTTATCAGCTTATTATCCATCCTGCTGGCCCTTTCAGCCTTTACTCAAACCACCGAAGAAGCAGGCGTCAGCCCCTGGGGCCCCGATGATGAGGTCGGCGCCCTCAATATGATGGATGCCGGGTCACGCCTGTCGGTGCTCTCCCGCATCGGGCCGGGCCAGGTTTATGATCTGAGCGTCGATTACTTTGTGGGCATGCCCAGCTTTCATTCCCTGGGCGACCCGCCCTACCAGTACTGGCTGACCCATACCCCCCACGGCACCGTGGTTGACAATCCCAACGGCCTGGGGCGGGCGATGAACGAAAAGGTGAGCTACACCGGCGACGCCATTTCCATGTACACCCACATGGGCACCCACATCGACGCCCTCAACCACTTCGGCCTGAACGGAAAGATCTGGAACGGTTTTACCCCTGAAGAACACCTGGGCGATAAGGGCTGGAAAAAAACGGGCGCCGAGACCATTCCGCCCATTATTGCCCGCGGCGTGCTGATCGACGTGGCGGCCTACAAAGGAGTGGAAACCCTGGACAACAATTACCGGGTCAGCGCCGCCGACCTGCAGGGCGCCCTGAAACGGCAGGGCGTAAGCCTGCGGCGGGGCGACGTGGTGCTCATCCGCACCGGCCAGGCCCGCCATTACGAGCATGCCGAAGCCTACCTGCACGACTACCCCGGCATCAACCTGGAAGCCGCCCGCTGGCTGGTGGAAGAACAGGAGATCATGCTGCTGGGCGCCGATAACCTGAGCTTCGAGGCCTTCCCTCCCGAACGGGAAGACAACTGGGTGCCCGTCCATACCTACCTGCTGGCGGAAAAGGGCGTGATGTTCATCGAACAGATGTACCTGGAGGATCTGTCGGCCGATGAGGTATACGAGTTCGCTTTTATCGGGGCGTCTCTCAAGCTGAAAGGAGCGAGCGGGGCGCCGATGCGGCCGCTGGCTATTCCATTGGAATAGAACTGGGGCCGTGCAAAAAACATTCAGGCAATATGCTCCCCTGCGTTCAGGTGGCCTCTTGTTCTTCCGATTCGGAAACAAGGGTGAGGCCGGGCCGGTGAGGGTTCTGATAAAGGCGGTAAAAAAGCTTGGCAAATCGGGCGGCCACCGCCACCATATCTTTGGTTTCCAGAAGCAGGCTGAAAAAGAGCAGGCTGTTGCTAGCATTGTAGGCCTTCCGTTTGATGCCGTCCACCTGGTGGGCCATCAACCCTTCCAGGCTTAGCAGCAGGGCCTTTTTCTGCCGTTTGGCCTCCTGATATAAGGTGAAATCCTGGCTGTTGATCATTTCGGTGATGCGGTCAAAATACAGGGCCAGATCCACAACCACCCGTTCCAATTCTTCACTTTGGGCTTTTTCCAATGGGCGGTGGCTGTTCTTCACGTGTTCGTTGCAGGCTTTAACAATAAATTGGATAGACTGCAGAATATCCTGGCGGAGGTCGTACACCAGCAGATAGGCCCGGCTGCTGTGGCCATGCATTTCCTCGATACGACGGATGTCGTTATAGAAAAGGTAACGAAACTCCTCATTTTGCTGCCGGATAGCCTTGATGTCGGCTTTAGCCTGCTGAAGGAGAAAAAGGTCTTCCCGGCGGAGGCCTTCCAGGGCATCGCTGAAGGCTTTGGCGACGGCATGCAGGCTTTCGGCAACCTGCCTGGCGGTACTTTCGGCAACCTGTTCGGTGGTCATCTTATTTCCCTCGGCCATTGCAGTTTCGCGTTTTCGTTTGGCTTCTTCCCGCCGGCGATGCAGAATAAAAGTCCTGGTGAGCAGAACGGCCGCCAGCACGATAAGCCCAAGGAGGGCCGGCAGGCGGAATTGATAAATGAGGAAGGCAAAAGCGCCGGATACCGTAAAGGCAATGAATGCCGTAGCGAACCATCCGCCGATAACGTTGACGACCCCGGCCACGCGGTACACTGCGCTGTCGCGGCCCCAGGCGCGGTCGGCCAGAGAGCTGCCCATAGCCACCATAAAAGTGACATAAGTGGTCGACAGGGGCAGCTTGAAGGAGGTGCCCAGGGCAATGAGGGCGCTGGCTACCGTCAGGTTGACGGTGGCGCGGATGAGGTCGAAAGCCGGCGCCGGTCGCTGCTGTTGCTGGGCGCTGTCGGCCGTGGCCTTGAAGGAAGGCGCCTCAAAACGGCTCTCGATCTTTTCCCTCCACTTTTCCGGAAGGATAAACCGGGTGGCCCGGCTCAGCTTTATTGTGGCGCGCACCAGGCCCTGCGCCAGCCAGTTGGGAGAGAATCGTTCGATGCCCTCGTGCTGACGGCCCAGGTTGACCTCCGTCTCGGTAACGGTGCGTGCTTTTCGGGAAAACCACAAGGTAAGGGTCATGACCAGCCCGGCAATAAGCAGGAAGGAGGTATTCGAGTTTTCCACTTCCCGCAATACGCCCATGCCGAAGCGCTCCGGATCGGCGCCCGTTTCCGCCCAGAGGCGAAAGGCCTCGTAGCCGGCCAGCGGCACGCCGATGAAGTTGACCAGGTCGTTGCCGGCAAATGCCATGGCCAGGGAGAAAGTGCCGAACAGGACTACAATTTTCAGCACATTGACCCGGAAGGCCAGCAATACCTGCATGAGCAGCGACCAGAACAGGAAGGAACCCAGGAAGAGCAGGCCCCCATTGCTCTTCACCCAGGCGGAAAAGGCTGCTGGAACGAAGGAGGCCCCCTTTATGCCCTTGATCAATAGAAAATAGGTGACCGCCGACAGCGCCAACCCGGCCCATACTCCGCCGAACCAACGGAAACGGCGCTCATATTGAAAGGTGAACAGCAAACGCGACAGGTACATGATGCTTACCCCGAAAACCAGGGAAACGCCTACTGATAGCAGAATGCCGGTAACGATCGTCAGGGCTTTGGCCGAGTTGATATACCCGGACAGTGCGTCCCAGTCTGCGCCGGCAGCCATGATCTTCAGCGCGGCGACCGTTACCGCTGTTCCCAACAGCTCGAAAACCAGGGATACGGTGGTAGAGGTCGGCAGGCCCAGGGTGTTGTAAAAGTCGAGCAAGATGACGTCGGTGAGCATAACCGCCAGGAAAATGATCATCACGTCGCTGAAGTAGTAGGCCTCCGGGTTGAAAATGCCGGTCCGGGCCACCTCCATCATGCCGCTCGAAAAGGTAGCGCCCAGTAGGATGCCCAGGCTGGCTACTAACAGGACGATCTTTCGGGGGGCCGCCCGGGAACCGATTGCGGAGTTGAGGAAATTGACCGCATCATTGCTGACGCCCACTATCAGGTCGGCAATGGCCAGGAGGAACAACAAACTTACTGCGATTAGGAAAAATTCTTGCATTGTGCCGGCTCTTTTCCCAAAGACTGCCGGCGGCAAGAAAGTATGTTACGGGTGTGTTACCCAATTATTATTTTTTTGTAAACTCTACGGGCCTGGCCCTTTCCAGCTTATGCACCAGCTCCAATCCGATGCCACTGATAAACAGCCGATGCTTTTTATCAGACAGCAGCCGCTGCGTCCAGTCCACCGGGCCGCCGTCGGCCAGGTCGATCTCGCCTTCATCGAGGCGGAGAAATACCTTGGCCTGGATCAGGTGGTAGTATTCGTGCTCCAGGTCGTCCCGGAATTCGTGGGGCAGGCTCGTCCATATCCCATTGGGATATTCCTCCATCCGTTCCATGAAAACGGAGGCGTCCTTTTTCCGGTAAAACCGAATGAACAGGCGCTCCTCCGGGAAGTGTCGGCGCAACAGGTTGAGGATGATGGCCAGGTGCTCGTTCAGCTGGCCCAGTTCGAAGGCGTAGTTGCCCCTGTCCCGGCCGCCGGAGGCCAGGCAGAAGACGGAGAAGTGAGCCGTGAATTTGGGGTTGTCGAACGCCTGCCCGCGCACGTGCCGGTGGGCGGCGGCGTAGCGGAAGACGGCGTTTTTGTCTTTCGTGGCTTTGGCGTCCTGAGCGATCTGCAGGGCCAGGACGTTGGTGGCGTCGGAGACTACCTCCGTGCCGCGGACTGCGCTCAGCACGTTGTTCTGATCCACATGGCCGATGGCGGAGCAGGAGGCCAATGGGGCCAGGGGCGAGAGGGTGAGGGGGTGAAAATTGTACTCCCGGGCATATTTCAGCCAATCCAGCTCCGTTTGCCGGAGGCCCAGGCTGTCGACGGCTGCCGGGGAGACGAACCGGTTGTCGCCGAACTGCCGCAGCAGTTGGGCGGGCTCCACCTGGCCGGCCTTCAGGCGGTAGAGTTCCAGCAGGAAGGTGTTCAGCTCCGACAGGCTGAGCTTTTCGGCCAGCTCGGTGAGGGCGGGGCCGGCGCCCAGTTTCTGGTGTATCTTCTTCAGGATCGTATCCATGGCGTTTCAGGTTAAAAACGTGTCAAAATTGTGGCGGGGCCTGTAGCCCAGCATTTGCACTGCCTTGTCGATGACGTAGACGCGGTCGATGCGTTCGGGAAATCGCCAGTT
>JAGFJE010000359.1 GCA_024103175.1 Phaeodactylibacter sp.
GACAATATGGGCATCGCTAAAGCAAAGTACATCTACCTGCGCAATTCATCCAACCTGTTCACCTGTGAAGTCCTCAGCGTTTGTAACCATATCGACGAGGGCGGGCCTACAGTCATCACCGGCAATGCCACCGGCTGCAACAGCGTGGCGGAAGTCGAGGCGGCCTGCGCCCTGGCCTTCCCCGTTGAATGGATCTCCTTCCGGGCCTCCCTCATCGGCCGGGATGTCGAACTCTTATGGGAAACGGCCTCCGAAATAAACAACTGCCGTTTTGAGGTGGAAAACAGCCAGGACGGCAAGGCCTTCATAACCATTGGCTCCATACCGGGAATGGGGGCCTCCACGGAAACGGCTCATTACCGCTTTACCCACCACGGCCCGCCGGCAGGTATAAATTATTACCGCCTAAAGCAAGTCGACCTCGACGGGCACTACGAATATTCTCCTCTCATCAGCTTGTTGGTGGAGAGCGGGGAAGCCAGTTTATATCCCAACCCTTCTTCCGGGCGGGTTTACGTCAGCTTGCCATCAGCGCCCTCTGATGGCCATTACCGGTTGGTGCTGTACAGCCTGATGAATGAGATGGTATACAGCCAGGGCTTGCCGGCGGGGCGATCCGCTCCTACGGAAGTGGCCCTCCCTGGTGACTTCCCCAATGGCATCTACCTGTGGAAAGTGATCGGCCCCGCGCGATTGGTGGCGGCCGGAAAGTTGATGCTCATTAAGTAAGGAAAGCGGAGGGCGTGGCGGGCAACCAAAATTCAAAAGAAAATGAACGTCGACAATTTCACCTTAAAGAACCTGGCCGTCCACCAGATCAAGAAGGAGCAGCAGCAGGCGGCGCAGCTGGAACTGGCGCCCGAAGAGCTGCCGTTGGACGAACTGAGCCACAACTTCATCAAGGAGGCCATCAGCAGTTATTACAACAAAAGGTCGAAGTATTTCGGCCTATTTGACGCCGACAAAGACGCCTTTCCTTTCCAAACCAATCTGGATGGGTTCCTGCAAAACCAGTCGCCCTTTCTGGATTTTTCCCGGCAGGCGGCCCGGGGCCTCTACGACAAGGTCAGCGGTATCAGCCAGGCTACGGGCGGATACCTTGCCCTGGCCTTTCTGGAAAGTGAAAAGCTGCCTTATTTTATTGCGCTGATGCTCCACAACATCGAGCGGTTCCGGATCGAGGAGTTCCACCTGAAGCGCTCCGTGATCCTCGATATCGACCGGCTGGACCTGGCCAGCTTCATCGATATTTCGAAATGGAGAAAGGCCGCGCCGCCGTACCTTTCCTTTATCCGCGGGAGAAAGGTCCTGTCCAATTATTTCCGGGAATTCATCGGCTGCACCGAGTTCGTTGAAGCCAAAAAGACTTCCAAACAGCTCCAACTGGCGGTGATCGGATACCTCAATGAGTTGAAGATACCGGAGGAGGAATGGGAGAAAAGGAAAAATCAGGTTTTTGATTACTGCGCCGGGCAGATCAGCCAGAATAGCCTGATCTTTCTGGAGCAGGTCGCTTTCCTCCTCAACCCCGATGAACCGGATGGCTTCCGGCAATACCTGCACAAAAATGATTTTGAGATCAGTTCCTCTTTCGAGGGGTATAAAAGGGAATTGGAAAGCCTCGTTATGCTGAGTTATTCAAGCAAAGACTTTACGATCAAATTTCACCACAATCTTATAAACCGGGCCATTCACTATAACCGGGATGAAAAGAAGCTGATCATTTCCGAACTTCCTGAACCCCTGATCGAGGAACTCAACCGTATTGCGTAATGAAGGGCTCCGAAACCAGTCAGAAAGCGCTCCTGCAACGGTTTGTCGCAGTGAGGGATCAAATGCGGCATCCGGAAATAAATGCCACCATCAAAGGGGAACTCACGCTGGATGCCGGCGCCATAGCGCATCTGAAGGCCCTGGCCGATGAAAAATGCGCCGAGTTTTTTATTGCCCTTTCCGGGCCGGATGAGCGGATCGCCATTTCGGAACTGGGAGAAGCCCACCAGGGAAGAACGGCGAAGGCAACCCTCATACCCACCGGGCTGGCAAGGGAAGGCCTCCGGTATTTTGACTCCCTCGACGCTCTGATCCTGGCGCACAACTACGAGGCGCCAAAAGGAGCGTATTACATTTACAGCCTCCGCTTCCATTCCTCAGACGCGGAAAGGCCGGC
>JAGFJE010000635.1 GCA_024103175.1 Phaeodactylibacter sp.
AAATTCAGGGGTCCGCACCTGGAGGTGTAAAGGCACACTTTCTTTATTGGATGCCTTGCCCGTCATTTTTTTAGAGGTCGGGTGATCCGAAAAAGCCATACTTTGAGCATGGATGGAACCTTGAACAAACAGGAAGGCCAAGGCGAAGAAAACTGATGTTTTCATAATAGGTGAAATTTAGGTTTTCAATTTAAGTGTGTCCGGATGACTGGCCGAAGAGCACTTTCACCACCTTTATTTGCCGGCCGGAGAATGGTTACCCCCTGAAAAAGGAATTTTATGACCAATAAAGAGATTGCCAAAAGTTTTCAGCTGCTGGGTAGCCTCATGGAACTCCATGGGGAGAACCCGTTCAAGATCCGTTCCTACCAGAATGCCTACCGCACCCTGCGCTCCCTGGACAAGCCATTGGAAGCAATGCAAGAAGCGGAGATCGCCGCCATAAAGGGCGTGGGGAAAGCCATCAGCGGAAAGATCAGAGAGCTGGTGGACAACGGGCAGATGCAGACCCTGGAAAAATACCGGGCGAAAACCCCCGAAGGCATTCAGGAAATGCTCAACATCAAAGGCTTCGGCCCCAAGAAGATCATGGCCGTATGGCAGGGGCTGGGCGTTGAGTCGATCGGAGAACTGCTCTACGCCGTCAACGAGAACCGGCTGGTGGAGCTGAAGGGATTTGGTAAGAAGACCCAGGAGGAACTGCGGAAACAGCTGGAATACTACCAGCGCTCCAAACACAAGTACCACTATGCCGCCCTGGAAAAAGAAGCGGAACAGCTGGAGCAGGCTGCCGCCGAAGCCCTGCCGGGCGCCCGGGTGAACCTCTGCGGGCCTATCCGCCGGCGGGCCAACATAGTAGAGCGCATCGAGCTACTCATCGGCTTGGAAGGTAACCTGAATCCCTTCCTTGAGAAAACCAGCCTTAAAGAAGTGGTAGAACAGGGCGGCACAATTACCGCCAAAACAGCCGCCGACACACCGGTAAACCTTTACCTGTGCCCGCCGGCCGAATTCGGCTCCCGCCTCTTCGAACTCAGTAGTACCGTTGATTTTCTGGAGGCATTCACCAGCGCCAACGGCGGCCCGGTTGACAAGAGCCTGGCGGAAGAAACGGAGGTGTTTGACAAGGCGGGCCTGCCCTTCATCCACCCTGAGATGCGTGAACAGGACTGGGCGGTAGAACTGGCCAAAAACGACAACCTGCCGGAACTGATCGTAGAAAGCGACATCAAAGGGGTTGTCCACGCCCACAGTACCTACAGCGACGGCGGCCACAGCCTTCGCGATATGGCCCTCTACGCCAAAGGGCTGGGCTATGAGTATCTAGGCATGACCGACCACTCCAAATCGGCATTCTACGCCAACGGCCTGCAGCCGGAGCGCGTCTTCCAGCAGATGGAAGAGATCGACGCCCTGAACAAAGAACTGGCGCCCTTCCGCATCTTCAAAGGCATCGAAAGCGACATCCTCAACGACGGCACTCTCGACTACGAAGAGGACGTGCTCAAAGCCTTCGACTTCATCATCGCTTCCGTCCACTCCAACCTGCGCATGGACGAGGCCAAAGCTACCCAACGCCTCCTCACCGCTATTGAAAACCCCTACACTACCATTCTCGGCCACCCCACCGGCCGGCTGCTCCTTTCCCGCGAGGGCTACCCCATCGGCCATAAAAAAGTGATCGACGCCTGCGCCGCCAACGGCGTGGCCATCGAACTCAACGCCAACCCCTACCGCCTCGACCTCGACTGGAGCTGGATCCCATATGCCCTGGAGAAAGGCGTCCTCATTTCCGTCAATCCGGATGCGCACAGCAAAGAGGGTATCCACGACATTCACTTCGGGGTGCTTTCTGCCCGGAAAGGGGGGCTGACGAAAGAGATGTGCCTGAATGCCAAGGGGGTTGAGGAGTTTGGGGAATGGGTAAAAAGGCTATCTGTCTAAGGTTGGACAGAATATTCCAGGGGCTTGGACGGTGTACGGGCCAATGGCAGCCCTTGGGTATATACGATGTAAGGGGCTGTCCAACCTTAGAATGGTAGCTGGTGAAAAAATAATTCATTACCCTCCCGCACTAAACAACCCGGCGAACCCCATAAACGCCATCGACAAGATCCCCGCAATGATCAGGTTCAGGGCGGTGCCTTCGATCACCTTGGGTATGTCCAGCACTTTCGTCTCTTCGCGGATGCCGGCCAGCAGCACTAATGCAAGCGTTACCCCTCCGCCGGCGCCCAGGGCATAGAACAGCCCTTCCACCAGGCCGTATCCTTTATTGGTCGAGAAGAGGGCCAGCCCCAGAATGGCGCAGTTGGTCGTGATCAAGGGCAGGAAGATACCCAGGGCGCGGAACAGGTCCGGGCTGAGCTTTTTCACCGCCATCTCCACGAACTGCACGGTGCTGGCAATGACGATGATAAAACTGATCAGGCGCAGGTAGGGCGCATAAGGCAGGACAAAAGTATTCAGCCCCCAGGCGCAGACCGCCGTGATGAGCATGACGAAGATATTCGCCAGCCCCAGGCGGAAGGCCGTCTCCAACCGTCCGGAAACGCCCAGGAACGGGCACAACCCCAGGAAATAGGCCAGGGTGAAGTTGTTGATCAGCAGGGCCGATATGAATATCCAGAGGAGGTCTTG
The DNA here is from genome assembly GCA_024103175.1 of Phaeodactylibacter sp. Classification (GTDB taxonomy): domain Bacteria; phylum Bacteroidota; class Bacteroidia; order Chitinophagales; family Saprospiraceae; genus JACJXW01. The sequence continues at coordinate 2,641 of JAGFJE010000635.1, forward strand.
CAT
>JAGFJE010000394.1 GCA_024103175.1 Phaeodactylibacter sp.
TCCCCTGGGGGTTGCAGCCGGAAGCCTGGCAGTTATTCACCATTTTCATTACGGCCATCCTGGCGGTGCTGCTCGACGCCCTGTCCATCTTTACGGCGGCGGTGCTGGCCATGGTCATTGCCGTCCTTTTGCGGGTATTACCTACGGAAAAGGCCTTTTCCGGTTTTTCGGAGGACTTCATGCTGCTGATCCTTTCCGCCTTTCTCGTTTCCAAGGGGGTGGTCAAATCCGGGCTGGGCAACCGCATCGCTTTCCTGCTGATCCGCCGCTTCGGCCATTCCACCCTCAACCTCGGGTACTGCATCGTGGCCACCGACGCTCTGCTGGGGCCCGCCATTCCCAGCAATACGGCCCGGTCGGGCGTTCTCTACCCCATCGTGCTTCCCCTCTGCCTGGACACCGGCTCCCAACCCGATGAAGAGACGCGCCGCCGCTCCGGCAGCTACCTGATGATGGTGAGCGTGGCCAGCCTTACAGTTTCCTCCGCCCTCTGGCTGACCGCCATGGCCGCCAACCCCATTGCCGCCGGACTGGGAGAGCAATATGGGGTGAAAATGGATTTCGTCAGCTGGCTGCTGGTGAGCTCTCTCCCTTCCCTCCTGAGCATGATCGCCCTGCCGTATATCCTTTACCGGCTGTTCCCGCCCCATGCCAAAGCTACCCCCGAAGCGCCCCTTGCCGCCCAACGGGCGCTGAAAGAGATGGGCCCGCTGAGCAGCAAGGAAAAGATCATGGGCGCCACCTTTGTCGGCATGGTCGTGCTGTGGGGGCTGGCTGACATGCTGGGCATCAGCATGGCCATCGTGGCCTTCCTGGGCCTGGCGGTGATGCTGCTGTTCAATATCTTCAGCATCAAAGACCTGCGCAGTGAGGGCGGCGACGCCCTGGAGACCTTCATCTGGTTCGCCATCATGTACGTCATGAGCACCGCCCTGAACGAACTGGGCTTCATGTCTACCCTGGGTAAACAGATCGCCGGGCAGATGGAGGGGCTGAGCTGGCCGCAGGCCTACGTGCTGCTCATCCTGATCTATGTGCTGATCCACTACCTCTTTGTCAGCCAGACGGCGCAACTGCTGGCCCTCTTCGGGGTATTCCTGGAGGTAGGCGTCAACGCCCAGGTGCCGGTAGGCCTGATGGCCTTTATGCTCGCTTTCGCCACCAATTTCTTCGCCGCCCTGACCCCGCAGGCCTCCAGCGCCAACGTGCTGTTCGCCGGCAGCGGCTACCTCACCCAGCAGGAGATGTACCGGAATGGGGCCATTATTACCATCGCGAATTTTGTGATCTATATGTTGTGTACGCCCTGGGTAATGTGGATGGGGAGTGGGTGAGGGAGAGATTGGGTGAGTGGGTGAGTGGGTAAAAGAGATAACCTTTAACGTTTTCGGGGCTGTAAGAAGCTGGGAGATTTTCCTTTTGGTATTGATCAATGGTTACAAAGTTGGGGCTGGGGGAAATGTAAGAAATGCAATAGAAATGCTTTTGAAAACCCGAAATGGGCTGGTAGTGTCTAGTTCATTACTTTTATAATGACTATAAGTATGTGTTTTGCGTCGAGGTGACATCTTTTTGCCCCTTTTCTTAACGATTAAACTTTTTACTGCAGATCGAGGGGCAAAAAGAGCTTGTCCCGATATTTTCGGGATGTCATCTCGTTCACCAGATGACACCTAGGGTGTTCAGTTAACCCCCAAGCATTTTGTTAGAAATTCATCAAAATTGTCACCGGTTGCGCAGCAAAACCGGCAGGCGGCTCCAGGTTAGAAGGTGTGCAATGCCCCGCCAGGT
>JAGFJE010000409.1 GCA_024103175.1 Phaeodactylibacter sp.
TGCTGCCCCTCACCCTGATGGGCGGCTCCCTCTGGGCGCCGATGGGGTGGACCATCATCGGCGGGCTGCTGACGTCTACCACTTTCGTCTTGCTGCTCGTGCCGATCCTGTACATCCTGTTTACGAAAGAAACCAACGGTGAAGGGGTGAGGGAATGAAGGAATTTTACCCGGAAGAGCCTATGGCGAAGACGGGGAAGGATTGAAGGATTGAAGGAATTTTACCCGGAAGAGCCTATGGCGAAGACGGGGAGGGAATGAAGGATTTTCAGGACACCGTCCATCATAGCCGGACTTTTGCCGGCGGAGATGCAGCGGCCTCAATCCGCAATGAAGAGAAAAAAAACAATTTCTCAGAGCCTCGCCCTCAGGGCGGGGCTTTTTTCCAGATGGAAGTTGCAAACGCGTTGTATTTTAATTCCCCAAAAAAGTGTATTATGGACAATGGGACGAAATGATCCGCGGGAATAAATTGTTTATTTTCAAAAACGGCATAACTTAAGCCCCTGTTAGGATCAAAAAATACGTTGCCGGCCATGTCTTTACCGGCCTGCTTTACTTCCGGGCAGCAAGCTTGAAACTCCGGGATTTCCACACCGACGAACCCGGCAACGGATTTTTTGAAAACATTCAATTCCACAATATTATGAAAGCCATTATTCCAGTCGCCGGCGCCGGCACCCGACTCAGGCCTCTGACTTATACACAGCCCAAACCACTGATCCCCGTTGCCGGGAAACCCATCATTTCCTTTATTCTCGACCAGCTTACCGAACTGGGCATCCGGGATTTCATCTTCGTCATCGGTTACCTCGGAGAAAAGATCAAAAATTACGTCGACGCCGAATACCCCCACATCAGCCGGGAATACGTCGACCAGGACGTGCGCCTGGGCTCCGGCCATGCCATCTGGACGGCCCGGGAACATCTCAAGCAAACGGACGAACTCTTCATTTTCTTCGGTGACACCATCATCGATGTCGACTTCAAAAAGGTGCTCGACAGCCCCCATTCCTGCCTGTGTGTCAAGAAGGTGAGCGACCCGCGGGAATACGGAGTGGTGGAATACGGGCCGCGCGCCAAATTTGTCAAGCGGGTCGTGGAAAAGCCGCGCATCCCGAAGTCTGACCTGGCCATGGTCGGGTTCTACAAGATCAAAGATGTGCCGAGGCTGATCGAGGCGCTGGATTTCAACATCAGCCACAATATCCGCTCCAATGGCGAATTCCCCCTCACCGACGCCTTTATGTACATGATCGAAAAGGGCGTCAAATTTACTACCGTCACGGCCGACAACTGGTTCAACTGCGGCAAAAAAGAGGTGCTGCTTGACACCAACGCCACCTTCCTCGACCGCGACGGCTACGCCAGCGCCGACCTGCCGCCTTTCGACAATTCCATACTCATCCACCCGGTGAGCATCGGCAAGAACTGCAATATACAGGATTCCATCATCGGCCCGCACGTGACCATCGGCGACAACGCCCGCATCCGGCGGGCCATCATCCAGGATTCCATCATCGGCAATTTTGCCCATATCAAAGACATCAATCTGCAGCGCTCGGTAGTGGGCAACGATACGGCCATCACCGGGCTGCGGCAGAGCCTCAATATCGGAGACAACACGGAGATCGACTTCAGCCTGCCGGGGAGTTCTGCTTATGAGGGCTAAGGGTTGACATGTTTTCTGTCGGGAGGCAGAACCGGGAAAACTTGTCAACCCTTGGCCCTTAGGCAGCGCCTCGGGGCATTCCCTGAAGAACCAAAATTCATAAAACGCTGAGTTGACTATGCGATACCTCTTCTTGATTCTCCTGGCCGGCCTGAACCCTTTGCTGGCGCAGGATGTTCACATCCGCACCAACCTGATCGGTTATTTTCCCGAGGATGCCAAGGTTGCCTTTATCCTATCTAAAAACCCGCTTCAGGGGGAAATTAGCCTGGTGGATTCAGGATCGGGCAAGGCCGTATTCAGCAGGCGCCCCGTGCCGGCAACGGGGGCCAAGTGGGGGCAGTTCCAGCACCAATACTGGTTCGACTTCACGGATCATAAAAAAGAGGGGGCCTATTACCTGGAGGTGAAAGGTGTGAAATCAGCCGGTTTCATCATCAGCCCGCAGGCGTACGGCAATTACCAGGAGGACCTGCTGGCCTTTATGCGGCAGCAGCGCTGCGGCTACAACCCCTACTTCGATGTGGTGTGCCATCAGGGGGACGGGCGGGTCTTTTACGCTCCGGTACCAGACTCCACTTTCTACGACTTCACCGGCGGCTGGCACGATGCCGGCGACCAGCTCAAATACCTCATCACCAGTTCCAACGCTACCGCCCGCATGCTGCTGGCCTACGAGCTGGCCCCGGATCGCTTCATCGACGAGGTGGATGGGTACGGCCATCCCCACCCCAACGGCATAGCGGATGTACTGGATGAGGCCAGGTGGGGCCTGGAATGGATACTGAAACTGCACCCGAAAGAAGGCTGGCTGATCCATCAGATTGCCGACGACCGCGACCATCGGGGCTTCAAATTCCCCCACCGGGATAATGCGGACTACGGCTGGGGCCCAAACTCCTACCGGGCGGCCTATTTCGCTACGGGCGAACCCCAGGGGCTGGGCCAGTGGAAAAGCCAGGCCACGGGGATCGCCAACCTCGCCGGCCGCTCTGCCGCCGCCCTGGCCATGGGCGCCCGGGCATGGGCGGCCATCGACGAGCCCTTCGCCCGCCGGTGCCGCCAGGCGGCTGAAGAACTGTATAGAATGGGGCAGAAACAGGAAGGATTTCAGCAGGGCAATTCCTACGGCGCCCCTTACCGCTACAATGAAGATACCTGGGCCGACGATATGGAATGGGGCGCCGCCGAATTGTTTAAGCTCACCGGAAATGAGCAGTATCTTCAGGATGCCATCCGCTATGCCGAGATGATACAGGACGAAGGCTGGATGGCCCGCGACACGATGGAACATTACCAGAAATACCCCTTTATGAACGCCGGCCATTTCGCCCTGTATCCGGCAGCGCCGGAGGACGTGCAGGCAAAGCTCGCCGGCTGGTACCGCGCCAACATCGAGAAGGTGCTGAAGCGAGCCGAAACCAATGCCTTCCGGATAGGGGTTCCCTTTCTGTGGTGCTCCAATAACCTGCTGGTCAATTTCATTACCCAGGTGGAGCTTTACGAAAGAATGACGGGCGACACCCGCTACCGCGCCGCCATGGCCCTGCACCGCGACTGGTTGTTTGGCCGCAACCCCTGGGGCACCAGCATGTTCACCGGCATTCCCGCCCGGGGCGAAACACCGGTAGACGTGCACATTCCACCCCGCGCCCTCTTACAGGAAACACCGGCCGGCGGGCTGGTGGACGGCCCGATCTTCCGGACGATACACGACTACCTGAAGGGCCTGACGCTGAGCGAGCCCGACGAGTTTGCCGAATTTCAGAATGATTTTGTTGTTTACCACGACGACATCGGCGATTATTCCACCAACGAACCCACCATGGACGGCACTGCCGACGCCATTCTCATCATGGCCCTCTGGAGCAAAGGATATGAATGAAACAACCGTTAAGATTGCCCCTGTGAGTACCCAGCGCATTCTGTCTGTGGATATCTTCCGCGGGCTGACCATCTTTATGATGGTCTTCGTGAATGAACTTGCCGGGGTTGCCGATATCCCGGCGTGGATGAAACACGTTCCCGCCGGGGCGGACGGCATGACCTTCGTCGATGTGGTCTTTCCGGCTTTCCTGTTTATCGTCGGAATGGCCATTCCCTTTGCCGTGGAAAACCGGGAGGCCAGGGGGCAGGGGCGCGCCGCCTTCTGGCAGCACGTGCTGACCCGTACGCTGGGCTTGCTCGTCCTGGGCGTATATATGGTGAACTCGGCGGAGATGAACCGGGAAGCCAGCCTCATCCCTCACGGATGGTGGGCCGCCTCCCTGTATGTCGCCGCAATCCTGATCTGGAACCGCTACCCCAAAACCGGAGGGGTTCGGGAAAAACGGTTGTTCACCGGCCTCCAGATAGCGGGGGCCATCATCCTGGCCGCCCTGTATTTCCTCTACCGCAAAGGGGAGGAGGGCCAGCTCACCGGCATGACGCCCAGTTGGTGGGGTATTCTCGGTTTGATAGGATGGGCATACCTGCTGTCGATGATATTCTACATGGCTTCAAGAAAAACCCTCCCTGCCCTACTTGGCATTTTTGCGGCCCTGCTGGCCCTCATCCTGGGGCTGCGGGGCGGCATTCCCGCACTTCCTGCGTTCGGGCAATGGCTGCAGGGCCAGTCCGGGCACCTGGTGCATACCCTGATCACCCTTTCCGGCATCATTTGTTCACTGCTGCTGGTTAAGAGCGGCCAGCCAAATGCCCGTATCCGGAACATCCTTCTTTTCGGAGTACTGCTTGGAGTAGCGGGCTACCTGGCCCGGCCCTTTGGCGGCATTTCCAAGATCGCGGCGACGCCGGCCTGGGCGCTGTATTCCGCCGCCGCCTGTTGCCTGATCTTTCCGGCCATCTACTGGCTGGCCGACCTGAAGGGGGTAAAAAGCTGGGCCAACTTTCTGAAACCCGCCGGAGAAAACCCCTTGCTGGCGTACATCCTCCCTCCCCTGTTTTATGCCATAGCCGGATTTTCTTTCTTCCCCGCCGTACTCAGCAGGGGAGTTCCCGGCATGCTGCGGGCCCTGGCCTTCACCCTGATCATTTTGTGGGTTACCAAATGGCTGACGAAAAGGGGCATCCGGTTACACCTTTAAACGCCGGCCACCCTTCTTTTATATTCCGCCAGAGCCTGGTCCAGCCGCTCGTGGGCCGTGGTATCTCCCGGAATATTATGGGAAGGATGGATATACAGGTGGACGCCTCTGTCGGCGAGGATCTCGGCAACGGTGGTGATCGTCATCCAGACGGCGGTGACGAAGGCGTGGGTGGATAAGGGGCCCACCCGGTCCTGATGGTTTTTCAACTCCACGCTGGCGTCGACCAGCGGCACGCAGGAATCCACCACCACGTCGGCCAGTTCGAAGAGCGTTTTGCCGCAGGAATGCCGGGATTTCTTATCTTTTGATTCGGCGGCAGACCCGAAAACGATAACCTTCATGCCGATCTCTCGGGCCTTGAGCGCCACATCGATGTTCACATTGTTGATCCCGGTATGGGAGAACAGCCACATGGTATCCTTCGGGTCAAAATTGTACCCCTTCATGATCTGTTCGCCGTAACCTTCCACCCGTTCCAGAAAGATGAACTGGTGGACGCCCATATCGCCGACGATATGGGTGAAGAACGACAGGGGCAATTCGATGATAGGATGAAACCCTACAAAGCCGCCGATGCGGGGGTACATCTCCTCTACCGGCAGGGTGGAATGGCCGCAGCCGAAGGTATGCACCCACCTTCCGGCTCCAATGGAATCCGCCATTATCGCTGCGGCATTTTTGATGTTGTCCAGTTGGGTCGCTTCGATCCTGTCCATTACCGCCCGGGCGTTCTCTAACCATTTCTTTGCTAGCATGCGTTTAGTTTTTACGTTTTTTTCTATAAGCTTATGAATCCGTTGTCTTCACACTTTCTCTGGCTATCCTGGAAACGGAGGTGGCGGCGATCAGCAACAGGCAGCCGGCACACAAGAGCAGTATCCAGGGAAATTTGCCCATCCCGTACTGGTGGGCGATGATGCCCGTAATGTAGTTGATAATAACATTGCCCATCAGGGCGATGAAAAATACAAAGCTGAACGCCGTTCCCCTGAGGCCCGTGTAAAGGCCGCTCACATAGCCCAATATCACGGGGAACCCGGCGGCGGCGCCCATGCCGAGGAGTATCAGTGCACTGATGTAAAAACCAGTGGAAACGCCGGCCATGAGCAACCCTGCTCCCCCCAGCAGGAGGCCGATGGAAGCCAGTAAAACGTAGAACGGGGAAAAACTCCGCAGCACTATGGCGAGCAGCCCCCGGGTGAGGGTGAGGCTTGCCACAAAAATGCTCAGGGCGACCAGCGCTTCGGTGGCCCCCGCGTTCTTTTCACTCTGCAGAAAGGTGGCCGTCCAGTTGTTGACGACCCCTTCCAAAGCGCTCTGAAAAAAGAGGAAAAGGCCCAGCATAACGAGCGGCACGTCGCGGATCATCGCGAAACTTTCCTTCAGCGGGATCGCCTGGGCATGTTTGGCTGCCGGATAACGGATAAGCAGAAAATAGGCAAAGGGAATAAAAACGGCCGCCCCTAAAAAGGCCAGAATACGCTCAAAGGGCCAAACGGCGGCCAGCCCGGCCATCAGGGAAGGCATGCCGAGGGCGCCGATCCCGAAGAACACGCCCAGAAGGCTGAGGTTGGCGCTTCGTTTGCCGGCCTGGCCCTCGCTGATGTCCGCCACGAGGGCATTAGTCCCCCCATTGATCGCTCCTCCTCCGAACCCGATGAGAAAAAAACCGGCCTGAAGCGCCGGCAGGCCCGGAGCAAAAGCGATGCTTTCCATGCCCAGAATGATGAAGAGCGTACAAAACAACATCAGGTTCCGGTAACTGTAGCGGTCGACAACCGGGCCGAAAACCAGGGACCCCAGCAGGATGCCGCCCGGCAGGATGGAAGCCAGCGAACCGGCCTGAAGGGCATCCAGCCCATATTTCCCGATGATGGAAGGCATTACCGAACCCAGGCTGATCATTACGATGCCGAACAACAGCATGCCCAGGCAGGCGGCGGCGAACACCTTTCGAAAGTCATAATTCTGCTCCATAACCTGATGGTTTTTAACTTCCTTCTCCCAATGCCAGGTATCCGGCGCCGTAAAGGCCGGCTTCACTGCCGAATTTCGAAGGTTCGAAGGAAACGAGGCCGATACTGATGGGTTGAGCCCATTTTTTGGCTTCCCGGTAAATGTCATCGAGGAATTGCACGGCAGGCCCGAAAACGCCCCCGCCGAAGATCACCTTTTCCGGGTTGAACAAACTCACCAGGTTGGCGCTTGCCTTGCCCCAGAACTCTATGGACCGCTGTATGGCCGTAACGGCTGCGGGATCTCCCTGCCGGAAGGCCTCAAAAACGTGACGGGCCGTCAGCTCCTCCGGCGGCGCCTGCTCTGCTCCTTTCAGGGGCCTTCCCTCGCGGGCGAGGATCTCCCGGGCCATTCTCGCCATGCCCAGGCCGGAGGCGTGGTACTCAAAGCACCCGTAGGTTTCGTATCCGGGTAGATATGGGTGGGTTACGGCGAGCCAGCCGATCGCCCCGGCAATATCGTTGGCGCCACGCAGAACCCGGCCGTCCACCAGAATGCCGGCGCCGATGCCGGTGCCGACGGCCAGGAAGATGGCATCCCGGCAGCCCCGCGCGGCCCCTTTCCAGGTTTCGCCCAGAATGTAGCAGGCCCGGTCGCTGTCGATGGTAAGGGCTAAACCCTTCGGGGCCAGCGCCGCCATCAGCTCACTGCGCAGAGGGTAATCCTCCCATCCCGGAATATTGGGCGCCCAGGCCCTCCCTGTTTTGGCGTAATAAATGCCCGGCACCGAGACGCCAACCCGTTCTACAGCCAGGTTCCTTTCCGCGGCATAGGCCAGGAAAAAGTGGATCAGTTCCAATATCTGTTCCCCCACCTGCGGGCCGGTTCTCTGCTCCAGGTAGAGCACCTTTTTGGGTGAGGCCATGCCGTCGGCATTGAACAAGGCGCCGGCGATCTTGGTCCCTCCCAGGTCAATGCCGAGCCCGGCCTTGTTGTGCTGGCTAAGGTCAGAAGTTTCAGGCATGGTACATTCAGGACTTTTTTGAAACGGTAGAATTGGCTCCAACAGCAGTAAATATATAGATCAATTCCTGCTTATCGGGGCTTAACCGGGAAAATATTTTGCCCGGATGCCGTTGTCGTTTGCGAAAAGCCCATCCTCTACCCCGGCCGCAAAGACATTATTACCAACCCGTTGCTGATCGTGGAAGTGCTCTCGCCCGGCACTGAGGCGTACGACAGGAATGACAAATTCCTGGAATACCGCACCATTCCCTCCTTTAGAGAATATGTCTGCCTGAGACAGGATGCCGTGGAAGGGGTGGCCTTTTACAGGGAAGAAGAAAGCCTGTGGCGGGAATCCAATGCTTCTGGTTTCGAGGGAGTTCTTCCACTCCGCTCCCTGGGCGCGGCGCTCCGGCTGCACGATGTCTACGAAGGCGTGGAATTGGAATGAAGTAACCTCAGTTGTCTTGCCTGCCTACGAGGTAAAAACCAAGCAACAGCTTCGGCGCGCGGGGCGCCAGATCACTGAGCCGCCTGAATGGCGCCTGGCTGGTGTGTTTGGTGTAAACGTTGTTTCCGCGGCGGGATTTCTCAGACCGGAAAGTGATGCCCACATTCCCACTGCCCTCGTCATCCTTGATCCACTCCAGGGAGAGCAATACATCCCTGGAGGTAACCAGATTGAATTTTGAAAGATCGATATCGATCGCTCCCCTTGTCTGTACGGCGGAGATGATCACATTTTGCGGCAGTAAATTCTTTCTCACCTCACCATCTACAAACTCATACAGGTTGACCCTAAACAATAAACTGTCGCCCGCAGCGTGGTTGACAGTGAAGTGGGCGCTTTTGATGAAGGTAGCCTTACCACCTATTTCGATATGCGCCCCGATCTCCGTTCCCAGTTCGCTGCTGCCAAAACCAATACTGTGCCCCCGTTCTTCGAGCTTGGCGCCTATGATGACATCCGTTGCCCATCCAGCGGATACTTCAACTGCGGGAATATCGTAGGGCCTTTGGCGCAGGGTAACGTCTCCACCTGAGAGCAACCTTCCGGCCTCAATATTCTCAGTATGGTAGCCAATAGAAGAAAAAACCACCACGTCTTCCGGAGAATTGACACGAAGGCCGTACTTTCCCCTCTCATCGCTCACCGTTCCCACGTTCAATTCTGGTATCCCGATATTTACGAAAGGCACCGGCTCTCCGGTGTCGGCATCGGCAACCCTGCCCTGAGCGTATTCCTGGGCATGGGCGGAAATAAAAATAAAGGCTAATATAAAGGAGAGCAAAAGCGCGGTTGTTTTCATGAGCTTTATTTACAGTCTTCTAAACTTCAGGCAAGCTGCCGGCAAAAATCAACCCGGTCAAATTCTATCCAATAACTCCCCCAGCCAGGCGATCTTAGCCGCCAGCAGGCGGTCTTCCTTGGCCAGTTCTTTCTGGGCCAGGCGGTGCAGTTCTTCCAGGGGGGACTCCGACTTCAGGGCCTGGGCCACCTGTTCGTCTTCCTTCACGGCGAGCACCTCGTCCTCGGAAGGGGCCTCGGGCAGGCCGGCCAGCATGCCGAGGTTATTGCCGGTCAGCACCTTGCTGTTGCGGACGGAGGGGGGCAGGGCGTCGAAGCCGATGCCCACCGGCCGGAAGGGTTGATAGATCTTATAAATGGCTTCTCCGCTGGCGCGCACGTAGAAGGCGCGCCCCATTCGCCCCATGAGGTCCATCTTGTGAGGGTTGATCCGGCCGTCTTCATCCAGCACGTCCTCGCTGAGGTGCAGGCGCAGCAGCTCGCAGATGATCAGGTGGCCGGCGCCGCCACCTTCGCCCATGGGCAGGACCTCCCGGACCCGGCATTCCATCTGCGCCGGCGACTCCTTGACCCGGAAGGGCCGCACCAGGTCGGAGGGGATGGGCGTCAGGCCGGCCTTTTCGAACTCGCTGACGCCCTGCGGATAGTCCATGCTGGCCACCGCCATCTGGCGGACGATGCTGAAGTTGACCGCATTGATCACAACCTCTCTTGTCTTTTCAATGTTATGTAGCGTATCTTTGGTAGTGTTGTTGGCTACGCGCCGGTTGGAAGAAAAGACCAGGATGGGCGGGTTGGAGCTGAAGCAGTTGAAAAAGCTGTAGGGGGCCAGGTTGGGACGCCCCTCTTCGTCTACGGTGCTGGCAAAGGCGATGGGCCGGGGAGCTACCGTACCCACCAGATATTGATGGAGGTCTTTGGTTGGTATTGTCTTCGGGTCGATGATCCGCATAATCAGCCCTTTTTTTGTCCCGGGCGTCGGCAAGATAACAATTGCCACTGAAATTTACAGGCCCAAAAGTGTTTAGAGAGTAGACGTATACTTTTTTAAAAACGAACAGATAACATGAAAATTACTTTCAATACGGTGCTCAATGTTTTGCTCGTGGCCATGATCGGGCTCTTCATTGGCAGGTATTTCTACAAGCAGCCCCGTTTTGTGAATGGAGAACCGGCGCCCGACTTCACCGCCACCACCATCAGCGGGGAGCAGCTGCAGTTGTCCGGCCTGCGCGGCAACTATGTGCTACTCGACTTCTGGGGCAGCTGGTGCGCGCCCTGCCGGAAAGAAAACCCGGAGTTGGTGCAGCTTTACAGCAAGTATAAGAACGCCCGCTTCGAGCAGGCGGAAGGCTTCAGGCTGGTCAGCATCGGGATAGAAGAGAACGAGGCCCGCTGGCGCAACGCCATCGCGCGCGACGGGCTGCACTGGCCCTACCACATCCTGGACAAGGCTACCAGCCTGCGCTTTTTCGACTCGGAGCTGGCGCAGCAATTCGGCGTCAAGCAGGTGCCCACCAAATATCTGCTGAATGAAAAGGGGCAGATCATTGCGGTCAACCCATCGGTGGAAGAGGTGGACCGGCTGTTAAGGGAACGGGCTTTGTGAACCGAACGCCAACCTGACAATTTGGCGCTGTGAAAGAGCTGGCAAAATAATTGTGGGAAAACAACAACGGTTGTTTCTTTGTACACAAAAAGGAAAAACAACGGAAAAAAATGAGTGACGAGAACAAGAAGAATCAAAAACAGGAAGAAACTCAAGATACCGAACAGGTAGCGCTGGAACAGGAAGAAAATAAGCAGGAACAGCAGGAAAACCCATCTCCGGAAGAAGAGATCCGGAAGCTCCAGTCGGAAAATGAGGAACTCAAGGATAAATACCTGCGCCTGTTTGCGGAGTTCGACAACTTCAAAAAACGGACCATCCGCGAGAAGATGGACATGATGAAGAATGCGGCGCAGGACACGATGTCAGAACTACTTCCTATTCTTGACGATTTTGACAGGGCAAAGAAAAATGCCGAGCAGGAAGGCAGTAAAGAGGCCTTCAGCGAGGGAGTGGCCCTGGTCTACCACAAGCTGTACGCCACCCTCAAGCGGCTGGGGCTCGAACCCATGGAAACCGACGGAGAGCGGTTCGACCCTGAACTGCACGACGCCATTACCGAGATCCCGGCGCCCTCGGAAGACAAGAAGGGCTTCATCATCGATACCATTGAAAAGGGTTATAAATTGAACGGCAAGATCATCCGTCACGCCAAAGTGGTGGTTGGTAAGTGAACTGAGGTGTGGGTTGTTCGGGATTCGGGATTCGGGATTCGGGGTTGCCCAGAGGGGCAGCAAACAACGAACAACAGGAAACAAACCACTGCTCTTCAGGACAGGCCGGCAACCTCAACTGCCAATTAGCATTAATTTTGAACCATGGCGACGAAAAGAGATTACTACGAAGTATTAGGCGTTGGCAAGGATGCCGATGGCACAGCTATCAAAAAGGCATACCGGAAAATGGCCATTCAGTATCACCCGGACAAGAACCCCGGCGATAAAAGCGCGGAGGAAAAGTTCAAAGAAGCTGCCGAGGCCTACGAAGTGTTGAGCGACCCGGATAAGAAAGCCCGGTACGACCGCTACGGCCATGCCGGCGTCAGCGGCCATGGCGGGGGAGGCTTCAGTGGCGGCGGCATGACCATGGAAGACATCTTCCAGCAATTTGGCGACATCTTCGGCGACAGCGGCAGCCCCTTCGACAGTTTCTTCGGTAGCGGCCGCACCCGCGCGCGCCCGCGCGGGCAACGCGGCAGCAACCTGCGCATTAAAGTGACGCTCACGCTGGAGGAGATCGCCTCCGGCGTAACCAAAAAGATCAAGGTTAAAAAACACGTCACCTGCGACCAATGCAACGGCAGCGGCGCCAAGGACAGCAGCTCCGTGCAGACCTGCTCCACCTGCCGGGGCGCCGGGTACGTACGCCAGGTGAAAAATACCTTCCTGGGGCAGATGCAGACTACCGTGACCTGCCCTACCTGCAACGGCTCGGGCCAGCAGGTGACCGCCAGCTGCCCCAAATGTAAGGGTGATGGCCGCATGTACGGTGAAGAAACCCTCGATATCGAGATCCCCGCCGGCGTGGAAGAGGGCATGCAGTTGTCTCTGCGGGGCAAAGGCAACGCCGGCGCCAAAGGCGGCCCGCCGGGCGACCTGCTTATCAATATCGAAGAAAAGCCGCACGAATTCCTGCAGCGCGACGGCATGAACCTCATCCATGAGCTGTACCTCAACTTTGCCGACGCCGCCCTGGGCACCTCCGTAGAAGTGCCCACTATTGACGGCCGGGTGAAGATAAAAATACCCGCCGGCACACAGTCCGGAAAGATCTTCCGCCTGAAGGGCAAGGGGATGCCTTCCGTACAGGCCTACGGCACCGGCGACCAGCTGATCCACGTCAACGTCTGGACGCCCAAGAAGGTGAACGATGAAGAACGGGAACTGCTCGAAAAACTTAAGAGCATGCCCAATTTTCACCCCCAGCCCGGAAAGTCGGAAAAAACGTTCTTCGAAAAGATGAAAGACTATTTTAAGTGAGTTTTCAGGGGAAAACCGCCGCCTTTCCGGCTCTTACCCGGCGAAGCGGCGGTTTTCCCCCCGGGTTCCCAACCTCCACCCCGTCGAATGAGCCCAACCAATGCCATCATCCGAATCCATTTTATGAAATACGCTGCCCTACTCCTATTTTCCGCCATCCTTTTTCTGTCCTCCTGCGGGCCGGGTTACGATTATGAGAAACAATATGACTTTGAGGATGGCAACTGGGCTTACGAAGACACGCTGGGCTTTACCTTTACCATACAGGACACGCTTTCCATCTACAACCTATTTCTGGAACTGGAGCACAGCACCGGCTACAATTATCAGAACCTCTACACGCAGATACATACCCGTTTCCCTTCGGGCAAACGCCTTACCGAACTGCTTTCTCTGGAACTGGCGGACAAGGCCGGCGTCTGGCTGGGCGATTGCAACAGCGAGTACTGCACGCTGACGATCCCCATTCAGGAGGGCGCTTATTTCAATCAGGCGGGAGAATACACCATAACGGTGGAGCAGTACATGCGGGTGGACCCGGTGGAAGGCGTTCGCAGCATCGGTTTCATGCTGGAAGATACCGGGGAGAAACGCGGAGAAAATTAAGCGCTTTAAAGTCCTGCTACTTCAATGTCCAAGCCCAGGCCGACAGCCAACCGGGTGTAATCCACCGCATTCAAGGTGGCCACTTTTTTTGCTTTCGATTTTCGCGCACAAAAGAGGATAAGCCCATCATAGACAATACCTCCACGAAAGCCTTTTTCAGCCAGGCTTTTGATAATCTCCCGGTATTCCTCCGCCGTCAGGGTTATTATCCTGCAATGAGCATGAATATTCCGGTCGAGGAGCTTCCGGGCTTCTGCGGGAGTGATCCTGGGCTTAAAGGGAGCGCGGGTCAGTACACTGAAGGCTTCCAGAAGAGAGTGTGCTGATACCACCGCTTCTATTTTTTTAGCCTGCGCTTTTTTCAGCCATTCGAATGCGGGCAGATGCCGGGGATGCCGCTCAATACAAGCCGCCACCAGTACGGACGTATCCAGGAGAACCCTCATAAACCCAATATTTTATTATCTCTTTCTTCTCTGTCCTGTTCTATGAGGCGCTCGTATGCTGATTCGAGTTCACCGACAAAAACCAGCATATTATCTTTTTCCTCATAGGGGTTTTCTTCCGGCACAGGTTCAATAATGAGCTTATTTCCCTCTTCCGTTATGACCAGTTGGGTTTGGGGAGTGATCCCCAGCAGTTCACGCATTCTTTTGGGTATGAGTATCCTGCCGTATTTGTCCAGCGTGGTTGTCATTTTCCAGGTATAATTTTTGCCAATTTAGCGAAAAAATTGGCAAAAATCAATAATGCTCTTCACCGTCCTACCGTATTTTTTCCTAACTTAGTGCACAGCCGAATACCTACTCACGTATATGTCTAAGCCACCAAATCTCAATGAAAAACCTGTACTCCACCGACTTGACGAACTGGAGGCCCGGATAGCCGAGGCCATTGGGGAAGCATGGGAGGCATCCTCTCCGGGAGAACAACTGGGCCGCATGGCCACGGCAGTCGCCTCTATATGTGAAACCATGGGCAAGGTGGGGGAATATGCCTTTGAACGGCTGGAAAACAAAGCAACCTATCCTGAGGAACAAACCTTTCATTACTATCTGATCAATTACGAATGGGCAGCGGAGGCAAAGGGGTTCCTCCTGTTGTGGCGGGATATTTTTTTCGAGCTTCAGAAAGGATACCTTTTGCTGGCGGATGGCGCCATCGATGAAAAGCGTATAAGCCGGCTGAATGAGCAGTCGGAAGCCGCTCTGCAATCGGCGGCGGCAAGCCTGAAGGGATTTATGAACCGGATAAGCCGGACGGAAAACAAACGATGGCAGCCCAGCCGGCAGCGCCGGATAGACAGCTGGCGGCTCCAGAAAAACCCCTGGCCCGTTTACCGGGAGCAGTTCTCCGCCATTACCGGCCAGGTGGCTCACTTGCTTAAACAATATCAGGAGACGGCCGGCGCAGCCTCCGTTTTTCAAAAAATCCGCCGGGAGATCGAAGCGCTGGCCGCCGCCTGCCAGGCCGACATCCTCGATGTTCACAATAAAGTGGATCAAACGACCGCTCTCCTGGGAGAAGAAGACAGCGCCGCCGGCGAATTGCCCAAACCGGGCAAAATATCCAACCGCCTGGAAACGATGGCGGCCAAGATACAGGCGCCGCCCCGCCTGCAGTCCTTTTCGGCAGAGCTGGAGGAATCTCTTAATGCGCTGCCCGAAAAAATGCGGATAGCCCTGAAAATACAGGGCGGGTTACTGGAAATACTGGACCTCAACCTTAGGAAGCGTTGCCTGCAATGGCTGGAGGCCGAGGTTTTGCCCCTGATCTACGAAGCATGGGAACTTACCGAGAATACCATCAACGGGTTGAAGGTAGCCTTGTCCAACATCCGCAACCGGTTGATCCTGCTTTCCACCGAAGCCGGGGAGGCCGAGGCAAAATGGGAGATGGCGGAGCTGCTGCAGCCCATCGAATCCTTCCGGAACAACCTGCTGGCTTCCGAAGAACAGCTGTCCAGCCTGGCCGATACGATAGAACACCGCCTGGAAGAGGACTTCCGCTTCAGCGCCGTATTCGATGCCTCCCGCATTTTTCTGCCGGCGCCTTCTCAATCGGCTATCAGCCAGTTTCGGCTGCGCCGTTACCAGTGGCTGGAAAACCTGCAGTACTGGTGGGGCGCCCAGGTAAGAGCCGTGCGGAAAATCAGAAAAGCCGCCGAGCAGGAGGAAAACCTGAGCACTTCGGAAAAAGTGGTGCGCTACATACAGAGCCGGACAGTGGGCAATGACAACAGCCATTATGCCGCCATATTCCAGGCCAAGGGCTACATTGGGGAATCCTTCTGGGTAGGCCGGGAAGATGAGATGGCGCATATCAAAAGCATCCTCGACAATTGGGAAAAGGGGTTCCGCGGGGCGGTATCCATTACGGGGAAGCGGTTTTCAGGCAAATCTTTCTTCGGGGAGATGGTGGCCAACCGGTTTTTTCCGGAAAACACCATTCGCCTCCATCCGGATTCCGTCATTAAGGTTCAGGGAAGAAAACTGGAAGTAGCGTACAACCTGGAAGAGGCCCTGGAATTTGTCCGCAAGAATACGCTTAACGAACGCCCGCTGGTGTGGATAGACGGGCTGGAATTGTGGTGGAGCCCCACGGTACCGCTGAACCAGAACGTCCGGGCGCTACGCCGGCATATCGACGCCTATTCCGGCAATATCTTCTTTCTCATCTCGCTGAGCAATGCCTTGTCGAGCCACCTTCAGCAGTTACACAATGTGGGAAGCCTTTTCCAGGCGGAACTCAACATGGATTTCATGCCCGCCAATGCGGTGCGCGAAGCCATCCTGATCCGGCACGGCGCCACCCATATGACCCTGCTGAACGAGCAGCTTCAGGAGGCCAGCCCACAGCAGTTCAACCGCCTGGCTTCCCGGGTGCACCGGGCCGCGGGCGGCAATATAGGCGAGGCCCTGCTCCGCTGGGCGCTTTCCATGCAAAAAGTAGATGGGGACAGCGTCTTCATCCACCCCCTTCCGGAATACGCGCTGCCGGATTTCCTGAACCCCGATAACGCCGTCCTGCTTAGTGCCATCCTGATGCAGAAACGCACGAATGAATATCAGCTGCGCAAGCTGATGGGGCCTCCCTTTTCCGAAAAATACGTAAACCTCCTGCGGCGCCTGCTCAGCGTAGGCCTGCTCACCCGCCACGCCAACGGCTGGCTGGAGATCAACGAAGCGGCCGCCAACGCTGTCGGCGCGCTGCTGGAGCGCAAAGATTACATTAAATACGAGCAATGGAAGCAATAATGTCTTACCGGGTGTCCTGGCTTGGCCTGCTGCTTCTGGGGTTGGGCCTGCTGCTGTTTTACTTCGTACTCCGCCTGGCTTATCGGCTGGTGGCGGGCGCCTCGGTCAGCAGCCGCCTGCTGATTGCCTCCCGGCGGCTGCTGCGTTCGGCCATGCTCCTCTACGAACCGCTGGCCATCCTGGCCTGGAGCGCCTTTTTTGTATTCATCAACCCGGCCCTGCATTCCCTGCTGATGGGGGTGCTCGTCCTGGCCGGTTACCCCCATATCCGCAATTACGTCAGCGGCAGGATGATACGGCTGGGACATGCCATTTTGCCGGGGAAGAAATTGCGCAGCGGCAACGTACAGGGCGTGGTTTCCCGACTGGGCTACCTGGGCCTCTACCTTCAGGCCGACGACGGGCGGCACTACCTGAGCTACTCGCACCTCTGGTCCGACGGCTATACGCTCCTCTCCGGTGAGGATGTCAGCGGCGTCTTCCACCTCGCCGTGCAAAAAAAAGAGGAAGAAAGCTCCGCCGGCTTTGAAGTCCAGCTGATGGACATTATGGCCACCACCCCTTATCTGGACTGGAACCACAAGCCGGAATGGATATCCGCCGGCGGCTCCGGCGGGCAATCCGAACTGCGGATAGTGCTCAAACAGGAGGCTCACCTGCGGGAATTGATGCAACTGCTGGAAGAGCTGGGGTATGGCTGTAAGGTTGTTTGATTTTTGATTTTTGATTTTTGATTTTTGATGTTTGATTTTTGATGTTTGATTTTTGATGTTTGATGTATGGGCCTTCTGCTTCCCCTGAAACTTTCAAATACCAGAAAAGAAGAGATATGGAAATACTGACCTCATACAACCTGATCATCGAAGCTTCGGCAATTCTCATTCTGTCGTTCATCTTCAATGAATTGGCGCGCAAGACCAATGTGCCTTCCGTGCTCATGCTGATCGCGCTGGGCATCGTGCTGAAGCTGGGCCTCGATGCGCTGGGCCTGGGCAGCATCGACTTTTTTCCCATTCTCGAGGTGCTGGGTATCGTCGGGCTGATCATGATCGTGCTCGAAGCAGCTCTGGAACTGGAGCTCAAACCCGAGAAGATCCTGCCCATCGGCAAGGCGCTGGCCATCGCCCTCATCAGCCTGCTGGCCTCCACCTGGGTGGCGGCCCTGATCCTTCACCAGTTCATTCCGGAGATGGACATGAATACGGCCTGGCTGTATGCGACGCCTTTATCCATCCTTTCCAGTGCAATCATCATCCCTTCCGTATCGGGACTGGGCATGGTAAAAAGGGAATTTCACATTTACGAAAGCACCTTTTCCGACATCCTGGGCATTATGCTCTTCTACTTTCTGGCCGGCCGCTGGGAAATAGCCGACCATGCCGGCGGCAACGGCCTGGCGGGGTTCTTCGGCAACCTCGGCCTGACCGTCGCCATCTCGCTGGTGGCCAGCTACCTCATCCTGTTCATCTTTCAGAATATACGGAGCCAGGTCAAGCTCTTTTTGCTCATCGCCGTGCTGCTCCTGTTGTATGCGCTGGGTAAGAAAATGCACCTCTCTTCCCTCATCATCATCCTGGCCTTCGGGCTGGTGATCGCCAACATGCAGCTCTTCTTCCGCGGGCGGCTGGGCCGCTGGCTGGACCTCGAAAAGGCGAAGAACATCTACGAAGGGCTCCATATCATCACCATGGAGTCGGCCTTTGTGGTGCGCACTTTCTTCTTCGTCATCTTCGGCCTGACCATCTCTCTGGCCTCCTTGCTCAACCTGGAGGTGGCGCTCATCAGCGGGCTGATCATTCTGTCCATTTACGCCATCCGCTTTGTCATCCTGCGCCTCTTCCTGGGGCGGGATCTCATCCCCCAACTCTTCATCGCCCCGCGCGGCCTGATCACCATCCTGCTTTTCTACGCCATCCCCAAAGAGGCGGTCGTGCCGGGCTTCGAGGCGGGCATTCTGCTGTTCATCATCATCGGCACCAGCCTCATCATGACCTTCGCCATGGTATACGACAAGCAGCGGGCGGGCAAGGCGGTGAAGAAGGCCCAAAGCGTACCGGTGGGTTTCACGAAGTGGAAGGCGCCGACGATCGAGGAGGTGATGGAGGGGGAGAAAGAGTGAGGGGACATTATGAACTTGAGGAGATGAAGGCCACTACTAAATTGAAAATGCGGGCAGCCTCAGTGGGATCAGATTGAAAAAGTTTTACGTAGCTACGGGCGCAGTTGGTATGTGGAGCTTTTCCTGATGTAAAGCCATTGATAATTTCCCTGGTATCGGCCAGTTCCTGTCCGGCGACCCCATTAGCCACCCGTTGCAATTGAGGGAAAAGGGCAATGATGACAACAGCCCGTTCACGGATCAGGTTCTTCCGTCGAATGGCGTCATCTAGTTTAAAAAAGTCAATTGTCACCAAGGCGCGGGCTCTTTGGTGTCCTGTCGCAACAACCGGTTGG
>JAGFJE010000411.1 GCA_024103175.1 Phaeodactylibacter sp.
CGAACGGTAATGAAGTTATCGGACAGGCCGAAGCAGCCGTCGGCCAATACAGCCGCTGCGGCGTCATCGCCTGTTTCTGCCAGCAGGGCGCCTCCGTAGGCCAGCCCCCAGACGCGGCAAATGCCGACATCGGCCCCTTCGAAGTCAAAAGAGCCGTCGTCATCTATAGCCAGGATGATGTTATCCTCATCGGTGATCAAGTAGGTGTAATTGTCGGCGCCAACCGAAGTGTTGGTGAAGCTCAGGACATCGGGTGCGCCATCGCCCACGCAGGCCACGGCGCCGGTATCGCCATTATCCAGCGCCACGGCGCCGCCGTCTGCTTCCTGTCGGATGACCTCGATGAAGTTTTCGGACAATTCGAAGCAATCGTCACTCAGGGCCACGGCGGCGGCATCGTCGCCCGGGGCGGCGGTAAGGTTGCCGGTGTACGACAGCCCCCAGATGCGGCAGATGCCGGCATCCGCCCCCTCGAAGTTGGCCGAGGCGCCGTCGGGGATGTCGAGTATGATATTGTTGTCATCGGTAATGATGAAGGTATAGGCGGCCGACGAGCTTGTCTGGTTGGTGAAGGAAAGGATGTCGTCCTGGCCGTCCCCGACACAAACGGTGGCGGAAGTTTCGCCGTTGGTGAGTTCGACGGCGCCGCCGTCGGGCTGCGAGCGGATGACTTCGATGAAGTTTTCCGACAAGCCGAAACAATTATCGGAAAGTTGGGAAACGCCGACGGTATCCCCTTCCATGGCCGTGAGGTTTCCGGCATAGGAGATCCCCCAGACGCGGCTGATGCCTTCGCCTTCGCCATCGAAGTCGAAGTTGTCGCCGGCAGCGACGGTGACGACGATGTTGTTCTCGTCGGTGATGAGGTAAGCGTAGCCCTGGGGCGTAGATGCAGTCGTGGTAAAGTTGACCACATCAGGTACGCCATCGCCAACGCAAACGGTTACGGAGGTATTGCCGTCATCGGTGGTAACGGCGCCGCCGTCGGGGGTGAAGTTCGTGACGGTGATGAAGTTGTCACTCAAATTACCGCAGAAGGAACCCAGGCTGGCCGTGGTGGCGTTCTGCCCTGGCCGGGCGGTTATATGCCCCAGCCAGGTAAAGGCGTATACGCGTAAAGTACCCGCGCCAAGGCCTTCAAAGGAGAGCGTCCCTCGGACGCTTACCTTGATAATGATGTCATTTTCATCGGTGATCAGGAAACTGACCGGCATGGCCAGCGAGCTGGCGGAGAAATTTATGGTTTCGGCAATGCCGTCTCCTTCGCAAGTAACGACCTGGCTCCCTCCGCCTTCTACAGAGGCCAATACGTCGATACATCGGGTTGGGAATTGCGCATAAGCATTCTGGCCTGCAAAGAAAAGAAGGCCAAAAGCCAGAAGTAAAACTCTGAGCATCATAGTAAAATGTGATTTTACCAGTTTGATAAATAAGGTTCCACGCAAACGAACGTGAGCATACAGCGTGTTTCGTTGCTAAAATGGGGGGGAATAATAGCACCTTGCGTCCTGCGAAGCATTTGGTGAAAGGTCGCATTGCAGGTTCAGAGTAGGTCTCTCAAAGTGGGGCCGGGGGTATTGCTTCGCTTTACAGGAATAATTTCACCGTTCTTGCCGGCGTATTAGCACCAGCGAAGTTATTATATTTTTTTCTATAATAAAAGAGCTGTGGCGGGAAAATTTCAGCACCTGTTTTTTTTACAAAAGCCGGGAAGCGCTTATTGGAACACGACCCTTCAAATTAGTAAAAAAATCAGAAAAAACCAAGGCCTATGCTACTTTCTACTCAATAAGGTTGATCAGGGTGCGGTAATCGTCAAAGGGGGCGTCGCCATCCTTCATCTCCAGAATGTCCATCAGGTTTTGATCCTGGTAGGCGTCCTCGAGGCTCAGGCGGGTGTGTTCACAGCGTATTTCTACTTCTCCGCGGCGGATCTGGGCCATTCTCCACCGATAGGTTGCTTCCATACGGGAGAGTATCCTTTGGTGGGCTTCTACCAGTTCCTCCGCGGGGGCCACGGCGTTAATGTCGCGGAAGGCGTCGTTATTGCGGGCCAGGAGCAGCCCTTTTTCCATGATGAAATAGGCGGTGTGGGCCCAGCTGTGGCCCTGGCCCAGGAGGTGGGAGTAAAGCACCAGTTGGAGGTCTTCCTCATTGCGGATGCTTTGTTCGCGGTAGCGGGCTCCCCGCCATTTGAGGTCGATGACCGCCCGTTCTTCTCCGCGGCGAAGGACGAGGTCGGCCCGGCCGTTGATGGCGATGTCCATGAACCGGCCTTCCAGGGGCTTTTCGGTTTCCATTACTTCCCAGCCGTTTTCCCGGATGTGGCGGGCCAGGCTCCAGGCGGCGTACTTTACCCGCTGCACGAAGCTGGCCCGTTCCGGTTCTTTGCCGTAAAGCAGCATGACGGCGCCCTCGCGGCGCAGCAGGCCTTCCGTTTCCCGGTCGATAAAGGTTTCCACCTGCTCCTTGCCCCAGTGCTGTATATCCTGCCGGAGGAGTTTTTCGAAGTACCGGTGCGCCAGGTTGCCCATCAACGTATTTTCCTTGACGATGCTGAGGATGGAGGATTTGCGGAGGCGGATCTGGTGCTTAAAAACCCATTGATAGGGGTAGTAGAACAAGTCGGCCAGGCTGCTGAAGGTCTCTTCTTCGCGACGCCCCAGCCGGGAGGCGGAGCGTATCCGAAGGAAGGGGCGGGGGCGGCCGAGCCTCCGGTGTTCGAGCCGGGTATGGCCGGGCAGTTGGAAAAGGGTGTTAAACGGGGCCCGCGGGGCGCCGCCGTCGATATCCAGGGTGATGGCGCTCAGCCCATCGAAGGCGGCCTGCAGGTCGCCGTATAGCGGGTGCGGATGGGCCTGCTGCCCGTTGGCCATTTCCGGGAGGGCGAGCATCAGCCTGTCCCGGCAATGGAGTATGGGTTGTTTCCGCTGCCAGATGAGGCGGGCATTCTCCAGGGCCGGGCCCTGCAGATCGATGCGGCCATCTTTGAGGTAACTGATTTCGGGCTGGTACCAGCGGGAAAAGAAGTGGATGGGTTCGTTTTGGGTGAAATTCCACCACAGCACCTCCGGAGCTTCGCCGATGATGGCGTTGGGATGTTGCACATACGGCAGGAAACCACACTCCCTGCTCCGCAGCTGTACGGGCGCCGGCTCGTAAATGGTGCGTACGATACGCTCCAGTTCCAGGTTGGATAGCCGCTCCTCCGGCAGGGCCTCCAGCAACTCCCGTATCCTTTTCGCCTGTTCGCTGAGCACCAGCAGGGAATTGTTCTTGCTGCCTTCTTCTTCGAAACACTCGAAGGCCCAACGGGCCAGGTAGCCGAATATCTCGATGACTTCCTCCTTGGGCGCCAGCTGCGACAGTTCGTAGCGCCTGCGGCGGAACCAGAAGAAGTACTGGTATTCGATCTTTTTCAGGTCGACGGTGGGGTCCTGCGTTGCCCGTTCGCGCATGTCGTCAAAATACCGGGCGATGGTGGCGCGCCAGCCGTCACTGTCGATGCCCGGCGTCTGGGCCATCTGGGCGGCGATGCGGTTGGCCAGTTCTTTTTCCAGGGGCTTGACGGACAGGGAGACAAACTCCATGATCTTGTACGGGTCGATGGGCTCCCAGAGGAAGACGGTGACGAGCTTGAGGACCTGCAGGGTGGGGCGGGCCAGGGAGGCCGAGAGCTGGCCCAGGCCGGGAAGCCCTTCCTGGGTGAGGGCGTGGCCGAAGGCGCTGTCCTGTCCGGAAAGGAGGCAGGCGGGCCGGAAGCCGGGGTTGAGGCGCAGCAATTGGGCCAGGTAGGAGGCCAGACTCGATTCGCGCTTGCCCCGGATCAACAGCAGGGAGCCGTCGCCGGCCAGCGGCTTTTTGCCAGGCCCGGCAGCCTGGCCGGCCAGGATGCGCTTGAAATTGGCAAGGTCGGTACTGCCCTCGGCCTTTGGTTCCGGGAGCCGCTGAATTTGGGCGCCCTGTTTTTCCAGCAATGCAAAGAGGCGTTGGAAATGGATGGGCAGCAGTTCCGGCGGTTCGTTGATGCAGAAAGTGTCGGCCGGCAGGCGCCGGCGGGGCAGGGCCTCCAGCACGGCGGTGAAACGCCCGGCGTAACCCGGCGCCAGGCGGAGCCCTCCCTTTCCTTCGCGCAGCAGGGCCTCCAGGCCGGCCAGGCAACGCAGGCGCTCCGGAGTGCCCGCGCCGGCCTGAAAATCCCAGCCGGCAAGCAGCAACTCATCGCGGCGCTCCAGCAGGTTGGTGGCCGTGGCGAACTGGTCGGCACGGAAGGAGGCTTCGTAGAACAGGCCGGGGGTGGATTCCAACTGCCGGCGTATGGCCTGCCGGTACTGCTCGATGCGCAGGTATTCGTCATCGGAAGGATGGCCCAGCAAGCCCAGATGGGCTTCCAGGAAGAAGAGGATGCCCTGCGGGCCCAGATATGACGTTCCTCCGGTGGTGTTTTCCGGCTGAGGGAAGGCGGTGTCGTCCAGCGCCATCCCGAAATAAACTTTCATAATCCTCCGCAATTTGCGATGTTTGTAAAGTTTTTCTAGCTTTTCCGCCGGGAAAAGCCGGTGCGCCTGC
Organism: Phaeodactylibacter sp.; assembly: GCA_024103175.1. Lineage (GTDB taxonomy): Bacteria > Bacteroidota > Bacteroidia > Chitinophagales > Saprospiraceae > JACJXW01. Next base: position 4,570 of record JAGFJE010000411.1, read on the forward strand.
TCGGGCATAAAAAAGCAGCCGCCCTTATCACTAATTTGTGAAATAAAGGTAATTATTTTGGTGGTGTGCCGGGAAAATGTTTCAAAAAATCTTTTTGGCCATGAAGAAAGGATATAAAACCTGGATGTTCGTTTTTATGCTGCTCCTTTCTGCCGGAGGCACTCAGGCGGCGGCGGTTCGGGTAGCGCCCGCTGTTCAGATGGAAGAAAAAGTTTCCGTGGACGAAGAGCGCCTGGAAAAGGCAAAGAGCAAACTGGAGCGGAACAGCGGGAAATACGAAAAGCGGCTGAACCGCCTGGAGCGGAAAATGAAAAAGCGCGGCCTGACGGGGGAAGAGCAGGGGCAGGACGTCTGGAATGACGATAAATTTCGCCTGGGCCTGCTGCTGTTGCTGGTGGCCATTGGGCTGGGCATCATCGGGGCCATCATTTCCCTGGGGGGGCTGTTCGGGTTCATGGCCGGGCTGTTTGCCCTGGCAGGCATTATACTGGTCATCTGGAGCCTGGTGGAGAATTACGGCTAGCACTAGAGCGAATTTAGCGCGAATTTAAGGGAGATTTTACTCGTGGTTACCTGTAGAATACCGGCTATTCTGTCGGAAATTATTTTTATCTTGAAGGCGCGTACCAGGTGTACAGCAGACAGCATGAGGTTGGGCTTTCAGCCACCGGTGAACAGCGCTCCTTTTGCTTATCCCCCCTTTTTGCAGAGCCCTTCCGGTAAAATTCTGATTCAGGATTTCTTAAATAAACTCCAGTTGATATGAGACAACACATCAAGACCCTGTTATTTACACTGTTGATCATGCTCTGCGCTACGGCCAACCATGCCGCCGTGAGGATCACCCCGCCCGCTTCCGAAGAAGGTGCGGAACAGGTACTCGTTTCCCCGGAGGATGCGGAATCGCCGGCGGCATCGAGCTGGGCAGGCCGCAAATGGGATAAGCTGAAAAAGCGCATAGAGCGAAAACGGGACAAATGGGAAAAAAGGCTGGCCCGGAAAAAAGCCAAACGAGGCGACGGGGATGAAGGGGGGAGCCTGTGGGGGGCGTTTGCTTTCATTCTGGGCATTGCGTTCCTGATCGGAGGCATCATTCTCGGTATAGCCGCTTTCGGCAACCCGTTGGGAGGATTTTTCCATCTGCTGGCGGGCCTGCTGGTAGTCGCCGGGATCGTTATGATCCTGTACACCGTGTTGCGCGATACGGGCGCCTGAGCGCTAAACACAAACTGAGGGTGACCTTATATAAAAGCGAAAGCCACCCTGGGGCCTTTCCGGGATGGCTTTCGCTTTTGAAGGAGAAAAAGGGTTTATCCGCCAGTCTCCTTTCTCAGTTCCTGAAGCTGGCTGTCCCAGAGTTGCTTCTGGTCATCGAGCTCATCGGCATCACAGAAATCAGTAATGACAAGTATGGTTTCACCGGTGACAGGAGATTTGGAAATGTCAAATTCCAGGTATTCCTCTTCGTTCTCTGCATCCAGCCAGCGGAAGCGGATGCGCTCGTCTTCGAGGTCTTCAATGACTTCCGCTACCTCTTCAGAACCGCTCCAGAAGAAAGAATAGACCGCTCCCTGAATGTCAACCTCGTCACAAAACCAGCGAACGAGGCAGGCCGGGGTCGTCAAAAACTTGTACAGAATACTCGGAGAGGCCCGAAAGATGTATTCCATTGAAAACTGTACGCGTTCCATACCTTGGTTATTGATTAAGGTGCCTCGAGCAGCATTGAGCCGTCAGGCGATGAAACAATACCGGCTGCCCAATTGTTACTGCCTCGGTACAGGTGGTGATGCTCCTGCGGCAATCCATCTCTTTTATATTCAGAGCATTGTAAAAGACCGGCGCTGAAGCTGCGGATGGCCGCACCACAATAAAAAATAAAAAAATGATTTTTCCAAAAAAATAGGCAAGATGCGCCGGAATGGCCCGGGGTTCGGCCTGGGCCTGAAGCGAAAGTGAGAAAAAATTTCTCCGGGGCAGCTGAGCCGGCCCCTAACAAACAACCAAACAGCTATCTGAGCGGTTGGCCGGGAACAAAATTTTCCTTTGTCCGGGCGCAAAATACGCCGCTGCCGGAAAAAAGGGGAAGGCAGGGAACCAAATAAAATGCCAATTTGTTAAAACGACTGATGTTAACTTAATATTACACAGCCCTTGACTTGAATGGGGTAAACCCTTATTTTTGTAGGCTGTAATTCGTAACCTAATGGGTATAACACAGCAGTGGGTGACATTACTTCAAAATTCATTTCACATCATTTTTACTGAGACAACGGCCAAGAGCGATTATCCCACTAGCATATCCCTGTCATATCTTCCCTATTACCCGCTTTCATCACGTTTTCATTTTCCATTGTAAACTTCAAAACAATTTGCGTACATGAGACAGCTTAAGATCACTAAATCTATTACGAACCGAGAAAGTCAATCCCTGGAGAAATATCTCCAGGAAATAGGAAAAGTTGACCTCCTCACCCCGGAAGAAGAAGTGGAGCTGGCCAAGCGAATAAAACAAGGTGATCAGGCTGCTCTGGAAAAGTTGACCAAAGCAAACCTGAGATTCGTCGTTTCTGTAGCGAAGCAATACCAGAACCAGGGCTTGTCCCTGAGCGACCTTATCAACGAAGGCAACCTGGGCTTGATCAAAGCCGCCCAGCGATTTGACGAGACCCGCGGCTTCAAGTTCATCTCCTACGCGGTATGGTGGATCCGCCAGTCTATACTCCAGGCACTGGCCGAGCAATCCCGAATCGTGCGCCTTCCTTTGAATAAGGTCGGCTCTCTCAATAAGATCAACAAGGCTTTTTCAGAGCTCGAACAGGAATACGAGCGCGAACCATCCGCCGATGAACTGGCGGAAACCCTGGAGATCCCTACTGAAGAGGTGGAGACCACGCTCGGCGTCGCTGCCCGCCACGTATCTATGGACGCCCCCTTTGTTGAGGGCGAGGACAACTCCCTGCTGGATGTGCTGGAAAACAGCAGCACCCCGGGCACCGATTCCGCTCTGGACTACCAGGAGTCGCTCCGCAAGGAGATCGAACGTTCGCTCAGCACGCTGACCGAGCGCCAGTGTGATGTTATTAAACTTTACTTCGGCATCGGTGTGGAACATCCCATGTCCCTCGAAGATATAGGTGAAAAGTTTGGCCTGACCCGCGAACGGGTGCGCCAGATCAAGGACAAGGCCATCAACAAACTGCGTTCCGCTAACCGGAGTAAACTGCTCAAGAACTATCTCGGTGCGTAAAAATATATTTTCCAAAAAATAAGGCCGGAAGCTTGGCACAAGCTCCGGCTTATTTTTTGGAACGGCCCGCCTTTTCTTCATTCCCGGACGCCCGCAGTACGGTGAAGGGTCGGCGCTTGTTTAGGGGCTGCTCTACTCAACCCCTGCTCCTGAACGCAAACCCGAACCTGGCCTCCACGTCTTCTTCCGGCTCCAGCCGCACCAGCCCTTCCCTGTTGTTAAAGGCATCGATATTGCAGGTCATCGGTTCTATGGCCAGAGAATGGCGGTGGGGAGGGGTGAACAGCTGGAGGTAAGCGAATTTGCCGGGGCCCACTTCCTGCCAGTACCGCAATTCTCCTTTTTCCCCCCGCAGTAATATGCCGATCCGCCCCTCCTGCTGGCGCAGGGCGAAGCAGTTGTCCAGCACTTCCGGCCCGATGCGCCGCGTCTGGGTGAAGGTGGTGTATTCATAATACTTGCCGGTCGGGATCATCGCCTGGTCGACGCCGATCATATTACAGGGCGGCAATTGCATGGCCATGTCGTCTACTTTTTCGGACAGCTGAAAATAGGGGTGCCAGCCCATGCCGAACGGCATAGCGCTGTTGCCGTTGTTGTGCACTTTCAGCCCTATTTCCACTTCTCCGGGGTTCGCTATCCGGAAGCTGGCCTCAAAAGAAAAGGGGAAAGGATAGGGGGCCATGCCTCCGCCATAAACATAAGTGCAGTGGATGGCCGCTTCTTCTTCTCCGGTTTCCACCCTGGTAACTTCCATAGGTTTATCCATGCCAAAGCCGTGCAGGGCATTGCCCGTCTGCCCGTCGTTGATGGGAAACTGATATTCTTCGCCTTCCCATTCGTATACGCCGTCTTTGAGGCGGTTGGGAAAGGGGAAGAGCAGGACGTTCTTAGCCCAGCGGTTGATGTTCATCTCTTCAGCGGTGGAATAGCCGTCGAGCAGGGGCTGCCCCTGTAATTCGATGTTCAGGACACAGGCGCCGTAGCCCGGGACGATCTCGATGCGGTTGCCGGCCGCCTCGTCGGCCAGGGTGTGCTTCTCATATTTCCCAAAGGGGGTGGTGTGGTGTTTAAACATACTGGTGGATTAGGCTGAAAGGGCAATATAAGAATAAATTCGAAAGGCTCTTAAAGCCCGAAAGAGGCCCCTGCTAATTTTTCCGAAACCTCCCAGAGCGCTTCCCACTCCTCTGCCCTGCGTGCCGATGGGGGAACTTCCATCTGTTTGGAGCAGCCGTACGCAGCCTGCTCGCCTACTGCTGCACCGCCTGGTACATCCTTTCCACCTCCTCCTGCGAGAATGTCCCCAGCAACCCGGTCTGGAAGGTGATCTGCAGGTCGCCCTGCACGACGATGTAGCGGAAGCCGTAGCTGGCCGTGGTGTCGATCATCGTCTGGTAGATGAAGCCGTCTTCCTCCTCGCTGACGATCTTGTCGAAGTAGCGGATGCTCTTCACGTCCGCCAGTTGCTCCGCTTTCAGGCGGGCAATGTCGTTGGTTTCAGCCTGGGTGGCGAATACCTGTACGTAATAGTTATCCTCACCCCGGATGGTAACGTCCTTGATCAGCCCGCCGCCGAGGTCGCCGCCCCTGATGACTGCGCTGTCGGGCGCCATGATGGTGACGGGGATGCCGTAGGCCAGCAGGTCGGCCTCCTGGAGGCCGCCGCCGGGTTCGTTCTGGCAGGCGGCGAAGTGAATGGCAAGGAGAGAGAAGAAAAATATTTTTTTCATCATTATAAGTTTTTTCATATTCTGGTTTAAACTTGACAAGTTTTTCTGAAGGCGCCTAAATGTAAACTTGTCAAGTTTCACAACGGGCAAAATAATGTTTTTCCAGGGAATAGCAATAGGTATTGGAAACGGTGAATGCGGCCGTAACCTTCCAGGTTTCAAAAACCTGGAAGTGTTTTATCAGGAGTAAAGCGAAGGCGCTGTCCAGTATCTTCGATAAACGCTGCCGGGGTAATCGATCTGGCGCTTGGCTGAAAACCCGGCAGGTTGCACTGCTCAAAAGTAGAGAGAAGTTTTTTGTAACTATTTAGGTCAGCTCCGAAACGGCATTTTCAGCCGGATAGCCAGTTACAGTTTTTTCTAGAACCACTTTTTTTTGAACAGCCTACTACTGCTTTCTACCATTAAACGAAGCCCTACTCAAAGCCTGGCAGGCCCTGTGGAATTTCCAATTATTCCACAGGGCAGGCATTTCCACGCATTTCCACGCATTTCCCTATTTCAACTCAGGTACTTATCCTCAAAACAATTAACTTTGCGCAGAATTTCCATCAGGCGGAAAAGAGCATATGATCAAGAGCCTACAGATACGAAACTACGCGATCATCGAGGAGCTGGAGATGAACTTCTCCAAAGGGTTGACCATTGTCACCGGCGAGACGGGCGCGGGCAAGTCCATCCTGCTGGGCGCCCTGGGGCTCATCATGGGCAAGCGGGCGGACATCAAATCGCTTTACAACCTGGAAGACAAGTGTGTGGTGGAGGCCCACTTCGATGTGAGCCGCTACGGGCTGAAGCAGTTCTTCGAGGAGAACGACCTCGACTACGAGGACAATATGGTCATCCGCCGGGAGATCACCCCCTCCGGCAAGTCGCGCGCCTTCGTCAACGACACGCCGGTGACGCTGAATATCCTGCAGGATCTAAGTTCCACCCTGGTCGACCTGCACCAGCAGTTCGACAACCTGGATATCCACCAGGTGTCCTTCCAACTGCGCCTGCTCGACGCCCTGGCGGAGAACAAAGGCCTGCTGGCCGAGTACCAGCGCGGTTTCACCCGCTACCAGGCCAACCGCCGCCGCCTGGCGGAGCTCATCCGCCGCAACCAGAGCGCCGCCAGGGAGCTGGACTTCATCAATTTCCAACTTGAAGAGTTCAACGCCGCCGCCCTGAAGGCCGGCGAACAGGAAGCGCTGGAAGAGGAACTCACCCGCCTGTCCAATGCCGAAGACATCAAAAAGATACTGGCAGGGGCATTTCAGCAGCTGAGCGAGAGCGAAGTGTCGGTCATCAGCCAGCTCGAGGAGGTGGCCCAGGCGCTGAAGAGCATCCGCAAATTCGACCCCCGCCTGGAGCAGTTCTTCGGCCGCTTCGACAGCGTGCTGGTGGAACTGAACGACCTTTCGCAGGAGTTCGAAGGCGTGGCCGAAGAGACCGAGCACGACCCGGAGCGCATCATGCAGGTGCAGCAGCGCCTCGATATGATCTACCGCCTGGAGAACAAGCACCAGGTGTCTTCGGTGGAAGAACTCCTGGAGATACAGGAGAGCCTCCAGAAGCAACTGGACGATATCGGCGACCTCAGCAACGAGATCGCCGCCCTGGAAAAGGAAGTTGCCCGTCAGGAGGAAACCCTCCGGGAGCAGGCCGAAGAGCTGAGCCGCCGCCGCCACGCCGTGGTGGGTGGTTTCGAGAATAAGGTTGAACAGATGCTGGGCCAGCTGGCCATGGAGCACGCCCGCATCAAGGCGGAATTCATCCGCCTGGAGGAGCTGGGCCCCACCGGCCTGGATGAGGTGAACTTCCTCTTTGCCGCCAACCTGGGCAGCCGTATGCAGATGATCAAAGACGTGGCTTCCGGCGGGGAACTGTCGCGCCTGACCCTGGTGGTCAAATCCCTGGTGGCCAGCGCCATCCCGCTGCCGACCCTTATTTTCGATGAGATCGATACCGGCATTTCCGGAGATGTGGCCCTGAAGATGGGCAATATCCTGCGCAGGCTTAGTAATGAGCACCAGGTGGTCTCCATCACGCATTCTCCGCAGATCGCTTCCAAGGCCGATGTCCACTACTTTGTCTACAAACGCGTCAAGGAAGAACGGACGATCACGGAGTTGCGCAACCTGGAGCTGGAGGAACGCATCCACGCCATCGCCACCATGCTTAGCCAGAGCCCGCCGAGTGATTCTGCCATCGCCAATGCGCGGGAACTGCTGAGTGCGGGGTAGGAGGGAGTGTATGGGTGAGGGCGCTCCGGAAAGTCCGTGGGCAGAAATAAATTGAAATGCCTGGAAATGTGCAGAAAGTGGCATCCTGATTGGAACCTGGCTCGTGTTTTCTTCCTGTCAGTCCAGGCGGGATTGGACTGCGAGAGCTGAATATCTGTGTAACAGAAGATCCAACAAAAAACTCCTCTTTAGAAAGAACTCCCCTCCTTCGGAGGGGTTGGGGGAGGCTAAAAATGATAAAAATGAGTAACAACCTGCTAAAAGGAAAAAGAGGCGTCATTTTCGGGGCGCTTGACGACAAATCCATTGCCTGGAAAGTAGCGGAGCGCTGTGTAGAAGAAGGAGCTGCCATCACGCTGACCAATGCGCCGGTGGCCATGCGCTTCGGCGAGATCCAGAAGCTGGGGGAAAAGCTCAACGCGGAGGTTATACCTGCTGACGCCACCAGCCTGGAAGACCTGGAAAACCTCTTCCAGCAGTCGATGGAAGCCCTGGGAGGCAAGATCGACTTTGTGCTGCACTCCATCGGGATGTCGCTCAATGTCCGCAAAAAGAAGGAATATACCGGCCTGAACTACGACTGGATGCAGAAAACCTTCGACATCTCCGCCATCTCTTTTCACAAGGTGATGCAGACCCTCTGGAAGATGGAAGCGATGAACGACTGGGGTTCCATCCTGGCGCTGACCTACATCGCCGCCCAGCGCACCTTCCCCGATTACAGCGAGATGGCCGAATCCAAGGCATTGCTGGAGTCTTTCGCCCGTAGCTTCGGCTACCACTTCGGCGAGCGCAATAAGGTGCGGGTGAACACCATCTCCCAGTCGCCGACCAGAACCACAGCGGGCAGCGGGGTGAAAGGCTTCGATGAGTTTTTCGACTACGCCGATAAAATGTCGCCCCTCGGCAATGCTTCCTCCGAATCCTGTGCGGATTATTGCATCATGCTGTTTTCCGACTTCACCCGCATGGTGACCATGCAGAACCTTTACCACGACGGCGGTTTCTCCAGCATGGGGATGAGCCCGAAAGTGCTGGAGATGTAAGG